>JAVBRM010000187.1:0-4235 GCA_031548025.1 Victivallaceae bacterium | reverse complement strand
CAGATAAGACTGTGGGAGAGTAGCACGATGCCGGATTTTTTTTCGCCCGGATGCATGATCATATCACGCTCCGGGCTCCTTTTTTTTATACTCAAAGCGATAAATCACAGGCACGGAAATGCACGAATGGTTTTTTGGTGGACTCGTCGTTCTGCAAATAGAATAAAAATATCTGACGCATTGATTGATTTTAAAGAAATCTAGCGCTATATTAATTGATTATATTGACAAAGTTGAGGTTGATGATGAGGAATGAATTTTTACCTTTTACCAAGCCGTGCATCAATGACAGCGATATTGCCGCGGTTGTGGATGTTTTGAAATCCGGCTGGATCACCACCGGTCCGAAAAATGTCGCTCTTGAAGCTGAAATATGCCGGATTACAGGCAATAAGCACGCTATAGCTGTGACTTCCGCTACCGCTGGAATGCATCTGCTGATGAAAATAATGAATATTGGCCCCGGTGATGAAGTCATAACTCCATCCCTGACCTGGGTTTCTACTGTAAATATGATCGTTTTGGCCGGCGGAACGCCCGTTTTTGCCGAAATCGACCGCGATAACCTGATGGTGACTCCGGAGTCGGTGAAAAAATGTATCACCAGTGCCACCAAATTGATTATTCCCGTTCATTATGCCGGTGCGCCGTGCGATATCGACGGAATCCGTGCGGTTGCCGGAAATATTCCGGTGGTGGATGATGCCGCCCACGCCATGGGAACTTATTATAAAGGTAGGCATATCTGTGCCGACGGCTGTGGAATTTTCTCATTCCATGCCATTAAAAACGTGACTACCGCCGAGGGCGGCGCCGTGGTTACCGACGATGACGAGCTGGCCCGGAAATTCCGGATGTGGAAATTTCACGGACTGGCGGTTGACGCTTTTGACCGGAGCAATCGTGGACGCGCGCCTCAGGCGGAAGTTCAGGAGCTCGGTTTCAAATACAATATGCCTGATATGCAGGCGGTGTTGGCTCTCGGCCAGTTGGAACGGCTCGAGGAGATTAACGCCAAACGCGAAGCTTTGGCCCGCCGTTATCAGGAACTGCTCAAGGATGTCGACGGTGTCAAGCCGCTCAGTGAACCTACCGGCTATGACTACAAACATGCCTGGCATTTATTCATCGTCCGGGTAACGACCGATAAAATGACCCGTTCCGAGTTCATGGAAGCGTTGAAGGCGAAAAATATCGGTACCGGCCTTCATTTCGTCGCGTCTCACCTGCATAAATATTATCGCGAAAAGATGGGATTCCAGCGCGGAATTCTGCCGGAAACCGAATACAATTCCGACCGGATCTGTTCGCTGCCGCTTTTTCCCGGTATGACCTTCGCCGATCAGGATGACGTCGTCGAAGCGATCAAGGAAGTGCTCAAGGGATAACGCTGATGGAAAAACAGAAAACCGAAGTCAAAAATAAACCGATAATCGTCTTTTGGGTGTTTGCCGCGTTTATTTTACTGTATGGTTTGGGCATCAACGATCTTTGGGCTTCCGAAGACCGTTGGGCTGAAATCGCCCGTGAAATGCTTTTTACCGGAGACTGGTTCCATCCGGCGATCAACGGAGAGGTTTATTTCGATAAACCGCTGCTATCCTACTGGTTGATCGTCTTTTTTGCCAAGACATTCGGAATGCTGAATGAATTCGTGGTCCGTCTGCCGAGTGCGTTGTCGGGATTGGCTGCGTTGTATTGCACCATCTACCTCGGAACCCTGCTGTGGAAGAAACAGGTTGGAATTACTGCCGGCTGGCTGCTGCTGTCGTCGATGGGATTTATTTTCCCGGCGAGATTGGCCGCGGCCGATATCATGAACATGACCGCGGTCATCATTGCGGTGAGCTGGTTCTTTTATTGCAAAGACCGGGCATCATTCCGGCATTACCTGATTTTCTGGCTGATCTGTTTCGGCGGAGCGCTGACCAAAGGGCTCCCGGCACTGGTGATTCCGCCTCTGCTGGTCGCAGCATATGTGATTATGGACAAGAGCTGGCGGAAGCATGTAAAAGTATCCCATGGATTTGCTGCCGTCATCTGTATGATTCTCTACATGTCGACTTTCTGGATTGCGGCGGGTTCCGCGATGCCGGAGGGTTTTACTTCACCCGACAGTGGTTTGTCCGGGCTGGAACTGGTCTGGCGGGAAAATGTAATCCGGGTATTCAACCCGTTCGACCATGACGACGAGCCGTTTTTCGCTTATTTGTACCATATGCCGCGGATTATGGCACCTTGGGCAGTATTGATGGTTTTTGCCATTATCGCAGTCGCTATGCGCTGGAAAACGCTGAATTTGAATACCCGCTGGCTATTGGTTGCCAATGCGGTGGTGTTCGTGATGTTTTCCTGTTCCGGTTCGCGCCGCTGGTATTACATTCTGCCGATCATGCCGTTTACGGCGCTCCTGATCAGTGAATATATCGCCGGACTCAGGCGCTATAAATGCCGCAAGCTGATGGCGCAGATTCATTATTGGTTCCTCATGGTGTACGGAATCCTGGGAATTCTGCTGATCTGCGGATCTGTTTTCATTCGGTTTATCAGTTGGGAACATCTGGTGCCGGAAAAATTGCATGGTCAGCTCCAGGAATTCATGTCATTGCCTTGGATTATCATCTGGGCTATGGTGGTGGCCGCGCTTCCGGTGCTGGTAATCATGATGGCTCAGCGGCGCTTGATCGTCAAATATACCGGCTTGCCCTATCGCTGGGCGGCGATTATCGTATCGGGGACCATCCTGATGGGAACGGCCCTGTCGGTAGTTTACCCTGAAGCCGGCCGCTTGCGCAAAGAAAAAGAGTTTGCTATGGAATTGAAGAAAACCGTCGGCAATATCAAGCCGGAAAATATCGTTTTCTATCCCAAGATTTACCCTAAAATAATATTTTATCTTGACCTGAAAGAGCCGGCCACTGTACTGAAGTCTCCTGACGAACTGAAAGACTACATGTCACAAAGTGTCAGCACCAAGTATTTCATTGCGGAGAGCCGGGATCGTACCTTCAAAGAAATAAGCGAAAGTTTGCCTGAACTTGCCTTGGATAAACCAGATTTACGGGAAGAGCGTGCACCGTTTAAGAAACCTGGAGCAAGGACTCTGCGCTGCTGGCGTATTGAACCCAAAGGAAAAAACAATCAATGATTAAAAAAGATTATACTGTCAAAAAAGTTTCCGTAGTCGTGCCGGTGTATAATGAAGAAGGCTGTCTGAATGAACTGATTACCAGGTGTCTCGATTCGCTGGAAAAAACCGGCAAGGACTATGAATTGGTGATGGTCGACGACGGCAGCCGCGACAAATCCATCGACATCATGACGGAAGCCGCCGATAAACACGACGGCAAGGTGGTGGCGGTGATTCTGAATCGCAATTACGGCCAGCATTCGGCGATTATGGCGGGCTTCAGCGAAGTGACCGGCGATTTGATCATAACCATCGATGCCGACTTGCAGAATCCTCCCGAGGAATTCTCCCGGATGGTTCAAAAGGCCGAAGAAGGATACGACGTCGTCGGTACCGTGCGTGCCCATCGTAAAGACAGCATTTTCCGGAAGATGCCCTCATGGGTAGTCAACCGCGTGGCCCAGAAAGCTACCGGAGTCAAAATGAAGGACTACGGCTGTATGCTGCGCGCCTACCGTGCGCCGGTCGTCAAAGCCATGCTCATGTGCAATGAACGCAGTACGTTTATTCCGGTGCTCGGCAACAGTTTTGCCAGAAATACCTGTGAAATCGATGTCGGCCACAGCGAACGCACCGTCGGCACCTCGAAGTATTCCATTCTCAAACTGATCAATCTGCAATTCAATTTGCTGACCTGCATGACCACCGCTCCGTTGCGGGTGATGAGCTATGTCGGCGGATTTGTTTCGATCCTGGGAATCCTTTTCGGTTTCCTGGTATTGGTATTCCGTTTCGCTTATGGCGCCAAGTGGGCGGCGGACGGAGTATTTACCCTGATGGCTTTCTTCTTCATCGTGGCCGGCGTGCAATTGATCGCGGTTGGGTTGCTGGGGGAATATATCGGACGGATGTATTATGATGTCCGGGCCAGGCCGCCTTATTTTGTCGAAACGGTTGTCGGACGTAAAAAATCAAATTAATTAATATATCAATTTTTGGAGGATATAACCAATGAAATGTGTCGTTTTTGCTTACCACAATATCGGTTGCGTGGGGATCGAACAGTTGCTGGCCAACGGTTTTGAAATCGCCGCAGTGTTTACCC
>JAVBRM010000124.1:0-18408 GCA_031548025.1 Victivallaceae bacterium | reverse complement strand
GCATGAAGGTACCCTGACCGGACTGCGCTATGCACTGAAACAGAATGAAACGGGCTACCGGATTGAGATGGCCATACCCTTCTCGGCGCTTCCCAATTACATGCAAGGCAATGCTCCAAAGGCGGGTGATGAGATCCATTTTCTGCCGGTAACCATTCATCGCGGAGAAGCCTTCTCTCCCTTTCCCTATCTCTATGACGGACACAATATCTTCTGCTATGCCAAAGGAACTCTCAAACAAAAGGAGGAACAATGAAACGTTATTTTACAGTCTCTGAATTATATTATGAAGTAGAATCAAAAACAGGAGGCCCGAATGAAAAAAAATTTTACTTTGATTGAACTCCTCGTCGTGATCGCGATCATCGCGATTCTCGCCGCCATGCTTCTGCCGGCGTTAAACAAAGCCCGCGAAAAAGGGCTGGCGATCAAATGTGCCGGCAATCTGAAGAACATCGGCCTGGGTATCGCCCAATACACCGGAGACTACCATGACTACCTGCCTCCGGCGGATTACTGGTGCTACGATATCGGCCCTTACGTCAGTATGGGGGATGCGGCGGCATGGGCTCCCAACAAGTGGCCGTATGACAGCCGTAAGAATATATTCTGGTGTGTTCGAACCACCCTCGGAGTACTACCGCTCGCTTCCTCTCTCCGGGGAGCAAGTTATGACGTCACCACCTGTAATTACGACACTGGCGGTAATCCCACTACACTTGGGCAGGCCAATGCCCATGGTTATATGGCGGAGTATTACAATCCCGCCACTCCGGCTTCAGCCGTGGCATTGGATAAAACGAAGAAGATCACTTCCATTTATCCGGCCTCAGTCATCGCCGCCGAAGTGCAAGCCGGAGGAACTCGCATTCCTCGGCTCCGTTTCCATACTGCCGCATATTCAGAGTTACCCTATTGCAATGATCCGACCCAATCATCGTGGGGAATCGATTACTGCCATGCCGGAAACTCCAATGCTCTTTCTGCCGACGGGCGGGTCCAAACCATCAAAAAGGGTTCGCTCTTCGATCTGAAAACCTTTGTAAAAAAATAGAAACTCAGTGGCCGGAGGGGTCTTTACCGGCTTTTTCCCAGGCTTTCGCTTGCTTGTATTCGTTCTGAACTTCCTTGATATTCACGGTTACCGGGGGGATCTCCATTTTCATGTCCCGCATCACTTCGAGCAAAATGGACGAAACCGCCAGGTTGCGGAAGTATTTCCGGTTGGACGGAATGATATACCAGGGCGCGATATCGGTGGAGCACTGTTTGAATACTTCCTCAAATGCCTCCTGGTAATCCGGCCAGAGTTTGCGTTCGTCGTAATCGGCGGTGCTGATTTTCCATTGCCGCGAACGGTCGTCGAGGCGGTCTTTGAACCGGCTGAGCTGTTCCTCCGGGCTGATGTGCAAGTAGAATTTGACGATGGTGGTATTGCTTTTCACCAGCAGCTTTTCGAAATCGTTGATCAGCTCGTAACGCTCGCGCCAGACCTTTTCCGGGACGATGTTGTGGACCCGCTGAATCAGCACGTCTTCGTAATGCGAGCGGTTGAAAATCACGATTTCGCCCCGCTTCGGCGCCGCCAGGTGGATACGCCAGAGGAAATCGTGCGACATTTCCAGCGTACTCGGGGTTTTGAAAGATTGAGCGCGGCAGCCCTGCGGATTGAGCGCCGCCAGCACGTGATTGATGACTCCGTCCTTCCCGGCGGCGTCCATCCCCTGCAGCACGATCAGCAGCGAACGTTTATTTTCCGCGTAGAGCTTAAACTGAAGCTCGGCCAATTTCTTATTGTGAGCCTCAATCCGCTCCAAAACATCTTCATCTTTGATAATGCCGAAATTTTCATTCGGATTGACTTTGGAGAGATTGACCTTATCTCCCGGCTTGACGATCAATTTTTTTCTGAATTCCATAATAAAACCTCCGCCCATGTTGCATTGAAGTAACATAGCACCTCCCGAGCCTTTCTGCAAATCGCTCTTTATTTTCCAAATATTTTCACTTTCAACTGTTGACATAATCAGCACTCGATGTATAATATTACCATCTGACATAATCAGTCATGAAGGGACATTTGATGAAGGACAAAGTATCACAGGTTTGCGATTATATTCTGGACCGACTGGAGTCCGGCGAATACCGGATCGGCGAGCAAATTCCCTCCGCCCGCAAGATCGAGCAGGAGGTGGATGCTTCATTCGCCATGGTTCAGCACGCGGTCAATACGCTGGCCCAGGCCGGGGTACTGCAATCCATCAACCGCAAGGGAAGCGTCGTCCGCGAAAACTGGCAAAGCAGTCTGTTGCCCAACCATTTACTCTACTATGATCCCATGCGCGAATGGGTCCCGGGGTTACAGAAACTGGTCGAAACCGGCCTCCCGGATTTCCGTTTCTGTTCGGCTTTCGAGCGCGGCATGTTCGAGCTTCGCACCACCACCGATATTCAGCAGAACAAAGCGGATTATCTGGATCTTTACCCATATTTTCGGCAGCTTTACGGCGACGGTTCGGAGTTTTTCGAAACTCCGTTTCAAGGGTTTGTCGATTCGAAGGGAGCCCTGCCCGGCATTCCGTTCATCTTTTCGCCACGGGTTATCATCTACAATCCGAAAGTCTTAAGGAAATATCATTGCCCGGAGCCACATCCCAACTGGCAATGGCACGAATTTCTCGCTACGGTCCAGGAGCTGAGGAAACACCTTATTTCCGACCGGGTGCTCAATTTTTATCCGGAGCCTTTTTTCTGGATCAACTTTGTATTCAGGTGCGGCGGCTTGATTCTGGAAACCGGTTCCGCCGACCCGGTCAAAATCGATTCGCCGGAAACTTGTGCGGGGGTCGCGGCGGTTCGGGAGCTTTACCGGATTCTCGGCCCTATGCATTATGAGGATGGCTTCCTGCAGACGTTCATAGCCGACCAGTCCGCCATGCTGCTCACCGATCGTCAGAGCCTGTGTTTTTTCAAACACCACAATTATGATGGTTGGAAGGCGGTCCCGCTCCCGCAAATGCCTGGCGGCAATACCAAAACTTCGCAGGCCACCGAGCTGCTCTGCGTCCGCCGCGAATGCGTCGATCCGGAAATGATCACCCGGTTCATTTCGTTCATGCTCTCGGAACAGGTCCAGAATTACATCGCCGACGAAAAATACGGCATTCCAATTCGCAAGTCCGCGGCCATGCGTTCGATTTCCGCCGAAGACCCGCGCGACTGCCTGTTTCGGCAAGAAATGGCCAACATGTCCGCCAAATATAACATGGATTCCCCGGAGTTGATGAAGCTGGTCAAAAACGGTATCGCCATGATCATCGCGGACCCCAACAAACCGCTGGAAGAATCGTTGCGAAAGCTCGCCGACGCTGTCCGTATATTTTTGGAAATCCAGGCATCCGAGTCTCTAAATAACCAATATAAAATCTAGGAAAATCCGGAAATGAAAAAGAATTTTACACTTATCGAGCTCCTGGTTGTGATTGCGATCATCGCAATACTGGCCGCGATGCTTCTTCCCGCCTTGAACAAAGCCCGGGACAAAGCCAGAACCATCAAGTGCGCCGGCAATTTAAAGCAACTCGCCTATGCCGGGGCGCTGTATGCCGACGACCACGGCGGCAGTATGGCTGTAGCCAAATCCGGTTATGACAGCCGTTACGTATTCGGCCCGATCAATGCCGCCAATGCCGGAAAAACCCTGGTTCCGTATTTTTCCTCCCGCCGGATAACGACCGGTCCGCTGGACCCGGTTGCAGTCTGTCCCTCCGGCCGTCGTGACGGCGTTGGAGATTATTGCGACCACGACACCGGCAGCCCCAACACCAGCTATGGCATCAATACATATATTTTCGGCGACGACCCCGCCGACTCCAGGCAACGCTACCAGCAATACGCCAGCCTCAAACGCCCCGCCCTTAAGGTTCTGATGATGGATGTAACCTCGGCCAAACTGGACGGCACGATACCGACTTCCCCGTATACCCGGACCCTGATGTTCGACGGCGAATTTTTCGCCCGGCGTCATACTCACGGCAGCAATGTCGCATTTGGAGATCTTCACATCGGTTGGGTCTCCGATACCGACATCCGCACCAAAATCGTCTCCGGTTCCGTCAGCGCCGACAAAGCGAATTTCCACTGGCACGAAAGCATCTGGTAATATATTAAGGAATTTAAGATCATGACTGTAAAAAAATTATTGTTGCTTCTGTCTTTAATACTGTTCTCCGCTCAGGCGCAGGAACTGTCCAACCGCTGGCAAAACACCAATCCCGGCGTTACCGGCCTCGTTATACTCGAATCCGGCGATACAGAGTTGGAAATAAAAAATGAAAACAAACATGACGGAGCCGCCATTCAAAATTTGCCGTCACCCGGCAAAAATCAGGACATGGTTTTCTCCGCTTCCGTACAGAGCCCCCAACCGGGAATCGCCTATCTCTCGGTCAAACTGATGGATAAAGACGGCAAGGAACTCAAACGCTACAATTCTCCTCCGAATTCCGCAATTCCCGGCATTCTGTCCGTCAGTTTCAATACTCTGGATGCGGATAAAATTCAATGTCTTCTCCGGGTCTTTCAGAAACCGGAAAACGTTGGAGCCAAGGTCCTATTCAAGGAAATCATGTTGAAGCCCCGCTCGCGGCTGCAGACAGTTCCCGGCTACGAAACCTGCAGTATCTACCTGACCTCGTGCCAGGCGGAAAAAGCCGAAGACTTTCAATGCGAAATCTTCTACCGGGAAAAGGGCAATTCGGACTGGCTGCCCGCCCTTGCCCCCGTTTATGATCTCAAGGAAAAAATGGCCCGTTCCAGTATCGTCAACCTCAAAGAAAACACCGCATATGAAGTAAAGCTCAAGATCAACGACACCGGTAAACTCGAAGAATTCGAAGCTATTTTTCAGACCCGGACCGCCGCTGTTCCGGTAGCCAAAACAATCACCTTAAGTAAGGAAAATTTCAAAGGCCATCTCAAGATCACCGACTGCGGCACCCCGGAGGGTTACATCCGCTACACCGCCGAGCCCGGATTCATCCTGCAGGGCGACGGCAAATCCGGCGAAGTCATTCTCCTCAATCACGCCAAATACGTCATCCTGGACGGCCTCACTGTTCGCGGCGGCCGGGTCTATGGCATACATGCCCTCAACAGCTCCGATATTCAAATCCTCAATTGTGATATCGCCAACTTCGGCGAACGCGGCAATCACCGCCCCGATATCGACGGCAAATATTATTATGATAATGGCCGCATGATTACTTTTCATGCCGGTGTCTACCTGAACCGGACAGTCCGCGCGCTGGTCGAGCGCAATTACATCCACGACTCCACGGCCATCGCCAATCCCTGGTACTACTCCCACCCCTCCGGCCCGACTGCGGTATTCAATAACGCCGCCGCCGAACTGACCTTGCGCTACAACGACTTTGTCGGCGGCGACACCAACCGCTGGAATGACGCCGTCGAAGGCGCCAACAATGGACATCCGGAAGGCGGCCCCTGTCGCGACGCCGAAATCAAAGGCAACTATTTTGTCCTCGCCAATGACGATGGAATCGAGCTGGATGGCGGCCAGATGAATGCCCGCGTATTTCTGAACAAATTCGAATTCAGCCTGTGCGGCGTCAGTACCGCGCCCTGTATCAAGGGACCTTCGTATCTTTACAACAATCTTTTCAGCACGCTCGGCGATGAATTCGGCGTCGCCGGCAGCGCGGTCAAAAACAACTATCATTTCGTCGGCGACGGCCGGGTTTATATCCTCAACAACACGTTTCGCGGTGCCATGTCCGGCCTCAGCGGCTTCGGCGGCCCGCGCAAGGAATACCAGCCCGACGGTATCTTGAAAGGCGTCATCATGAATAACGTCTTCGCCACCCTCCATCAATCCTCCATTAAACAGGAAGTTTTCCAGGAAAAATCACTCATTGCGGGCAACCTGTTCGCCATAAATGCCGCCGACAAATTGGATGCCGCAATCAAGCTCGGATTCAGCTCCGGACCGCTTCAATTCGCTAACCCGGTATTTGACCGCAACTCCGCTCTTGCTTCTGACAGCCCCGGCGCGAAAAGCGCGGTTCAAATCCCGAATTTTCTGCCTCAAGCCGGAGCCAATGCCGGAGTGCCGTCACTCCAATTTCCCTACCGCCCGTTGAATTTCACCGTATCCGACACCGAACTGGTGTTCAATCCGTCCCAACTCACCGCCACTGTTTCCCTCAATCCTACGGAGGCGAACACGTTCCGCATTCAGCAAAATCAAACCGCCGATTTTTTCACCGTCACCCCGAATTCCGGCACGCTGACACCCGGTAAAGCGGTTGAACTGACCATCACCATTCACCCGGAAAAACTTAAACATGCAAGAAACTACCGGGCGGCCTTCCTGATCCGAACCCCGGAAGGACTGTCGCGCCCGGTATCCGTTTCCGCCGATTTTTCCCAGGATACGGCCCGGGTTAAAAATGACCGCAAAAACGTCATTTACGCAACCTCATCCAAGGACAATTCCATCGAATTCAATGTAACTCAGCCCGGCAAATACTACCTGTTTCTCTATGCGGATAATCCACCGTATGCGATCAATCTCAAGCTCGATGACGGCAAGGAACTCAAAGGAGTACTCTCGAGCGCCAAACTGGTTTCATTCCGCTGGGTTGGCGTCAAGGCTGAATCCGGGAAGGATCGCCATGCACCATTTGAGCTGAATCCGGGAATTCACCGTTTTTCATACACCCTCCGTACTCCACAGCAATTCCCGGTCAAAGCTGCCGCTCTCGCCTTCACCCCGGAAGAATTATTGTACGCCCCTGAAATAGAATAAGGGAGTTTGAAATTTAAGAAGGAATTGAATCTTATGAGAAATATTCTGATTGTCTGCACATTGTTTTCAGCGCTGTTATGCTCCGCTCAAACCATCTTCATTGCCGGTGATTCCACCGCCCGCAACTACAAAGAAAGCGAAGCCCCCATGGCCGGTTGGGGCCAGATGCTTTCCGCTCATCTCAAATCAGGTGTCAAAGTCGACAACCGTGCCATCAGCGGCCAGAGCGTCCGCAGTTTCCGGAAGCACTGGGTCGGCCTGCTCCGCGAGGTCAAACCCGGTGATTATGTCCTGATCCAATTCGGTCACAACGACCAAAAGCCCCAAGATCCGGACCGCTACGCCGATGACAAAACCGACTACCGGACCTTCCTCAAGCAATACGTCGCCGAAGTTCGCGAGGCCAAAGCCAATCCCGTTCTGATTACCTCGATTGCCCGACGGCATTTCTTCGGCCCCGGCGGCGCTTTAAAACAATCGCTGGAAAACTATCCGCAAGCCATGCGTGAAGTCGCCGCCGAAACCGGCACACCTTTGATCGACGCCAACCAGCTCACCATGGACTGGCTGACCCTCGAGGGCAAAGAAAATACCACGCAATATTTCAATTGGAGCGAACCCGGCGAATACCCCTCGTATCCGCAAGGCTCCAAAGACAACACCCACCTCAGCAAAAAAGGCGCGGAAGCCGTCGCCGCCATGATCGTGGAAGACGCTCAAAAACAGAAATTACCCCTCGCCTCTTGTTTCAAGGAGTGAACATGAAAACCTCAAATTGCGTTCTCACGTACCGCGAACCGGCCCCATACTGGGAAAGCGCGCTCCCGCTCGGCTGCGGCCGCCTCGGCGCGATGGTTTTCGGCGGAGTCAATATCGAAAAAATCGCCCTGAACGAAGATACTCTCTGGTCCGGCCTGCCGGATTTTCAATACAAGCAGGGCATGTACGAATATCTTTGCCAGGCCCGCCAACTGATTGCCGAACGCAAGTTCACCGAAGCCGATCAGTTCATCTCCGCCAACATGGGCGATCATGACTGCCAATCGTATCTGCCCGCCGGAGAGCTCAATATCCGTTTCCCGAATCATGAGGCCATCGATTATTCGCGTCAACTCGACCTGAGAAACGCCGGATTTTCCTGCAGCTACCGGGGATTCCGCCGACACGCTTTCGCCTCGTTCCCGGCTCAGGTTATCGTGTACGAAATTACGGCGGACTTGCCCGGATCGCTTTCCTTTGAAGCGGATTTTTCGTCCATTATTCACGGGATTTCCGGCTCGGACGGCGCGATGATCTTTTTCGACGGCGAGTGTCCCGTTTACGACCGCCGCGATATCATTACCTGGCAGGATGAACAAGGCCGCACCGGCATCAAATACCGGATGCTGGCCGGAGCCGTCGTCAAAGGCGGCAGCCAGACTTCCGCCAATGGTATTCTCAAGGTGACCAACGCCGATCACGCGATAATTTATATCGCTATCCGCTCCAATTTCAAAGACTGGAAAACTTCCCCGGAAAACAGCGGCATCGACTACCGGACGCTGGCTCATAACGACCTGCAAAAAGCCATGTCCATATCATACAGACAACTCCATGCGGAACACTTGGCCGATTATCAACCGATTTTCGCCCGGTCCATACTGCAGCTTTCCGATTCACCGGAAGACAATGCCACAATTCCCGAGCGACTGGCCTCCAATTCATTTGCCCCCTCGATGGCGGCTTTGCTCTATAATTACGGACGCTATTTGACCATAGCCTCCTCCCGGCCAGGAACTCAGGCCACCAACCTGCAGGGCGTCTGGAATCAACTGATTTCTCCACCGTGGGGATGCGATTACACTACCAACATCAATACCGAAATGAACTATTGGCACGTCGAAACCGCCAATTTGCCGGAATTCGCCGAACCGCTCTTTCAATTTATTGTCGATTGCGCAGAAAAAGGCCGGGAGCCCGCTCAAAATTTTTACCACGCCCGCGGCTGGTGCATTCATCATAACAGCGACCTCTGGCGATTCGTCACCACGGCGGTCGGCTACGCGCAATTTCTTTTCTGGCCGGTTTGCGGCGGCTGGCTTTGCCGTCATCTGATGGAACATTACCGCTATCATCCCGATCCGGATTTTCTCCGCCGGAGCTATCCGATAATTCGCGGGGCCGCCGAATTCTTCCTCGACTTTCTGGTCGAACGTCCCGACGGAGTCCTCGAAACCTCCCCCTCTACTTCACCGGAAAATCGCTTCCTCGATCCCCGTTCCGGAGAATCGGCCGGAGTCGCTTCCGGCTCACTGATGGATATGTCGATCATCCGGGAAACCTTTGAAAGCATTCTCGAATGCGCTGAAATTCTACAATTATCCGACGATTTCATCGACGAAGTCGCCGCCGCCCTACCCCGATTACGCCGCCCAGCCATCGGCTCGGAGGGCCAACTCCTCGAATTCGGCGAAGATTTTGCCGAGTTCGAAATTCATCACCGCCACCTCTCGCATTTATACGGAGCCTATCCGGGTGCGGAATTCACCCCGGAACAGACTCCGGAATATTTCCAGGCCGCGCGGGTTTCCCTTGAACGCCGTTCCAACTTCAGTACCGGCTGGGCCATGGGCTGGCGTGTGGCTCTCTGGGCTCGTTTCGGTGACGGCAACCGCGCCTGCCAGGTAATCAAAAACCTGCTCACACCCGTAGTACCGGAAGCCGTCGTCAATTATCAGAAAGGCGGTATTTACCCGAATCTGTTCGATGCCCACCCGCCATTTCAGATCGACGGCAATTTCGGGGTCACCGCCGCCATCGGCGAAATGCTGCTCCAAAGCCACAAACGCTCCGGCAACAAAATCATCGTAGAATTATTCCCCGCCCTGCCCTCCGCCTGGCACTCCGGCCGTATCAACGGCCTCCGGGCCCGCGGCGGCCTGACGATAGATCTTGCCTGGTCTGACGGTTCATTCCAAGCCGACATCACCGCCTCCCGCGCCGGAGATTTCATCTTCCACACCCCCTCCGGCATTTACCCCAAAACTCTCATCCCCGGAGAAACCCTCCATCTCCAATAATCCCCCTCTCCCCCCTTTCCCCTTTTATCTTTTCTCTTTCCCCTTTTAAAGTTGCATGCCGCCTGCAATCGGAATATCGGCCCCGGTGATATAAGCGCCGGCGGCCGAGGCCAGAAGCAACGCAGCCCCCGCGCACTCCTCAGGAACGCCGAAACGCCTGGCCGGTATTCCCTGCAGCAGCACTTTGACCATTTCCGGGTCATTGAGCGCGGCCTGGTTGCGGTCGGTACCGATGACTCCCGGAGCAATGTTATTGGCAGTGATACCGTATTGCGAATAATTGCGCGCCAGATTGACAATCAGGTTCAATTGCGCGGATTTGCTTGCCGCGTAAATTCCCAGCCGCGGCGAAGGCTTATCCTGGTTAACGCTGCCGATCGCAATGATCCTACCGAATTTACGCTCAATCATCCCCGGCAAAACCGCCTGGACCATTTGAAAAGAAGCCCGGACGTTGGTGTTGAATTCCACCGCGAATTCTTCAACCTCGAATTCTTCCAGTGTCAAATACTTCTGAGTGGAAGCGTTCATGACAAGAATATCTACCGTCCCGGCCTCGGCCATCATGGCTGCGACCTCTTTATCATTACCCAGGTCAGCAGTAACGGCGCTACATTCGAAACCCCGGCCGCGTGCAGCGGCAAGGGTTTCATCGAGGCGTTCCGAAGGCTTGCTGGCATGAAAAATAACTCGGGCTCCGGCCTCGCCGTAAATCAACGCGACAGCACGCCCGATGCCCCGGCTGGAACCGGTAATCAACGCCGTTTTTCCCTTCAAAGAAAATAATTCAGGAAACATCATTCGAACTCCTCAACTTAAGTCAAATTCCCGGGTGCATTCCTTGCCGTCCTTGTCCTGCCAGCTCAGGCGGTATTTGCCGCGGAAACCGCGGAACTCGACAGCACCGTTTTTACCGGCCTTGACTGAGGTCCTGGTTTTCCATTCCTTGTTGATTAGATCATTAAGCGCATGGAAAGACGGTTTGGGCTCCATGTCGCGGCTGAAAAGCCCCGATACCGACGGTTCGCCGGGCGCGCCGCAGTCGTCAACCACGTTCCACCAGGTAATACCCATCATCTTTTCGGTACTGAACCACAACCGGTAAAGATTGCGGGCAATCGTCGCCTGGATTTCCTGACCGCGTTCGTCGTTATTGGGCGCGGTAATGGTTACTTCACTCAAGTGGATCGGCAAGTCCGCCTCGCTCAACATTGCCATGGTTTTCCGGATATTGGCGGGTGACTGGGTATCGCCCTTGGCATCCGACTGGCCATCGGCAATATTAAGGCAGATTTGGGGATCGAACATGTGCATTTGAGCGCCCATGATATCGATCTTGCAACCGCGCTTCACCAGCTCTTTGGTCTGGTCGGTGTAACACTGCTCGAGGCGGTAATCATTGATATTGAGCTTGAGGCTTTTCGGGAAAACTCCATCGGCGATTTTGAATGCGCGGTAGGTGTAATCTCCCGGCATCAGGCAGTAAGCACTTTTGCAAATACCGGCGTCCGGCGCCATTCGCCCCTGCACATAGTCGATGGCGCTTTCGTTGACCACGTCCCAACTGTGAATGCGCCCTTTGTAATGATTGGCGATTTGCAGGATCCGCCTGGCCATTTGCGTATTGAGTTCGTCCATGAACTCCGGAACGATTTTTTCGACCTGTTCCGCCGTAAATCCCGGAAAAATATCCGGAACGAAACTACCGGTCAACTTATCAAACTCGATTTTAGCCAGAATATCCGCCGGAAGTTTTTTCAGCAGCCATTCCGGATATTGCCAACGGTAATTTCCCCAAACCAGGGGGTGCCCATGAAGCCGTACGCCCTTGCTTTCGCAGAACTCAACTACCGGATCGGTCGCCGGACGCCGCCAATGCGGCTCATTCTTGGGATCGGACGCGCTATTCCAATATTCTTCCGTATCCCGGTATTCACTTTTGAAACGTGGTTTTCCCTCGACCAATTCGAATTTTTTCCAGTAAAAAGCAATCGTCGCCGAGTTGAAAATCGTTCCGAACAATTCCTTGTAACGGTTATTACGTTCCGTGCTTCCCAACTGATTGTAATTGAAGATATGCGCCCCGAAAATAAATTGGTGCGATATCTGCTCGACCTTCACCTCGGCTCCCTTCGGAATACCGGCGATTTTCAGCGAAGCATCCGCCTTGCGGTACTTCTCGATATCATGGTCGATTTGCTTCTGAACATCATCATTCCACAACTTCCAATAAGCCTCGCTCATCGCCGAAGAAGATTTCTTACGCTTAGCCATTTTCAATTTCCCATTTTCAATTTTCAATTTTAAAAATATCCGCCCTTTTCGATGATTTCGGCGATGGAATCCCCTTGGCGGACCCATGAGAAAATATCGACTTCGTTGCGTTCGATCCCTTCTGCGCGCAGCAGCACATCATACGCGATTTCGCGCGGAATGCACAACACCCCGTCGATATCACCGAAAATAATGTCACCGGGACGTACCGTCACCTTGCCGATTTTCACCGGGACCTGATAATGAGTAATCATGCAGCGCCCGAGCGAGCCGTTGCTGGTGCGGTATTTGTAGAAAACCGGAAAATTCTGCTCGAGAATCTGTTTGGTGTCGCGAATACCGCCGGCAATTACCGCGCCGCGGATCTGTTTGGAAATCGCGGTCGCGGTCATCACGCCGCCCCAGAGCGAACCTTCGGTGTCTTCGGAAGTATCCCAGACCACCACTCCTTCCGGCTTCATATCATCAAGCATCTGAGCACGAAAAGACATTTCGCCCTCGATCATGACCTGCGGGGAACTCTTTACGGTGAACGCCTCGCCGCAAACCACCATTTCATCGCGTAGCGGCATGATATTGCTGGGCAGGTTCTGGTCCAGCAGACAAAGCTCGCGCATCACGTCGTTGATGCATCCGGTATAAAGTTTCTCATAGCGCTCGCAGAGTTCTTTGACCGGGATCGGCAGTTCGCAATTCGGAATACGCTGGCGCACGGCAATCAATTGGTCGAGCTTCATCAGCCCGGCTTCTTTGGAACGAATTTTCAAATCTTGTAGAGATGGCATAATTTTATTCCCTTCTATTATTAAGACCATTGACGATCATTGGACCATTCTTTATCCCATTGCTCGGTCGAATCCCAGGCAATCGGGAAATCAGCGTGAAGCTTTTCCGCGATCAGTTTTTCATTCAAGTCGTCGATGCCGAGCCCGGGCTTATTCGGAACTTCGATGTAACCGTTCTTGATTTCCAGTTTCGGGTAAATCAGATCGCTCCACCACGGCACGTCGACGGAGTGAACCTCCAGCGACATGAAATTGCGTGTAGCCGCCGCCACATGCACTGCCGCCAGGCAGGCGATCGGGCTCTCCGCCATGTGAATCGACATCTGAACTCCGAATTCTTCGGCCATATCGCCGATTTTTTTGGTTTCCATAATGCCGCCCGCGGTCAGAACGTCGGGATGCACCACCGCCAACGCGCCGGATTCAAACAGCGGCTTGAAAGATTCTTTCAGGTACATGTCTTCGCCGGTTCCGATCGGAGTGGTAGTGGAATTAGCCAACCGGACATATTGACCGGTCATCTGCCACGGCACCGGATCTTCCATCCAGGCGAGATTGAATTTTTCCAGCCGTTTGGCCAGCTTGATGCAGTCTTCGAGAGGAATATGACCGAGATGGTCGATCGCCAGCGGAATTTCATAGCCGATTACCTCCCGGCAGTCCGCCATGTATTTTTCCAGGTAATCCAGACCTTTTTCCGTAATATGGATACCGGTAAAAGGATGGGCGGTGTTAAAAAGATCATAAGCCTCGCCGCGCATTGCCCGCGGATCAATCGAACCGTGCGGCGTAGTGAAAACCGTTTTCTTGTATTCGCGCATTTTTTCCAGGAAGCCCAGCGGTGCGGACAATGCTCCGGGTACATCCATCAGCAATTCGATCCCGAGGTCCATTTTAAGGAACGTATAACCTTGCTCCATGCGTTCTTTCAACGCCTTGCCCATATCGCGGCCGCCGCCCTCGGAGTCGGTATCGCAGTAAATCCGGATTTTATCCCGGAACTTGCCGCCGAGCAATTGCCAGACCGGAACTCCCCACGCCTTGCCGGCAATATCCCACAACGCCACTTCAATTCCGCAGACGCCGCCGGCCTGACGCGAATCCCCGCCGAATTGTTTGATCCGGCGGAAAATTTTCTCCACATTGCAAGGATTTTCACCCAGAATCCGGCTTTTCAACATCGCCGCATAAGTCCGGCTGGAGGCATCGCGGACTTCTCCGTAGCCGACAATCCCTTGATTGGTGAAAATTTTGATCAGGGTACAGCGTTTCGGAGCGCCGTCAATATCGGCAAACCGCATATCGGTGATTTTCAGTGTCGAAGGATCAATTTTATTAATCATAATGTTCTCCATTGAGTTACAGGCATTTTTCACATTCGCGTGCGGCTTCCATGAGAATACCGCCGAGATTGTTCAGTTTCTCGGAACTGATCTCCAGTTCCGGCACCACAAAAGTTATGGCCGCGATTACCATCCGTTCACGGTCGTGGATCGGCGAAGACAGCGCACTGATACGCCAGCGGTTGTTCCTGTTCAAAGCATAACCGCGGGTTCTTATATTCTCGATGCCGTCGAACAGAATATCCGGATTGTTCCTCTCCGGAATGTCCACCTGGCAATGCTTTATCAACTCGTCAATGATCGGCGCGGTTTCGTCGCACAGCAGCGCCGCTCCCACCGATCCCTCGATGACCGGGAAATGCGATCCGGTTTTACCGGTTAGAACCACCGGGGCATCCGGTTCCGCCCGCATCAAGGTGACCTGTTCATCGCCGCGCCGGATCGAAATTTTACAGGCAATATCGAAATTACGGGCAGTGCGATCAATCACCGACTGAAAATTTTCCAGCATTTTCATCCCGCCGCGAAAACTGCACAGCAAAGGCAACAGCCCGTTGCCAAGCTCATAAGTTCCGTTGGAATGTTTCACCACCCAATTATAATCCAGTAGAGTCTGGAGAATACGGTAAGTGGTGCTCATGGAAATGCCGAGTTCCTTCTTCAATTGAGCCTGGGAAACTCTCTCCTGCCGCCCGGCCATGTAATCCAGCAATGCGATGGTTTTTTCCACTGCGGGTATATTATTGTTCATATTTGAACACTCCATGTTAATATATGAATTAATATACAGCCAAGCCGTGATTCTGTCAATACTGAATGGGATTGATTTTTCATTAAAATTTCAACCAATTGACTTTTGAGCCAATTATGTTATATTAAGCCTGAGTATTAAAAAATAATTGGAGACAGATGATGGTCGCATCAAAAGATGATAAAAATATCAAAGCTATGATGATGGGATTGGGGCTTGATAACGAAGATGGGCACAAACGTATCACCAAAGGCGATAATTTTTATCTGGTCGGCGGTTCGGAGGAGACTCATGAGCGCATGACTGAAACCGCGATCAAGGTCAATGAGAAACTGCATTCCAAAGGCAAAGCTCTGGAGGAAATCTCACAAAAAGAGTTTGTCGATATCATCCACGAAGTTACTGACAAATAATCAGCGCTTCCTGACTCTCCATAATTCCTCTTTCATATCCTGCGCAATAATTTCAAATGTCGGCGCCGTCTGCTGAAAGAAATAGCTCATTCCAGGGCAGAGATAATTCAGGCCCGGGTTGCCGGAACTGGTCAGGGCAAAACGGTTCTTGGGGCAACCGCCGCGGCATAGCGGATAGTATGAACACTTGATGCATTCCGGCGGAATCCCGCGTTTATATTTACTGAACTCAATGATTTTAGGATTCTTAGCCAAAACCGAAAGACGGGTATCCAGGATATTGCCTACCTGATATTCCGGGTAACAAAAATGGTCGCAGCAATATAAATTGCCGTCACGGTCCAGGGTCAGGATTTTTCCGCATGACTCGGAAATAGTACAGAGGGTAGTACCGCTTCCGGTCCACTCTCCAAGCAGAGCCTCAAAAAATGGAATCATGATTTTACCATGATCGTTTTTATACCATTCACGAAAAATTTCAGTCATGAATTTCCCGTAATCCAATGGACGGACGCTCCAGTCGGTGACGAAATCATCGAGTTTCTCCGGAATATCAAGCTTGCGGTATTCCCAATAACCGGGAGCGATCGTGGCGAAATCTTTGATTTCCACCACCGGAGAAAAACGCATTTCCACGGAACCGACGACGTCTCTCAAGTAATGATAGACCTCCAATGGCTTGGAACTGTTGGCATCATGGATCGATGTCAAGGTAAAAAAAGGAATTTCCCACGACTTCAAGCCGGCGATACACTCAAGTATTCGATCCGAACTGGGAGGCAGGCGATGAATATCGTTTATTTCCGGAGGGCCGTCAAGGCTGATTCCGACGATGAAACGGTTCTCATTGAGAAATTCAAACCACTGTTCATTGAATAAGGTACCGTTCGTAATGATCTTATTTCTGATGTATTTACCAGGCGGACAATACCATTTCTGCAGACTGATGGCGTGTTGATAGAACTCCAGGCCGGCCATGGCCGGTTCCCCGCCCTGCCAACTGAAAGTCACCGTGTCGCTGCTTTGACTGGCAATATAGTCTCTGGTAAAAGTTTCCAGAACCAGCGGGGACATTACTTCATCACTTTGCAGCATCTCCTGCTTATGAAGGAAATAACAATACCTGCAGGACATATTGCAAAGCGCCCCGGCCGGTTTTAATGAAACATAAAAATTTCTCATCGTGAACTAGTTCAAATTACTCCGAGTTGCTTTAAATGCTGTTCAAATCTCTTTTCGTTGAAAACTTCACCTGGGATCCATTTCCCATTATACTCAAGTGTTGGCACCACCCAGTCCTCGCCGCCATTGGCTTTCACCACCGCGTCGACTACTTCCGGAGGCTGCTCCTCTATATCATGAGAAATAAAAGGTATACCATGTTCCTTTAAATAGGCTACCGCTGCCCGACAATGTGGACAGCCCGTTAAAACATAAACCTGCAACTTCATACTCAGTCTCTCCAAAAAACTTAGTTTATGTGATACTTTAATATGAATATAAGAGATTACAAATTTATTTTTGCTTTTTGCGCTCGTTTTTTTGCTTTTAAGAAACTATATTATCATCAATATGAAAAATCTTATATTCAAATTACTGCTATTTTCTCTGCTTGCCGCCATAACCGGGGCGTGCAATATGTCGCCGTATACGGATAATTTTCATCAGGTAGACACCGGTATTTACCGGTCCGGACAACCTGATTCAGATGAATTTCAGGAATTGGAAGGCCGCGGTATCAAGAGTGTTCTGAACCTGCGCCGCCATCACCGCGACGAGGAAAAACTTCAAAAGACCGGCCTGGTCCTCTATGAACTGCCGCTAAATGCCGGGTCGCTTTCCGAATCGGAGCTCAGGACGGCATTGTTGATTATCAAACATGCGCCTAAACCGTTATTGATTCACTGCCTCCACGGGAGCGATCGCACCGGCGCCGTAGTTGCCGCTTACCGCATCACCGAACAGGGGTGGAGCGTTGATCAAGCGGTAGATGAACTGATGGAAGAAAAATACGGACACCATTATTTCTGGTATGGCAATATTTCCAGGTTGTTGAGATCCATCGACTGGAAAAAGATCAACGGAACAGCAGATAAAACGCAGTAACCACGACCAGAATCTGAATTACTATTTCAAATGCTTTCTGATTGATTTTATTGATCAGCAGAATTCCCAGGATGCCACCGATAAAAAGCATCGGCAACATAGCCAGATCGGCACGCAATGCCGCCATGGTAATTCGTCCTTCCAGAACGAAAATCGGTATTTTCAACCAGTTGAGAATCAGAAAATACCAGGCGCACACCCCCATATATTCTTTTTTGGGAAGACGCATGGCCAGCAGATAAATCGCCATTACCGGCCCGGCAGCGTTGGCAATCTGGGTCGTGGTTCCGGCCAGCAGGCCGAAAAAAGCGGTAAATGCCCAATGATTCGGGACTTTGTCGGCGTCTTTCAGATAACGGTTACGCAGATAATTGATAACAACCATGCTTAAGATAATACCGCCGATGACCTGGCGCAACATGTTGTCGTTGAGTCCCTTCAACACCAGGACACCAATACCGATACCAGTCAGGGCCCACGGCATCAGCCTGAGCACCATCCGCCAGTTGGCGTGTTTACGGTAATAGGTAACCGCCATAATGTCGGCGGCTCCGAGCATCATCAGTTGCAAACCGGTAGAGAGTCGCGGCTCAAATGACGCCACCAACATAACAACCGGCAAGGTTCCGATACCCGGCATTCCAGTTTTATTGATTCCAATCAGTATGGCGCTCAAGATCAGAACAACGATCTGCGTACCGCTGAAACCACCAAAAAACCATTCGTGCATTTCCGTGCCTGTGATTTATCGCTTTGAGTATAAAAAAAAGGAGCCCGGAGCGTGATATGATCATGCATCCGGGCGAAAAAAAATCCGGCATCGTGCTACTCTCCCACAGTCTTATCTG
>JAVBRM010000113.1:0-36255 GCA_031548025.1 Victivallaceae bacterium | reverse complement strand
GTTATCGCGGAGGCGAAAAATGTCGGGTTCGCGGAAGCCGGCAGTATCATGTATGCGCGCTGTGGCGAATCGTTTACGCCGGTAACGCTGAAATCCCTGCGGATGAATATCACCGGGATTGACGTCAAGCGCAAGGCCAATGTGTTTCAGGGAAACGCGATCTGCGCCATCCGGGAATTGTCGGTGTTGGGTTGGCCGGGAGCCTCGGGCGGAAGTACCGTCAGCGGCACTCTGGAGGTCAACGCCGTCGATCTGGTCTCCGGCAAAAAATCGCCGGTTCATAAACAGAATATCAGCGTCAAGCCGTACACCCGCGAGAGCGTGAGATTGAATTTGCCGCCCTCGGATAAATTCGGGGTGGTGAGTTATGAAATCGAGTTCAAATCGCAGGGCAAAGTGTTGGCTCGCGAGGTGCGCGGCGTACTTTATCTGGAACCGGGTTCCCCGGCGATATTCGACAAGAAAAAGCTGTCGGCCTATCAGCCGGGATTGCTTTGCACTCCGGGCTGGTACAATTACGACAGTTTCGGGCGTGGAATGTTGGACTGGACCCGCGGTTGGGGCGGCCCGCATGATCAGATCTGGGCGTTGAGCCATGGGCTGATGGAAACCGGTTTCGGCAATGTTTACGCGCCGGATCGCATGATGACCACCAATACCCGTAACAGCCATTACACCAACCCCTGGCGCTATCTGCCGGACGGCAGTTATGGCTGGGACCTGACCGCGGCCAAGATTCTGGAAGAAGGCTTGCGGCGTTTTCCGAATGAAAAAGGTATTTATGTCGGGGGCTCGGACCGCTGGAACGGGATTCCGGTCAATAACAGTTTCGGCTGGGATATGTATGTGCGGTTCGATCAATATCTGCGCGAAACCAAAGGGCAGGGGCTGAAGGAGCGTTCCGCGAAAAAGATTGCATCTGAAATCATCGAAAATTACGCCGACGTGTGGCAACAGTGGCAAATGGAACAGTATGCCGCCAAACTCGAAGAAACCAGGAAAATGTATGCGGAAAAAGACCGGATATTCTATTTTGAAACCCACGGCAGTTTTCCGTTGGCCGGTGGTGAACTGGGCGACCGGCTGGGCAAGACCCATCTCGGGGTCGGGACCGATCTGTTCTGGGAATTGCGCAATCAGGACCTCTATTGGAGCCTTGGCTCCCGCTTTGGTCTGGTGGCGGCCAATCCTGACTTGCGTAGCGGGCTCTACAAGCAATGGGGTTGGGTGAACAGCGAAGCCAACCGTTTCTGGTTCGCCAATAATTCATCCGTCGAACCGTCGCGGCGGCAGTGGTATTCGACTTATTATATGGGGCGGGTTGACAGCAGCGGCAAGTTCAATCCGTATCACGTCATGGGATACAGTCTGCAGGGCGGGATTTCCACCAAATTCTATCCGCACGAAATCAGCAGTTATGCCCGTACTTTTCAGCTTGGCACTCAGTTGCGCCCGGAAAAACCGGCCGGTTTCGGCATGGTGGTTTCCTGGCAGGCGCACCAGAAAAGGATGAAGCCGGATTCGCGTACGTTCGGTTTCGGGCTCTTTGCCGCCGGCAGTGCCGAAAATCAGATCGATTACCGCATGGGCAGACTTTATGAGCGCCTGGTCAAGCACGGGACGCCGGTCGGTTTCGTCACCTCTACCCATGCGCTGAAAAACTGGCAGGGGAATAATCCGCTCATCCTGGTCGATGCCGACGATTGGAGCGAGGAAGAATTGAGTATCGTTAAAAAACTGCGGCAAGCTGGAGCTCCGGTCATTGCGTTTGCCGGAAACACCTCCGCGCCGGCGTTTTTCACGCTGAACGGCAAAAAAGTCAAAATCGGCAGTCTGGAGCTGGTGGTAACCGAAGGGAAGGGGGCTCCGATGGTCTATTGCCCGGTGAATGCCGGAAGCATCCCGGCGGATTCCATTCAACCGTTGATCGAGTTGATGATGAAAGCGGCCGGGATTGAATTGCGTTCGACCACCAGCATGCCGGTAACGCCGTTTGTTAATTCCGGGACACTGTTTCTGGCGTTCGGCAGTATTGCGGATTACGACCGGATGGAGACTATTACCGTCCGTCCGGAATCACTGTTGCCGGGACTTAATAATCCGGTGTTCATCGATGTGGACAACAATGTTCGGATTCCGGCGAAAAAGTCGCTCGACGGATTTACTTTGCAGATTCCGGTTGCGGCTTGCGACGGCCGTCTGATTATGATCAAAAATATGAAATAAGGGAATAATTCGCATGAAATATATTATCTTGATTTTTCTGGCAGTTTCTGGTTTTGCCGCGGAGAAGGATATCTTGATCTGTACCTCCGCCGGGGCTTCGCCCGCGATCAAAAAAGCCGCCGCCGGTCTGGTGGAAGCGATTCCGCTGAAAGTGCTGCAGCAATGCGGAGCGGCCTCCGCCAACATCATTCAAGCAGAAAGCGCTCCATTATTGGAGCGCAATCAGTTCAGCCGCGCCGCCTATAATACGCTGGTGATCGTAGGGCTGAAAGGCCAGGACCCATTGCTGGAAAAATGCTGGGGGCATCAGGCCGCCATCGATGGAAAACAGCTTTACCGCCTCGGCTATGGGCGGATGTCCGGCGACATCGGTTACGTCGAGTGCGATTGGAATCCGTTTTTGTATTCCAATGCGACTCGGACGAACAAGTTTACGACTCTTTGCATCAAGATTTCCGGTACCACGGAGGCCGGAGTCCTGAAAGCGGCGGAGGCTTTTCAAAACGGCCTCCTGAACGGTATCGTTGCCGCTGGGGAAGTTCAGCGTGTCGAGCAATCCATTCTCGATCTCGATCCCATGGCTGAGCCGCCGCCGTCATTGCCGCAACAGCTTGGCGGCGAATATTATCTGGCGGGCTGGACGCAGCCGGACGCGGTCGAATACCGCGCCTACCTTGACCTCGGCGGCAAAGAACCGGTCAAACTGTGGCGGGCGAAGTATCTTACTGATAAGGTGCTGGATGACGTTTCCGGCGAAGCCTGGGTCAAGGGGTTGCACCGGTTGGCCTACGGCAATGCGGTGACGATTGCAGAATTCGCCTCGGCGGCAGACGCGGCCGCGGTTTACGGCAATATCGCCCGTCAGGGCGGCGCCGAATCTGTTACGCTGGGCGGAATTAAATTCACAGCCTTCAAACAGCCTACGGATGAAGCGTTCAAGAAGTCGTTCGGCAAGATCTACTATTCGGCATCGGGAAAATACCTGATCGTCTCCTCCCTGTCGGAGAAAGCAACTTCCGAGATACCGGGGGCTGTTAAATAACTCGGACTTGTCGGACCAGTCGGACCGGAACAGATTTTCAAGGCACAAAAAAAACAGCCTGCGGGATTATTCGCAGGCTGTTTTTTTTATGTGAATTGTTTAGGGATTGAGAGCCCAGTCGTAGATGGGACGCTGCAGGGCGCTGTTGGATATTTGCAGGGGAGATATGGCGTTGACGTACAGGCCTTTGGTCAGAATGTTGTGGGAGCCGTCGGGGTGGCCGTTGGTCAGATTGAAAATTCCATAGCTGCCGGCGCGGGCCTTGTAGTAGTCGCAATCCATAGTGCGGTCGTAGTGGTCTGAAATCAGAGCCAGATTGGTGGAGGAATAGGCGTAGGGAGCAGAATAGACCGCGGTCATTTTGCTGAGCCGGAAGGGAGCGAAATAGATATCACCCCAATTGGTAGTGCCTGCGGCTCCCGAGGAAGAAATCGTGACTTGTGCCGCTCTGCCGAGGTTCATGGCGTAGCTTACCCGGGTCGGTTTGCTGCTGGGAGGCGTTTTGTCGAGCGGGCAGGTCAGGACCGGGGCTTTGGTTACGCCGCGCTGGGATTGTCTGCCGTCGCCGCCGAGGGCCTGAAAAACGAATTGATACCAGAATTGCGGTTGTTCCTGGTTGGTTTTATCCTGGAGTTCCGCCGGTGGACACCATTCGGTTTCACCATATACGGCGATCCCCATGCCGATTTGCTTAAGATTGTTCGAACAGCCGACTTTCTGTGCCTTGACTCTGGCCTGGTTCAAGGCCGGCAACAACATTGAAGCGAGGATGGCGATAATCGCGATCACGACCAGGAGCTCGATAAGTGTAAAACTTTTTCTCTGTTTCATAGTATTTCATGCCCTCATTGAAATTGTATGGAATTTTGGTTGTTGTAATTATTATAACAGTTTATGGAAAAAAAGCAATAGTTTTAATTGATAAAGTAAGAAAATTTATTATTTTTTCATAACAATTGTTTGATTTGGGGTTGAAAAAATCATCATCTCCTATATAATATGTATTGTAACGATAATGATCGAATGTTAAGGAGAATGCAATGAGTAAGCGGGTTGATAAATTAAAGTCAAGAATTCTGTTGAATATAAGAGACGGAGTACCCGGATTTTGTGAATCGCTGCCCAGTTTACGGGAACAGACGTTGATTTTCAATGAGACTCATCATGTGGTGAACATGGCTCTGAAAGAGTTGGAAGAGGAGAATATTATCCGGTGCATTCCTTACAAGGGATATAAAATACTCGCTCAGGCGGCAAAGCCGGTTAAAGTTGAAGTTTCAGGAGAAAGCAGCGTCATCCATGTTTTGATAACGGAAAACCTGGTTTGGCAGATCGATTTCTGGTGCCGCTGTATCAAGATATTCGAGGAAATGTATCCGGGCAATAAGGTCATGCCGTATTTTATCGCGGAGAAAAAAGCGATATCCGCGTTGTTGAAGAGTATAAACGGTGATTCCGTGGTTTTGATCGGTGATTTGAGCAAAATCGACAAAAGGGAAGTGATGCTGATTCCGCGTCCGGAAATCGCCCGGGTTTCGGGAACGGTATTGTCGGAAGATGATTTTCTGGCCGATATGATCGATCCGCTGGATGCGTGTTCCATTCCATATCAAATTCAGCCGCCGCTGTTATTCTGTCGCGCGACTTCGAAATTGGAGAAATATAATCCGGACGCCGGGTATGAAGCTTTTCTGGATTGGGTGGTTGAAGCATATGGGAGTCATGCATTGGCTCCGTTGAATATGCCGCTGTTTTTCGATTCGCTGGGGATCGGGCAGATTTATGCTTTGACGGAGGAGCAGATTCATCGCAAACTGAAACTGCTCCTGAAGTTGGCGGTGAAAATGAAAGAGGAAAATATTCTGCATATGGAATTGCCGGACGATGTTTCTTCGGATATGAAACTGCTGGCCGCCGGGCAGCTTCAGTGTACGATTCGCGGTTCATTCTGCGCCGGAGCAGCGAATTTTCCCCGGACGGCCGGAGAGATCGCGATACTGCCGCCGCCGGAAGAAACGGACGGTCGGCTGATTCAGCCGGTATCCAGAATGGCGGTTGCCGGGACCTCATGCTCGCAGGGAGCGGCGGCGTTTTTTCATTTCATCCTCGGTCAAGGCGTACAGTTGCAGATCATGAAGGAAGGGCTGGGCATTTCTCCGTTCCGGTCAATTGCCGAAGCGGCGGTGAAGGATGCGGATCAATTCGGATATGACATCGGATCGGTGATCCGGTATGTGGAGCGGGAGTGCCGGAAGGCCCCGGGACTGCACGATAATGAGCTTTGCCATGAATGCGCCGCGATTCTGATCGATAATTTGCTGATTCCGGTTCTGTCCGGCAGTTTTGACGGCAATAAAAACGGCCTGTTGAAGGAGTTGACCGGGAGGCTGTATGCGATCGGCGAGGGGCGGCATCAGGAGCGGCGCAGCCGGAATCTCCGCGAATATTTCATGAGAAATTTTTGATTGTCGTTATCGTACTTCGCAGAATTGTTTGATGCGGCGGCGCAGACTGTTCAGGTGGGGATCGACCAGCAGCAGGTGGCCGCCGTTCGGCACTCGGAGCAGTTGGGAGTCCGCAGGCAGCAACTCATGCAACTGTTCGGACTGCTTAATGGAGACATCCGCATCGTGTTCGCCATGCACCAGCAGTATCGGATGCTTGATGTTTTTGAACGCGGAATCATCGACCGAAGTAACATTGCGGTTATCGTTCCAGATTCCTTTGCTCAGCGTAGTGAACGGGTGGCAGCGGCGGACCATGTTCAGCAGGAATTTGGTATCAGTAGGGTTCGCGGCGATCCGCTTGACCTCGGCTTTGAGCTCGGCTCCATGAATTTTATTCATATTTGCCAGTATGCCCCATAGTACCAAACGCGGCCAGCGGTTCATCAAGAGCTGAGCCAGGGCAATAATTGGATAGGAATAGATGATCCGGTCAGCGATTCTTTCGAAGAAATTTTGCCCGAACATCGGATACTTGCCGGTGACCGGCGACAGCAGCAGCAGTTTGGCGACGCGTTCCGGATAGCGGGCCGCGAAGTCCAGCGCCGATATTCCGCCGCCGGAAAACCCGACGAGTATCGCGGGGTCAGTCAACTTCAAGGCATCCAGCAGCGCGGCCAGCAGGTCGCTTTGACCGGCGATCGTCGGACCGCCGGCTAACGGGGTGCCGCGATATCCGGGACGGCAGTAGTTCAGCCGGCGGCAGCGCTTGCTGTCGAGCTGCAACCGGTTCATGAACGCACTCATCTGGAAGCAGGAACCCGGCGAACCGTGAAGCCCGATGAGCAGCGGGCCGGATTCTCCTTCCAGTTGATATTCCACTTCGCCATGGCGGGTAAGTGCGATGGCGGAAGTGCCGTCAAAAGGATTCATGCAAAATCCTCGTCGGTGGTATTGGCCAGGGTGCGCTCCTCAAGCATTTCATAGAAGGTGCCGTCCGGCTCGAATTCGACGTGAACATAGGTGATTTCCGGAATCTTTTTGGCGATCTTTTTGCGCAATCCCGTGATCAGGCGGTAAGTATCTTTGACCGTGAGCTCGGGAGAGGTTTCGGCGGTGAATGCCACCGCGTAACCTTTTTCCTGTGGCATGAAGAAGATGTTGTGTACAAAGTGGATATCTTTTTCCGAATCGGCGATGTTGGAAACTTTGACGTACAGTTTTTCGGTTTCATCGTTGAAATTACCGTAGAAGAACAGGGCCTGTTTTTCGATTTCCGGCGACAGTTTCTTGAAGCCGCTGGTAATTTTGTCCAGGAGCTTGCTGACCGCGGACTTCTGCATTTCGTTTTTCTGGGCGATTTCGCCGGTCGGCACCCCTTTGATCATGTCGTCGATAATGCCGGTAACCTGTTTCTGGTCCGCCGCCGGCGCGGTTTTGGCGCGGCCGCTGAAAAGCTCCTTGACGATGCACCCGCCGAAAAAGCGGATGGAGGCCAGATAGCTCTGTTCCGGCAGGATGCCGATGTAATTGAATACATTCATCATCTGGTTCAAGGGCAATGCGCCGCCGACCACCAGGAATTTGGGCTCGCGGATGCCGTTGATACCGTCGCAATAAGCTTTTTTGTGAGCGTCCAGACCCTGATAGGCGTACATGTCGTTGCCCTGATTGTAGTTGATCCGGAAAATCGAGGCGACGATCGGATTGTGGAGATCTTCAATATCCTGCTGATCCGCCAGCGGCGAGAGCCCGAAAGAGAGGATTTCGACGCCTTCGCCGCGGAATATCGCCATGGCTTCGTGGTAAATCAGGTCCATAGTGCCGTTCGGAGCGCCATCCAGCGCCCGGACGAAGTCGGCGTAGTAACCGGTGATTTTGTTATCGCGATACATCGGCTCAAAGATGACGAACGCGACGATTTTATTTTCCACTACGCCGCAGAACAACCGGGTGTCGGGCTCGTATTCCAGCTTCAGCGGACGGGTCAGCAATCGCAGTTCGGTCTGATTGATTTTGCCGCGGAGCCATTCCTCCGAGACCGCGCCGATGGTCTGGATGGTGGCGGGTTCCTGCATCGACATTTCGGTGATCTGGACACCGGCATTGCGGGCGCCGTTGATCCAGCGGCGGACCTTGCTCAGTGCCTTGCCTTCCGGCGAGAAAGTGGCGACTTTCAGATTGGTTTCGACCCCCATATGGTTGGCGTTGAAGCCGTGGGCGGCGAATTTTCTGGCGGTTTCCAGACCGCATTGCAGGACTACCGGGCTGCGGTGGTCCGCCTTGGCGTGGTTCAGGAATTTGACGATCAGAGACTCCAGGTCGGCGGTGGCGCACAGGGGATCGCCCAGGGCTACACGCTCGGCTTTGGTGTCCACGTAGGGAATGAAGCCTTCTTCGGCTTCAAAATACTTCATTTCATCGTCATAAACCGCGGAGTACGCGATCGGGAATGAACCATATTTTTTGAGGTATTCGTTTATTCTACTTGACGGCATATTTTATTCTCCTTATTTGTTTTGTTCCAAAAGTTTGTGACTGTTGTGCTTCCAATACTCGACATCGGCGTCGGGGTGCATCTTGGTCAGCCCGAATTCCTGGGCGGTTTCAATGCTCAGCGCCACCAGCGCCAGGATCAGGAAAACCCATCCGGCGAAGCGGAATCGGCGTGAATTGGTTCGTTTGCGAATCGCCACCAGCGCCGGCAAAACCCCGAACAGGGTCACAATGCCGATGCCGCCCACGATATCCACCGCCTTCAAAAACAGGTCCGGCCAGATCATGGCAATGAGGACCGGCGGGGCCAGGGCGCCCGCCCGGATCAGCAGTTGCGACGCGCGCGGCAACAGCCCGCGCAGGAACCCCTGCAGCGCGATACCGCTGCCGATGAACGCCGTTACCACAGTCATCAGAGAAAACACTGTGGCGGCGACGACAAAGGTTTTGGAGCCGATGATGCGGCTCATGGGAATCGTGGCTGGTTCCGCCGCCTTGTAGGCGCTGACGATGCTGTTTTCGCCCTCGTAGGGCAATGCGCAGATCCCGGTTTGCAACCAGACCGCGCACATGGCGAATGCGATGAAAATCCCGCAGACGGCGGCCCGGCGGATCAGTTTTTCGTTCCAGTTCAAACCGGCGCTGACTACAGGGATGATGTTGTGAAAATAAAACGCGGTGATAATCAGCGGGATGGCTCCGGGGACATTGCGCCACTCGACATGGCTCAGCCGGGAAAGATCCGCTTTGGTTTCGCCGATGACTACCATCAGAGCGAAAGCCGACATCATGATTATGATCAGGAATACATTGTATTTCTGAATGACGGAGAGCTTGACCACTGCCAAGGTTACCGGGATTATGGCGATCAGCAGCGCCAGGTAGGGCGGGGTGCCGCTAACCCCCAGCAGGCTGCCAAGGACTTTGGCCCCGCCGGTGATGTAGGCGGTCAACAGGCCGTAAAGCACCAGCAGATTGGCCGCTACCGCTACCCATTTGCCGAATTTTCCCAGATAACTTTGAAACAACGAAGTCAGGTTGTAATTGACGCCGGGGGTGGCCGCCGCTTCACGCAGCAATACTTCTGCGGAAAACAGCATTAAAGCGCCGTAAATCAGCATTATCAGCAAAGACGGCCCCATACCGCCCAACCCGAGGCTGGCAGGCATTGCCAGGATACCGGCCCCGATCAGGTTTCCGGCGATCAGGCCGACCGCAGCTGGAAATGCCCATTTGGACAGGTTGTTATTTGGTGTAGTCATCGTCAATTCCTTGGGTTTGGACCGGCGGCGCGGCAATGCCGACGGTGAGTATGTTGCGGTTGTCGGTGTATTCGTAATCGAGGTTGGACGCCATGGTCCGGGTGATGAAAATCCCCAGTCCGCCGATTTTCAGCTCATCATGGGTCTCGGCGAATTCCGGTTCGGGGCTTTCCAGCGGATTGTACTGAATCCCGCTGTCGGAGAAAGTGATTTGAATCAATTGTTCCTCCGGGAGGTAGGACAAAGCGACTTCCGCCGTGCCCGTTTCCGGCGCATAGGCGTAGGAGGCGATATTCAGAAAAATTTCTTCTGACACGATCAGGAGCTGACTCAGCGGTTCCGAGCCTTCGGGGAAACCGTAGCGCTCACAGTTTTGTTCGATAAATTGTTGGAGCTCCGGCAATGACGCCGTTTCCGCTTTCAACTTCAATGTACAGCCGTGGTATTCCAGGGCCAGCATGGTCACGTCGTCGTATTGCGGTTCCGCGCCGCTGAATTCGGCCAGGCTGGTCGTAACGTCCTCCACGGTCTGCTGCGGGGCGGCATCTGCTTGCGCATTCAAAACTTTCTGTAGGCGTTCGGTGCCGAACTGGTCCTGCCGGATATTCATGGCTTCGGTAACGCCGTCGGTGTAGAGGAACAACCGGTCGCCGGGCGACAGTTTGATCCGCTGGGCGGTGTATTCGACATCCGGCAATGTGCCCAGCAGGAAATCCGGTTCCACCTGAAGATATTCGTAACTGCCGTCGCGACGGCGCAGCAACGGTGGGTTGTGCCCGGCGTTGATGCAGAAAAGATTGCCGCTGGAGAGTTCAAGCCAGCCGAAAAACACGGTGATGAACATCCCGGCGGTATTGTCCATGCTCAACATGCGGTTGGCTTCGTTGAATACTTTTTCAGGGGGGAGTCCGGCCAGTGCCAGGCCTTTGATCCAGGTTTTGCCGGTCATCATGAACAGCGCGGCGGGAATGCCTTTTTCCGAAACGTCGGCCACCAAAAAGGCCAGATATTTGTCCTTGACCATAAAGAAGTCGTAAAAATCGCCGCCGACTTCGCGGGCCGGGGACATGGTGGCGTAAAGATCGAATTCATGGTGTTCCGGAAATGCCGGAAAAACCCTTGGCAGGGCCGAACACTGGATCGCCTCGGCCAGGGCCAGTTCGTTGTCGAGTCTTTTGGCGGCCTCGGCGATGGCGGCTTTCAGGGCGGTGACGGTGGAGTTGATACCGTCAGAGAGCAGATTGAATTCCCGGCAGGTGTGGACATTGACGATTTCATTCAGATTGCCGTCGGTGATTTTGTGCAGGGAACCGCAGACTTTGTCGATGCCGGAAAGCACGATACGGTTCAGCAGGATCGCAATCAATATGAAAATCAGCGAAAACAGTACCAGATAGACGATCACCAGGATCGACTGAGCCAGGTTGCGCCGGTAAAACACTTCGCTTTCCGGCTGCAGTCCGATGAGCGAGTATTCGCCGTGCTGTATGGCGCAAGCCAGATAATCGACGTCGTTGATGGTGATATCGAAATCCTGACCTTCCTCCGGCAGCGGATCGGGAAATTTCAGTTCCGATAAATGTTTTTCCTTCAATTCCAGCATGCCGTCGCAAATCAGGTCGTCGCCTTTGGCGATCAGGACGCCGCCGCTCAGACCAACCCTGAAACCTTCAGAGAAATTGCTGATGTCGGCAATCGCCTGGGCGGCAATCAGGTGTTCGGGCTTGTCGCCCACCACGATGATACCCGGCTGATCGATTCGCGACACCAGCGCATATTGGAGTTGAAATCCGGGAATGATGGTGACTTTGCCTTTCTCCGGGAAATCGGCGAGCAGTTTGGGCCATAGTTCCTTGACGGAGCGCTCGTCCGGAGCTTCCGGGTATGCCATGAAAATCTTGCCGTCCGAACCGAGGGTATACAACTCGTCGACATCGAGCGAATGGCATAAAAGCTTTAGCCGTTCCGTGTCTTTGATCAGCGAAGGATCAGCGGCGATATCTTTGGCGAAAAGCTGGGCTTTCAACAAGACCGCTTCGTCGCTGAGCTGGGTCACACGGGTGAGGTTGGAGATCGCGTTATCCAGTTGGCTTATCGCGTCGGACAACTTCAGGCGGATCAGCGACAACGCCCCCAGCTTGGCATGGCGGGTGTTGACGCTGAACGATATCGCATATGTAACCAGAAATGCCAACGCGACAACCGCGAATATCCATTTCTGAAATAATTTTTTCATGCTTCGATCTTGAGAAATTTCACCAGTTTGGTTATTTCGAAGACTTCCAGTACGGTTTTGTTGACATGGCGCAGGGTCATGGAACCCTGGGTGCTCATGATTTTCTGCGCCTGGACGATCACCCGGACTCCGGCACTGGCGATATAAGGCACCTTGGCGAAATCCAGAATGAGTTCTTTGACGTCTTTCAGGTCGCTCTTTAATTTTTTATCCAGTTCGATGGCGGCCAGGGCATCCAGCCTGCCGTCCAGTGCAAGGGTTAAAGTGGCGTTGTCGCGGCTTTCCGTGATTTCCATAATTCATGACTCCTGAGTTTTATTTCTTGGCGGTATTGGGCGCGACAAATTCGATGTAGTCCACTTCTGCCGCTGCTTGGGTTTTGGTGTTGTGAGTATTGGCGATAAGGCTCAATCCGAATTTTCCCGGTATTTCGCCGTAATATTTTTTCAGGTCTTCGGCGACATTGCGCTCCTCCACGTACCACTCGCCCAGCTTGTCCTCCTGGTTGCGGAGCGTCAGGAACTTAACCCTGACAATCCCCAGGATATAACTGGTATCGCCCCATTCGCCCTTGGGCGCGGCGGTGTCGTAGTGGTAAGCCACTGAGTTCTTGTGCATGAACTTCGGCAGTCCCACATAAATTCCCACAGCCTGGTCGTCTCTCGATACATCGCGTCCATCGGCGCCTGCCGGCAGGGTAATCGCCCGCCAGCGCCAACGCATGATCGGAGTCTTCTTCAAATCGACGTCTTCCACGGTCTTGATCAGGCCGCCGCTCGATTTATCGCACTCCAGACGCAATACGCCGTCTTTGACGAATACTTTGCTATCCGGTACTCCCGGCAGGTTGCCTTCGCTTTTCCACCCCACCGGAAAATTATTTTCCTTGGGGTCGCCTTTTTTGAAATCCACCCGCCAGTCACCCGCGTTCAGCCCGCATAGCGCCAGCATAACAAAAGCGATCAGAATATTCCTCATGTGATTTTCCTCCGGTTGTTCCGATCATAAATTTATCACCGGATTTTTCATTATGCCATTCCCTAAATAAAATTCTTAAATTTTTTTATTTACATATTGCATTAAATCCAATAATATTGTATATTGTTAATTGAATCCATTATTATTGGATTTAATCAGGAGAATGAAGGCATGGAAAATCCATTGATTCCCATGGGGGCCATTACGGGAAATCCTTCCCGGGAATTTATTGCCGGGATTCTCCGGCAGTGGCGTGAAGTCGGAGTGACTCAGTTTATGATTTATCCGCGCAGCGGCTGCGAGATTGAATATATGTCCGAACGCTGGCTGGAAGTTTGTGAATGGGTCTGTATCGAGGCCGAAAAGATGGGGTTTACTTCCATCTGGCTGTATGATGAGTTCAATTGGCCCAGCGGGACTTGTCTTCGCCGGGTTTTTGCCGACCGGCCGGAGTTCGCGATCAATGAATTCTGTGTTTTCAGGGAAAATGACGGATACCGTTTTGAGCTGAAAAAAGGTTCGCAGATGTCGGATTTGTTCAACCCGGCGGCGGTTGACCGCTTTATTGAGCTGACCCATGTCCGGTATGAACAACGTCTCGGGCGGTTTATGGGAGGGTTGATCAAGGGATTTTTTACCGACGAACCGGATGTTGGCTTTTTTCGCGATCATTACGATGGGCTGTTGCTGCGGCTGCCGTACTACCAAGGGCTGGAAGAGGAATATCGGGCGAAAACCGGCGGTGGGCTGCGTGACGATATCGAACGCGCCCTGCAAACCGGTACCAATTTTTATGAAGGCCCTTGCAATGAGCTGATTGCAGCGCGTTTCAAGGAGAGCTATGCCGACCGTATCAGCGAGTGGTGCCGGGCGCGCGGCATGGTCCTGACCGGGCACTTGATGAATGAATATTCTTCATCGCACGCGCTTGCCTGTAACGGGCATCCGCTGCCGGTGCTGAGTGGTTTCAGTTTGCCGGGAATGGATGAAATTTTCACTCACCGGGAATTGGGAACGATCGAGTGGTTGACTTTGGGGACCGCCATGTACGCGGTCGAGAAACAGGGCAACCGCGGCGGCCTGGCTGAGCTCTTTGCCCTTGGTCCCTGCGATATGACCCTGAACCGGATGCGCAAGCAATTCTGGCTGTGCGCGGCTTTCGGTATTTCCAAGTATACGCTGGCGGTTTCGCAGCTGACCATGAAGGGTAATATCGACAAGCCGATCTATTTCAATCCGCTGACCCCGACCCAGGCTTGGTTTCCGGCCATGAAGGAACTCGGCGAAGAGGCCGCGAAAGCCACTGGATTTGCGTGCAAAAAACGCATTTGTACCGTCGGCGTTCGCTATCCCTATACACCGCAGCCGTTGACCGACCTGTTGAAACACCTGACCGGTGATCAGTACTCGTGGTCGCTGTTGATGCCTGACGAAGAGTCCGACGCCGAATTGATTTTGAGCTTGAAAAACGGTTGTGTGGTTGAAGAACGTTCCGGCAAGGTATTTTTTGATTACGGTCTGTTGGCTGATCTGTTGGCAAACAGGCCGGAAAGAACGACAGTGAATGAATTGTCCGGCGAACTGAGCCGCGATATTTTTCTGCGGATTTATGAAGACGGTTCGGCTTTGGTGATCAACCTGGCCGCGGCCGACCGGACGCTGAAATTTCAAGGAACGGTATTTCATCTGCCTGCCGACGGCGTGAAAGTCTTTGAAGAGGCCCCAAAGACGGATTATTGCCCACCGATTTATTCTCCGGCGGTTTTCAGTGAACGGCAAATCATTCTCGATTCACCCAATACCATGCGTGCTGATTTTACCGATGATATCTGCAATTTTTCCCTTGCGGAATCTTTGAAAGGGTTGACGCTGGCGGTCCGTAATTTCGGCGGCGAAATCCGTTTGAGCCTGGACGGCGTGGAAATCGAAGTCGCGGGGGAGTGCACCGGTTTGCCGCAGGGATTCCGGGAAATTTATCTGGAAAGCGCACCGTTTTCGCTGGCCCGCGGCCCGCATTGTCTGAAATTATTGACTGATTCCAAAGATTATCCGTATTTGCCGACAACCTTTCTGCTTGGTAAATTCGGCCGGAATAATGACAATATCCTCATGCCACGGAGAGAACTTTACGGTTACTCGGGTCAGATCATCCAGACCGGCAGGATCGTGATTCCGGCTGAGGCGAAAGGCGTGATGGCGGACACTGGCGGGCTTTGCGCCGAAATCCGGCTCGACGGTGTTTCGCTGGGGAAATGTCTGTGGGCGCCGTTCGAATGGGAACTGCCGAAAGGAACGGCCGGGCGGGAAGTTACGCTGGAAATCGTCCGTTACACCTCTTGCGGTCAGATTTTTGGCAGCAAGGCGTTCGGGGCTCCTGGGACCGGGTGGTTGAATGACTACTCTCCGGACAATGAACGCCCCATCCCGTATTTCTGCGAGATCCACTGGATCAATTGAATATCTCAGACTGCCGATTCTCTCAGGATGGTGAATTGGTTCTCTGTGTAGATGTTGGTTTTGTTGAAGATCACCGCACCCGGGAAGCCCAGCTCGCGTACTGTGATCAGATGTTGACGCAGAGCGTCGTCGGTCAATACTCCCATCGAACTGGAGAGCCCAACTCCGGAAAATACCCGGTGGAGGTTGTTGCCGGCCAGGCGTTTATAGTCTGTCAGCAGTTGGCGGAAAGTCTGGGAATCGGTATGGTAGTTCATCGGATAGGCGGCGTCGATGATGCCGTCATTCAGCCAATCCACCCAATCCTGGCCTTCGCAGACCGCGGGGCCGAGGCCCCAGACCGGCTCGGTGGTGATGTCCGGTTCGTTCAGGTAGTTGGCCCGGGCGGCAATGGTCAATTGCAGACCGCGAGCGCCGACTAACTTCTTTGCATCCTCAACAGTTCGGCGGACATTGCGGTTGCGGAAGTCCAGTTCCTTGTACAGAATGGCCGGGTTGGTCAGGTCTTCGGAAGTCAGGAGTTCTTTACCGAAATAGTGATGACGTTCCTGGCGGCAGCCCTCGCATTGGCAGGGGTAGGGCATCAGCAGGACTGCGTTGTCGTTGCGGATAAAATCCAAGTGGACTCCGGCCAATTGCTGCGCGTATTCGTCCAGCAGTTCCGCAATGTTTTTCAGGAAAATCCGCCGGTTGTCCGGGTGATTCAGGCAGGTTTTGCCCAGCCGGATGCCGAAACGCTTTTCCATGTCAAGCCATTGGGATTCGGGCAGTGTCCGGAGGACCGGCGACGGGTTGTTCCAGGCCGGAAAAATCCGGGCTTCGACCTTCAACCCGGCGTTGGCCGCGGCCCGGCAGTAATCCGGCAGTGAAATCACTTCCGGCAGGTAAATATTGGCGGTGGTGATTCCGGCCCGGGCACAGGCTTCCAGATGCCGCGCCATTTCGTCATAGGGCGCGGTCCGGTTCAGAACATAACGACAGTGATCCCAGATTTTGATTTCAAACATGATTTCACCAGACCGGATACAAATGATGAATGCGCTTGCGGTATTTGTCGTGAATCGGCTTGTTGTGCTCGTCGCAGCCTGGAATGTTGTTGCTGACCCAGATTTCCGGGGCGCCGCCTTTCTCTTTGATCAGACGGATGGTTTCGGTCATCATGCAGTTCAGGACGAAACAGGTCAGGATGGTGGCGGTGGGGGTGACGTTTTCTTCGATGCCGTCGATTTTCAGGACCGCGTCCGGATACGGCACGTGGTTGTCGATGGCGATATCGGCAAACTCATTGATGTTCTTTTTGCTGCTATGCCGCCAGATGAAATCTTCCGGGACGGCTTTGGCGAACTTGTGGGCATTGACGGTAATCAGCTTGACGCCGCGCTTTTTCGCTTCGATGGCGACATCCACCGAAATGATATTCAGACCGTAGAAATTCACCAGTATCAAGACGTCGTCCTGGTAAACATCGTAGAAATTCAGGATATAAGGGGCCAAGCCCTGAACTTTGGCCGTGGTCGGCTGGGCCGAAACGATGTTCGTTCCGGCGGGGAACATGGCATTGATCTGGGCCAGGCCGCCGGCCCGCCAGAAAATCTCCATGGCGGCGATGGCCGAATGTCCGCCCGCGCCGAAAATATTGATCAAACGCCCCTCCATGACCTTGTCGGCCAGCAGTTCGGCGCCCGCCAGTATATTGTCTTCCTCTTCCCGGGTGATGGTTTGCAGCAGATTGGTGATACCATCCGTATATTCCTGCATCAGTTTAGTCATGATTCGCTCCTTGTGTTTATTGCTAATTCCGCCAGAACAATGGCATGGAGTTTCAATTCATGGCTCATGGTTTCGGCGGCATATTTGAGTTTTTCGATGATTTCAGCATCGGAGAAACGGCGGGAGAATACCGGCAACGCCGTGGACAAACTGAGCGCTTTGACTCCGGCGGCGTCGACGGCGGGGATCCCGAGGACCTTGACTTCATCGTCGATGGGGAAGATCACATACTCCTGTTCCCGGATTTTTTCCAGTTCCGCCAGCAGTTTCGGCTGGGTCACGGCTTGCGGCCAGATTTTTTTCTCCGGCAAACCGCAATGCCGCACCACTTCTGCCACTTCCTCTTTGTCCATATAAGCCAGGAGGATGCGGCCGCAGGCGGTGCAATACCAGTCGGCAGGGTAGAGTTTTCGCGGTTCCGGATTGACCTGCAGACTTTTCTCCGGGCGGCGCTTGACCAGCGTCAGGCGTTGGCCCTGATACCGCAAGCCGACTACGGCGAGCTCGTTCAGCTGACTGACCACATTGTCGGCACAACGTTCCGCGATGCTTTTCAGCAGCACAAATCGGTCGTTGCCGCCGCTCCAGCGGATCAACCGCTCGCCGCGGCGGTAGCTGCCGTGACCGGTTCGCACCAGGACGCCGCTTTCGCATAAAGAATTCAGCAAGTGGGAAATATTGGAGCTGGTCAGCCCGCAATGGCGGGTTATCTCCGCAAAACTGTATTCAGAGCCGTCGCAGAACAAATCCAGCAGCATGACGATTTTCGGTACTACTTTAATCATGACATATCTCGCAATGGTAAATATACTCTATTATACAGCCTCAGCAGAAATCTTCAATAAAAAAATCAATAATCGCCGGAATCTTTCATATTGTGAGATATTGAGGACTCTGTTAAAGTGTTTCTCTATGAAAGTAACAGTGATGTGTGATAAAGTTACAAATGTAATTTGACATCGGTTGTTTGCCGGTCTATATTGGTATCAGACAAGGAGATAACATGAAAAATCATAACATTTCCGATGCTGAACTCGAGGTCTTGAAGGAGCTCTGGGATGAGTCGCCCTTGACTTCACGCCAGTTGGTCGACCGGCTGATGCCGCGTACCGATTGGGGTGAGGCCACCATCAAGACGCTGCTGTTGCGACTGCTGCGCAAGAAAGCCGTGCGCCGCCAGACTTGCGACAAGCTGTTTGCTTATTCGGCCATTGTTCAGCGCGGTGAGTATCAATACAGTGCCGGGCGGACGATGCTGGACCGGCTTTTCGACGGCATGGCCGGTAACTTCCTGACCTGTCTGGTGGAAAATGATCATCTGAGTCCGGAAGAAATCGCCGCACTCAAAGCATTACTCGACAAGCATGAGGAAACGGCAAAATGACTTCGTTTGAGATTGCCATTCTCGCCACGGTTTTGCGCGGTATTCTGATTATTCTGGCTTTGCTGCTGGCGGAAAAGATGCTGCGCGGAGTCCTGACGGCGGGTTGCCGCAGAATTCTGTGGTGTTTATGTGCAATCTGGCTGGTCATTCCTCAACCGAGTTCCCGCAGCCTTCCCTGGCAGATCGATTACAACCGGATGAGAAAAGCGGCGGTTCATCACGCCCCCGGCACGGTCAAAACCCTGAGATCATTGGTCGCGCCGACTGTTCCCGCCGGGGCTGTGCTGAAGGAAAACAAGGGTATGGGCAATATCCGCTGGCGGAAACTGGAAGGTTGGGCATTGCTGTTACTGGGCGCTCCGGCGTGTTTGCTGTTGGCGGTGAAATATTTACGGTGCCGCCGCCGGATTCGGGGATTGCCTCCGGTCAGCGATCGGCGGATTGTTGACGCATGGCGGCGGATTACCGGCGGCAGGCGCGGTCCTGAATTATTCGACGCCGGGACAATTGGTTTGAATCCCACTATTTTCGGCTGTTTCCGGCAGAAACTGCTGTTGCCGGAGGCCAGGCTTCGGGATATTTCGGACCGGGAACTGGAATTGCTGCTTTATCATGAATATTGCCATTACCGGGCCGGGGACGGCCGTTTGAATATGCTGATGCTGGCTATCGGGACTTTTTTCTGGTACAATCCGCTTTTTCTGCTGGCCCGGCGGAAACTGCGCCGCAGTTGCGAGCTGCATTGCGACGAACAGGTCTTGCGGCGTTTCTCCGGCGAGGTCAATACTTACGGTAAGTTGTTGTTGAAATTTGCCGGTGCTCCGGCGACTCCGGCGGTGGCGATGGGACTCAGCGAGGCTCCCCGGGAACTGTCGCGGCGAATCCGGAAGATGGTGGGCGGACTGCCTTCGCCGAATCAGGTCAGGGCGGGGCGGTTGGCTTCGCTGCTGCTGATCGTGCTGCTTTCCTGTCCCGTGTTTCTGGTGGCGGTGAACCAGCGGACCGCTTCGAGGCTGGTCGGTGGCAAGCTGCCGGTAATGCCGCATGTGGCGTTGTCCTATGAATTTTCGCCCCGGACTGGAGTCATGCGTTGGCAGGTCCAGAGCGGCGGCGATTTTCCGGTTGGCGAATGCGAATTGATTCTGCGCTACGGCGATCGGAAAATCATCTGCGATCCGCGGCGGGCGAAACATATCGACCTGGCCTTGAAACAGGATAAATTAAACCACCAGTTGGTCGGGGAACTGCGGTTGAGCGGCGAATCCATTGCCAACAGCTATGTTCCGGCGTTGGCGGAAAATCATCGCTTTGCCGGAGATATCGAGCTCAAACCCGGTAACCGGGTCCCGTTGTTCGAAACTGTGATGCTGGAAAAGCTGGCAAGTCATGACCTTGTCTGGAACGAACTGAATTTCCAGCTCTGCAATCAGCCTTGGAGTTACGAATCCGCAAATACCGTAACGGTCGAATTGCGGATTCCCGGATTTCGGCGCAAGGATTACCGTGATCAGACCATTCTGAACATGGCGCAGGAGTTGGGCGGCACTTCGGTAGTGACTTCGTTGGTCGATACGTTGACGAACGAATGAATGGTATCGAGACTCTGCGGTAAATCCGTGCGGTTGAACAAACAGAGGAAACCTTTGCCGGTCTTGGCGTTATAACGGCGGAATCCGTCGAATCCCGGTTCATTGGCCACGATCTCATATTCGGTCAGCGGGGCTTCGGCACTCAATTCATGGAAAGTCTGCGTATAGAGCTGCAGCTTGGCCCGTAACTCGGGCGATAGCTCCCGGAGATCGCCGGCAACCAGTGGCGCGCCCATAAATGAAGTCAGCAGATACTCGTCGCCGCGCTCTTCCCGGATGGTCAGCAACCCGTAGAGAATTCTTTCCGGCGGCAACATGCCGCTCCACTGATAAAAGCTTTTCCGGACTTTTACGATATTGGTGACCGACAGATCCCGGGCGGAATAATTGGACACATGATTCAGTTCCGAGAACTCCAGCGCGGCGATATTGGGACGCGCCGGACCGAAAACCTCAAAGCTGAAATCGATGGTCAGGTGCGGGAAGCGTTTCTTCAACTCTTCGCGCATATATTTCATGCCGCGGTACATGGCGATGAATGAATCGTTGTAGCCCCGGTGGTGCTCATGGTTGTTGTAGTGGCACCCCCAGGAGAGAACCCCGTAGGGACTGACGATGTTGCTGAAATCCAGCTTGAAATAATCGAGCCGGTACTGTTCAACCAACGCGGTGAGCTTGGCCAGCATCCGCTCGCGGTGGGCCGAACCGAAACACTGAATAATCCGTTCGCCGCTGTATTTGTAGCGGCCATCGGCGAGCTTGGCGCCGTTTGCGTAACCAGGTTCTTTCATGCCGTAATCGGTACCGACATTGAACCATAACCCGAATTTCAGGTTGAGTTTTTCGGCGGTTTCCCGGAGCGGCTCCAGGCCATTGGGGAATTTTACCTTGTCGACTTCCCAGTCATTGCCGTCGAACCAACCATCGTCGAGGACGAAATAGCGGAATCCGAAATCGCTGGCCTGGGCCATCAGATCCTTGACCAGCTGTTCGTTGATGTTTTTCAGGAACGGCAGCCAGGTGCAATACATCACGCCCTCGGGGTTGACCATCGGCGGCAGGCCTCGCCTGACCAGTTCGCGAAAAGCGTTGACCGTATTGGGATCGTCGAGAGCGCCTTCATAGAACGCCAACAAAGCGGCATCGGTGGCGAATTTCTCACCTTTGCTCAAATGCTTGGCAAAAGCGGCCGCGCCCTGGCTGTAACCGTTGCGCATATTGCTCCAATGCGGATAGATAAGGTAAAAACGCAACGGCCCGGGGGCGGTATTGCCCATGATAAAGCCTTCGTTCAACAGCGGATTGTGGCAGCGAACCAGATCTTCGTCGCCGTCGTGGGAGACGTTGATGGGCTCGGGGATATTGTCGGCGCCGTGGTAGAAGTCGCACTCGGGGATTCCGCCGGGAGCAAACACCGTATCTTCGAAAGAGACTTTTTCCAACAGGATATCATCCGTCAGCGCTTCAAATTCCAGGAACTTGCGCCAGCCGGGACTGCCTTCATAAATCAGATAATTGACGCTGAAAAGCAAGGGCGGTTCTTCAAGTTTGAAGTTGATTTTTAGTTGTTTGCAGTCAGGGGCCGGAGTGAGGATTTCGGTATTGAGGTGTACGGTGCGGTTCTTGGATTCCCGGACGTTGCCATCCACATCGCAGACTTCCGCCGTGGAGAAACTGTTGACTGGCCGGTCATTGACCGTGAACGCAAATTCAAAACCGGTCCGTTTCAGGTATTCCTGTCCGGTCCGGTGGTTCCGGCACGATACTGTCGCCAGCCCGCGGTTGTTCAGCTCCAAAACTCTTTCGATCAGAAAATTATTCAGGACAATCCGGTTTCCATCAATGCAAATCATTTTTCTATCCTCGTTTAAAGTCAGCAGCAACCTCATTCCGAAAGATGCTGTCGTTTAAATAACGCAAAGTCGCGGCGGCGATGACCGCCGCTGCCTTCATGGCGCCGTCAAAAGCCGGCTTGCTTCCGGCGACAACGGCGAATTCCCGGGAGTGCAACGCCACCGGCTTGCCGCCGGTAACGTCAAAGAAAAAATTAACCGCCGGAATCACCAGCGATACGTCGGCATAGTCGGTGGAAATACTGAATTCGAAGTCCCGGAACGGAGCCATGCCGGATTCCTCCATGGCGCTGAAAACCGCTTCCCGCAAAGGACGGTTTGGCTTGTCGGCGGAATACGGATTCTTGCGCTCGGTCACTTCATATTGACAGCCGGTCATGATGGCCGCGCCGCGGGCGATCTCGCTGAAACGCTCGGCCAGGCGCTGTTGAGTGGCGTTGTCACGACTGCGCAAGTAGAAAAATGCTTCGGTATGATCCGGAATGATGTTGGGCGCGTTGCCGCCGGCGGAAATAATGCCGTGGACCATGCCGCCTTTGGGCATTTGCTGCCGCCAATAACCGATCCCGGAGAACAACAGGTTCATCGCGTCCAGAGCGTTGATTCCTTCCTCCGGCGCGGCGGCGGCATGGGAGGGTTTGCCGCGAAATGTCACATCATAACGCGATACCGCCATGTCACCGGGGTCGAGAGCGTTGGCCGGTCCCGGATGGCAGAGCGCGACGGCGGAGATTCCCTCGAAAGCGCCACTGCGCAACATTTCGACTTTGCCGCCGAGTGTCTCCTCCGCGGGAGTTCCGATGATGGCGACGGTGCCGGGGATTTGATATTTTTCCATGAGTTTGCGGGCGGTTATTCCGGCGGCCAGCCCGGCGGCGCAGATCAGATTGTGGCCGCAGGCGTGGCCGATTTCCGGGAGCGCGTCATACTCGCACATGATGGCAAAAACCGGTTCGCCGATGCCGAAATCGGCGCGATAAGCGGTATCGAGCCCCCCATAAGGACTGGTGATCCTGAACCCCTGGCTGCGAAGCAGTTCCAATTGCAACCGGCAAGCTTCGTGCTCCGCGAACCCCAGTTCAGGGTGGCGATGAATGGCATCCGATACCGGTTTGATCAGAGAGGAAATTTGCTCGACTGTATCCGATATTTCCATGATATTCATAATTTAAAATCCGAATTCGGGTTGGATGATTCCCCAATTCTCGCCGTCGTCGTCGTCTTTCTTGGGCGGAACGGGTTTTTCTTTGCTTGAATTATTACCGCCGCTGTTTTTCGGCGGTTCTTCGTCCTTTTCCGGCACTTCTTCGGGCTCGGCTTCCTCCGGCTCCACCTCCGGCTCAACGAGCGGTTCCTGGACTTTTTTCGATGACTTCTTCGGCTTCGGGGGCTCCGCTTCTTCTGTCGGCTCCTGAATCTTTTTCCGTGATTTTTTCGGTTTCGGCACTTCTTCGGCTTCGACCTCGATTACGGTCGTTTCTTCAATTATTTCAATCTCGACCTCGGCTTCGACCTCGACTTCCACTTCGGCGGTAACGCCTTCTTCAATATTTTCGTCCTCGTCGGCCGGGCGCACTTCAGCGGCAAAGGTCGAGAGTTCCTCCTCGGTCAGATAACGCAGATGGGTTACTTTGAGGATCGGTTTATTGGTCAGCAATTGGCCGCGGGCGCGGGGACTGCGCAACGGCAGTTCTTTCAAATTTATTTCCGAGGTCTGCGCGTCCTTCCGCTTGGAGTCGACCTGGAGTTCGTAAATGGCGTCGGTCCGCGGTGTCACCAGTTCCAGACGGCAATGTTCCGGACAGAGGCGGTAAACCTTGTCGGTAATGAATTTCTCGATATAGCAGCGTTTGCCGTAAGCCTTGCCGGTGGAATTGTCCCGGTAAATGATCCCGAATTCAACCTCCGAATCGAACTTGCGGAATTCATACAGCTTGCCGCCGTAGATCTTATCGGGAATGTTGATGATCTTATAATCGCCCTTACGCTCGATGCAAAGCAGTTTGTCGAATTCGTTGCACAATACGGTGTCGTCACTTTTGACATGAGTTCCCACATAGCCGTTTTTCCGGTCCCAGCCGACTTTCACGTTGTTCAACGCGACTTCGCGGCGGTTGATCTTCTCGAAGGATCCGACCAGCTCGGTCCGGCGCGGGAAGTGTTTGCCGAATTTCTCCAGCAAGGCTTCGAGGTAGGCTATGGCATAGGCCGACAGGGCTTTCAGGTGCTTTTTGATCTCCTTGATTCGCTTGTGGATATCCGCGATTTCCTGCTCGTTTTTCTTGATGTCGAAAAGCGAAATCCGGCGGATGGGAATCGCGAGCAACATGGTGATGTCGTCGTCGCTGACATCGCGGATCAGTTGATCGCGGAACTTCATCGTTCCGTTATAAACCGCCTTGGTCACCGTTTCAAACGATTCGCAGTCTTCGATATCCTTATAGATCCGGTTTTCGATGAAAATCTGGGCCAGTGTCTTGCGATGCGCTTCCTCGGTGCAGCGGTTGAGTTCATTTTCCAGCTCGAGCTGCAGGTAATTGAGGAGCTTTTCAGTATTGCGCCGGATCACCGACTTCACATCCATGATGACCGGCTTGTTTTCGCAGATCACCAGCAGATTGACCGATTCGGTGATCGAACAATGAGTATAGGCGTAAAGCGCCTGCATGGTTTTTTCCGGGTCCTGGCCGCGGGACGGGATAATTTCGATTTCGATGTTTTCGCCGGTGTAGTCGTTGATGGCGGCGATTTTGAGCCGGTTTTTCTCTACCTCTTTTTCGATGGAGGCGATTAGTTTTTCCGTGGTCGTCAGCGCCGGGATTTCCCGGATGATCAGTTTGCGGCCGTCGATGTCGATGCGGGCGCGCAACTTGATTTTGCCGTTGCCGTGCTCGTATTCGGAAACGTCCATCAGTCCGCCCTGCTGGAAGTCCGGGTAAAGCTCGAAGTCCTCGCCGTTCAGCACCGCGATCTGCGCCTGGAGCAATTCCACGAAGTTGTGCGGCATGATCTTGGTGGACATCCCTACCGCGATTCCCTCGGAACCAAGCATCAGCAGTGAGGGTATTTTGACCGGTAGAACGACCGGTTCTTTTTTGCGCCCGTCATAAGTCTCGATGAAACTGGTCAGGTCTTCGTTGAACAGGACTTCCTGGCCGAGCGGCGAAAGCCGGGCTTCGATGTAACGCGGCGCAGCGGCGCCGTCACCGGTATAAATATTGCCGAAGTTCCCCTGGCGGTCGATGAAAAAATCTTTGTTGGCCAACACTACCAGAGCATCGCCGATCGAGGCGTCGCCGTGCGGATGGTACTGCATGGTCTGGCCGATAATGTTGGCGACTTTGTGGAATTTACCGTCATGCATGGTGTGCATGGCCCAGAGAATACGGCGCTGCACCGGTTTCAAACCGTCGTCCACGTCGGGAATGGCACGCTCCTTGATCACATACGCCGCGTATTGCAGATAATTCAGCTCCATCATCTGGCGTATGAGCTTGTTCGTGCCTTTCTGCGACTCGATATCGGCCTCGGACTCGCCTTCGATCAGGTCCAGCGGCTCGATGTTCATTTCTTCCGGGTTGTCTATATTATCGGACATCAGGGTTCATCCATGATTTCAAGATTGTTCATGATATATTCGCGGCGTTCGGGAGTATTGTCGCCCATATAAAATCTCAACATTTGCGGAACGTCGCGCATATGGTCCACCGTGACTTTGCTCAGGCGGATGCCCTCTCCGATGAACTGGCCGAACTCTTTCGGCGATATTTCCCCGAGACCTTTGAAGCGGGTGATCTCCACGCCGCGGTTTTTCAGCTTGGCAACCGCCAGGTCGCGTTCGGATTCCGAATAACAGTAAAAAGTTTCCTGTTTGTTGCGCACCCTGAACAACGGAGTTTCCAGGACAAAAAGATGTTCGGACAAAACCAGTTGTTCATAAAAAGTCAGGAAAAACGTGATCAGCAGATTGCGGATATGCAGACCGTCCACGTCGGCGTCGGTAGCGATAACGATTTTATTGTAACGCAGGTTTTCCACGTCATCATCGATATTCAAAGTCTGGGTGATGAAGAAAAATTCTTCATTCTTGTACATCTTGTCTTTGGCTAACCCGAAGGTATTCAGTGGTTTGCCGCGCAGTGAGAATACCGCTTGGGTAAAGACGTCGCGGCAGCTGACCAGCGAGCCGGCGGCGGAATCGCCCTCAGTCAGGAAAATCATGGTGTTTTCGTTGCGCGGATCGCGGTCGCCGAAGTGAAATTTACAATCCTTGAGCTTAGGAATCTTCAAACTGGTTTTGCGGGCGTTTTCCTTGGACTGCTTCTTGACCGCCTGGACCTGCTTGCGGATCGATTCATTTTGGGCAACCTTGGCCATCAACAATTCGGCCTCGGCTGGTTGCATATGGAGGTATTTTTCCACCATCTCTTTGACCCCGTTGACGATCCAGCCGCGGATGTCGGTATTACCCAGCTTGTTCTTGGTCTGCGACTCGAAAATGGGGTCTTTGAGCTTGATCGCCACCGCCGCCACGATTCCGTCGCGAACGTCGTTGGCCTGGTAATTCTTGCCGGAATACTCGTTGATGGCCTTCAGTAATCCTTCCTTGAAGGCGGAAAGATGGGTCCCACCGTCGGTCGTATGCTGACCGTTGACGAACGAATAATAATTTTCCGAATAATTGTTGGTATGGCAGAATGCGAATTCCAACGCTTTGTCTTTGAATGAAATGATGTCGTAAAGCCGGTCGTCGCCCACTTCGGCCTGGATCAGGTCGCGGAGGCCCTGCTTGGAATAAAAACGTTTGTCGTTCAGGTACAGTGACAAACCGCTGTTCAAATATGCGTACATCCAGAGGCGTTTTTCGATATATTCCTGCTGAAACGCATAATTGAGGAACAAGCTTGCGTCCGGGATGAAAGTCACCAATGTACCGTTGGGTTCGTCGGTCTTGCCCTTCTCGTCCCTGATGAATTTGCCTTTTTCGAACCAGGCCTTGCGGTACTTGCCGTCGCGGTGCGAGCAAACGGTAAATTCCGAGGAGAGCGCGTTGACCGCCTTGGTACCGACGCCGTTCATCCCGATGGAAAACTGGAAGACGTCGTCATTGAATTTACCGCCGGTATTGACCTCGGATACGCACTCGACCAGCTTGCCGAGCGGAATACCGCGGCCATAGTCGCGGACGCTGACTTCGCCGTCTTTCAGGCGCAGGTCGAGGCGCCTGCCGGCGCCCATGATATACTCGTCAATCCCGTTGTCAAGGATTTCCTTCAGCAGAATATAGATACCGTCATCCGGATGCGAGCCGTCTCCGAGCCGCCCGATATACATACCCGGACGCAGCCTGATATGGTCAAGCGAGCTCAGGGTTTTGATATTGTCTTCGGTATAGCCGGCCGGATTGATATTCGGTGGATTGATTAATTCCTCAGCCATGTGTTCCTGTCATACTTATCAAACTTATATTATTGTGTAATAATAGCATAAATATGAGAAATTTCAAACCGTTTCCCCTGAAAATATTTGGACGGGTTCGGCGCCTGACAGTAAAAATATCGCGGTTATCTTGAATTTTTTCTGAAATTTATTTGCGTAAGTGGGTTTTTAGTATATGTTAAATATAAAGCTGTGGAAAAATTATGTTGAAAATTCAGGAGTTATTATGAAAACTTTATGTAAAAGCATGGTAGTAGTGGGAGCAATGCTGCTGAGTTCCGCGGCATTTGCGGATTTTGAAGATGTGATCAATTGGTTCAAAGGGCCGAAAAAGGATATCCGGACCATTGTCATTACCTCCAATTACACCAAAAGCCGTTTGATGGCCGACCTGATTCAGAACGAATCGCGCCAGCCCTACATCCTGTTGCCCGCCGAAGGACAGAAAAATATTTATTTCTGCCCGGTAAATGCCAATCGCCCGGCGCTTCAGATCAGCGAGCAGAATTTTGGTCGGTTCATCAGTTTTGCCAATCCTCAGAAGGTAATCGTGATCGGCGACAATGCTTATGTGCCGCAACGTTATCTGGATAAGATTGACAAGCGTATTACCGTCGTGGTAATCCCGGTCAAGGATTGGAACCTGGCGGCGAAAACCATTGGCGGCTTGATGGATCTGCCGAATATTTCTTCCGATTATAAGCGGTTGAATGAAAAGATCGAGCAGGGCTTCTATGTGCCGGTAGGCCAGGAAAAGAACCGCGTCAGCAATGAAGATAATACTGCTATCGATACCCCCATCGATGAAGAAGAAGTTATCGAAGTGGTTGTCGTCGGCAAGCCGGTCGAACAACCGCAGCAACCCAAAACTCAGGAAGTAAATGTTCAGTTGAATGATGGCCCGGCCGGCAAGCACGTTATCGTCAAAGAAAACGAGCCGATTGTCGTTCCTACGGTCAAAGAGCCAGTGGTAACTCCGAAAGCAGAAGAAAAGCCTGCGGCAAAAGTCGAAGCCAAACCCGCTGAAGTCAAGCCTGCGGAAGTAAAACCCGCTGCCGAAGTCAAGCCGGCCGCGAAAGCCGAGGCCAAGCCTGCGGAAGTAAAGCCCGCTGAAGTGAAAAAATAACCCATTTTCAGGGATCATATGTTCAATTTCTTCCAGATCGCCAGAAACACTTTTCGGGAATCGATTCGTGAACCGATTTTCTTTATCCTGTTGTTGACGGCGCTGGTTTTGATCGGCAATTTCCCGTCGGTATCGCTGTTTGTCTTTTCCGAACAGTTGAAGTTGGTGGTGGACAGCTCCATGGCGACTTCGATGGTGTTCGGATTGTTTGCCGCGGTGCTCTGTGCCAGCCATACGGTTTCCCGGGAAATGCGCAATGGCACGGTATTGCTGTTGATGTCCAAGCCGGTAGAGCGCTGGAGCTTCATCATGGCGAAAATCTGCGGCATTACCTTTGCTTCGATTCTGTTCATTTTCCTCTGCAACGTCGCGACGATTATTACGGTGTATATCGCCAAGGACCAGTTCCGGTTCGATATGACGGCATATTTCACCTATTTCGGTCTGCTGGCGGCGTGTTCGTTGTTGGGAATGATCTTGAATTATCTGAAAGGAATGCCGTTTCCCGCGGTCAGTTTCGCGGCGATGCTGGTTACCTTGCCGCTGATGCTCCTCGGAATGTATCTCTTTGCCGAGCATCCCGAAATGAATATGTTGAATCTGGTTAAAGCCTTGGTTCTGCTGTTCTTCGGGGTATCGATCATGTCGACCTTGACAGTGGTGTTTTCCACCCGGTTGGACATGGTGCCGAACTTGGTGGTATGCTCGGTGATTTTCTTTCTGGGTATGATTTCCGATTATATGTTTAACGGCGTCCATGCTTCGCCGATTACCGCATTTTTCTCGTATATCCTCTACGCGCTGCTGCCGAACTGGCAGTTCTTCTGGATGGCCGATGCTTTGGCCGGCAACCAGATGATTCCGGCGGTTTACCTGTTATGGGGTGGAGTTTATACTGTCTTTTATGTTACTCTCTGCAGCTTCTGGGCGGTGGCGTTGTTCATGAACTGCGAGCTTGCCCGAGAATCCCGATAATATGCCCTTGCTGGAAGTAAACAACCTTAAGGTTTGGTATCCGGTAAAAAATGGCTTATTCAAGCCCCGAAGTTATGTCCGCGCGGTCAACGGAGTCTCCTTTGAGCTCGAAGCCGGCGAAACCCTGGGGTTGGTCGGCGAAAGCGGATGCGGCAAAAGTACTCTTGGACGGGCTCTGGTCCGCCTGGAAACCCCAATGGACGGCGGTTTTACCCTGGACGGGGTGAATGTCGGGGCCTTGAAGGGAGGCGAACTGCGGCGCGCCCGCAAAGATTTCCAGATGATTTTTCAGGATCCCTACGGTTCATTGAATCCCCGGATGACGATTTTCCGTGCTCTGGACGAGGTATTGCAACTTCATCGCAAGTCAAGCCCGGATGAGCGTAGGGAAAGAATCGGCGAGCTTCTGACTATGGTTGGGCTGGACCGGAGCCAGATGAACCGTTATCCGCATCAGTTCAGCGGCGGGCAGCGGCAGCGGGTGGGAATTGCCCGCGCCCTGGCGCTGAACCCGCGTTTTATCGTGGCCGACGAGCCGGTATCGGCTCTGGACGTCAGTGTCCAGGCGCAGATTATCAACCTTTTACAGGATATCCAGAAGGAAACCGGGGTTGCTTTTTTATTTATAGCCCATGATCTGGCGGTGGTTGAACACATCTGCAGGCGGATTATGGTAATGTATTTGGGCAAGATCGTCGAAACCGGGCCTGCGGCCGAGGTTTGCGCCAAGCCCGGGCATCCTTATACCCGGGCATTGCTTTCGGCGGTGCCGACGCTCGATTCAGCCGGACGGAAACGGATTATTCTGTCGGGTGACGTTCCTTCTCCGGTTAATCCGCCCTCCGGATGTCCGTTTCATCCGCGGTGCCCGATAGCCAGACCGGAATGCGCGGCGGCAGAACCGAGCTTGGAGCATCATTCTGGAGCGAAAGATCATCAGGCGGCATGCTTTTTTAGCAACGATCTGTGAAATATTTGAAATGTTGTCTTGAATTCGCTTGAAGTATAGTATAAATTGTACTATCTTAATACAGAAAAAAATCAGGAGATTATTTTGGTTGCAGCTCTGATAATCACTATAATAGTCGAAGCAATCGCCGTATTGCTGTTTATTTGTTTATTCTTGAAATCAAACGGCTTGTTGGCCAAGTATAAACGGATCATGCCTGCCGGTGAAAAAGAGGGCGGTAATGGTTCATTTGTAGAAACTGCCCACAAGCAGTTGTCCGAGCAGCAGGATGAATTGAGGCGCCGCCAGGAAAGTTTGAATATAGCCAACAAAGAAGTTGGCGCTTTGCGTAAACAATTGACTAAGGAACAGGATCGTTCTGCCAAGTTGTTATTGAACGTACTGCCTCCGCATATCGTTGAAGAACTCAAAACTTCCGGCAAGAGTGAGCCGGAAAGCTTTGAGAGCGTCACGGTATTTTTCTCGGATATCGTGGATTTTACCCGCAAAACCAGTTTCATGGATACCAACGAGGTTATCGCCCAGTTGAATATGATTTTTACCGAATTCGATCGGATTTTCAAGAATCATAAGTGCGAGCGTATCAAGACCATCGGAGATTCTTATCTGGCGGTATCCGGCATGGGGCGCGATCCCGATCCGCGTTACAACCACAATATGTTGAATGCGGCTCAGGAAGCCATGGAATTCGTCCGCAAGCTTGAGGAGGAAAATCCCTATCACTGGCAGATGCGGATGGGTATCCATACCGGACGCGTGGTCGGCGGTATTGTCGGCAGTGACAAGTATATTTATGACGTATTCGGCGATACCATCAATGTGGCTTCCCGGATGGAGCAAGCTTCCAAGCCGATGCGGATCAACGTTTCGGAAACGACCTACGCTCTTACGAAAGATTCTTTTGTCTTTACCGCGCGTGGTCAGATTGAAACCAAGGGCAAGGGCCTCGTCAACATGTACTTCCTGGAAGACAACTCCAGCAACCGCGGCATGACCGAAGTCATCACACACTGGTAATTCATTCATTATAAAATATTAAGCCCGCATTGTCGATAAAACAATGCGGGCTTTTTCGTCGTTATGGAAGTAGTCAGTCTGCAAGGAGGCTGATAATCTCTTTACGCAGGTTCAGCAGCCATTCCGGATCGTTCGGCCAGTCGGACATGGTCAGCCGGTAGCCTAGATTTCGGTGCAGCAGTTGAAGAACTGCATCACGTCCGAGTTTAGCTTCCAACATCCTCAAGAGCCGTAAATCCTGCAGGGCTTCGCGGAATATTTCGTACTGAATCGAGCAGACCGGTTGGCGGTCTTTGCCCGGATAGACCTGAAATGATCCTCCGGCATAGAACCCCCGGCCGGCGTTGGGATCCAGATACGGGTTCAGATCCTGGTAACGGCTCAGTTTCGAGTACCAGAAGTTATAAGCCCAATTGAGAAATCCGTCGAGGTCGTATACGAAGAACAGGACGCCGATAATCCGGTTGCGGAGCGAAGGCATGCCGAACTGACGGTTGGGAACATGATCCTGCCAGTTGCCGCAGTAATATACCCAGCGTTCCGTCAGCGGTTCGGGCATGAAGTGATCGAGGTGGCCGGTTACCGGGATCGGGCAGGGACAATAGCCGAGCCGGCTGAATTCCACATTGGACAAAGCATCCATGATTTTGTAGCCATCCAGATACCGGCTCAGCAGTTGCGAGGCCTTGCGGTAGCTCTCCAACTGTTCTTTGGTGGGTTCATCGGAGACATGGAAGTAGCACTGGTCACGCAGATTTTTTGCGTCCAGGAAAGTTATCAATTGCGGTAACAGTTGAGCGAGGAAATCGCTGTACTCCACCGAATCCGCGGCCACGTCCCAGCCGAATAGCCTTTTCTCCACGCCATCGACTTCCACCATGATTTTCGGGGTTTTGAAAGCGCCCCACTGGGTGAAAGCATGGGAAAATTCCAGGTATTGGAATCCGCTGGCCAGCGCCAGATCGATCCAGCGTTCCAACTGACTGAAATCGAAATGATAACGGCCATTAGTCCGTTTGATTTTCAGGAGCTGAACAGTCGGTCTTTCGGTGCCGGGGGCAGTATCCAGCGGCAGGGTCCACAGCGGAGTCAGGAGCATATTCAGTCCATGCGCGGTCATGTCCCGGAAATGATCGGCGAGAATCTGCCAGTGTTCCTCGCTCCAGCAACAAACGTTGTAGTAAGTCATGAGGCAGTCGGCATGGAACCAGTTGGTGACCTTGAAACGCTGTGGAGCCAAGGCCAGGGGGCGGACGTTGACCGTCAAGCTGGAAACATGGGTGAAGCTTTCCGCATTGGGCGCGTATGAGTGTTGGTAACGCAGATGGATTTCGAGCGGATATTCCCCCGCCGGAAACTCCTCGGGCATGCTGAAGGATATCCAGAAAGCGTGCCAACGGTTGCGTATGGTATAGAGCGGGCGGACATGTGGAAACAGAGGAGAGGGGAAGAGACCCGGTTCAGCGGTGAGGGTGTGGGGATCTTCCGGCAGCGCCGGCATCAGGGTCGATACCAATCCGACTTCCCGGATCTGGACGAATTCGGCCAATGGCGATTTGACCTCGCAATGGACTTCCAGTGCGTTCTCACATTTTAAAGCGACCTGAAAGGTCCCCGTTTCGCATTTCAGCAGCTCAAGATGTTCGATCGGTTTGGCATCGAGGGTATTCCGGCAGAATACTTTTTCCAGAGAGTTGATTACTCTTACTTCCAGTTGCATAATGATTATTCCCAGATTTGTTGTATTTTTTTGGCGTTGCCATAGAAAAATTTTTCTTGCTCGTCAGGTTGACCCCAGCGGTAATAAATCCCCCCGATGAATTCGAAATAGCCGCGCCAGAAGGTATGGAGCCGGAGTGCTTTTTCGTTTTCCTCGGAATTCCCGTAAAAACTATCGGTAGCGAAGTGCATTTTGTGATTGAAATAGCGCTCCGTGCCATCGTGGCAGCGGCGGTCGAACATCTCGCGGAGACTGTCTATTGAATGGCGGTATCCACTGATGTCGTGGCTGATATTGGCATAATAATAAAGATTTTGAGCGGTCTCTTCCAGCCATGGCCAGCCCATGTGCCCGCCGATGATTTGGAGTTTGGGAAAAGCTTCGGCAATTCCGGCCAGATGACCGGGGCGCATGTTGTCCGCTCCGTATGAACGGGTTGCGCCGCCGTCCCAGCCGTTGCCCTTGGCCACCAGTCCGGTGTGGAACAAGATCGGCATGTTCAACTCTTGCGCCCGCTGATAATGCGGATAATATTGCAGCGAGTTGTAAGGCAGGGCCGGTTTGTAGGGTTTCAGGCCTACGAACCCCAGGTCCTTCAGGCGGTCGATTTCCGAGACATCCTGATTGAAATCGAGATAGCCGAATGCGTAAACCCGTCCCTGGAAATCCCGGACTGCCTGCAGGATTTCCTGCTGGGTGGCAAAGTTAAGGCCGGGCAGTTCGACCGGTGAGATATCCATCAGCCAGATATGTTCGAAAATACCGGACTCGATGATTTTGTCGAATCCGGTATGATTGTGCAGCAGATGGGCGTGCGCATCAATGGTTTTCATCTCTGCCTCAGATATTGAATTTCGGTGCGGTGGCCGTGGCAATATCGGTGGCAATCAGGTAATTCGGATGATTTCTCAGGTAGGTTACCGGATAATCGTCGCCGGGCTGGCCCAATGCGGCAATCCGGATAATGGTGTTGGCCCAGAAAAATTCCCGTGATTCATTGCGGGTCATGGTCAACACCCGGCGTGCGCCGAGGCATTGCTTCATCCCCAGGGTAATCGCCCGGCGCGGGAAGTTTTCGAGGTTGTCGCCGACGCCGCGATGCCGGGTGGAGTCGATGGTCCGGGTGAATTCGTTGATGGTCAGGATCCGGGGATCGCTTTCCGCCACGCCCGGTTCGGGCTCATTGAATGCCAGGTGGCCGTGAATGCCGATGCCGCCGTAGCAGACCTCGATACCGCCGCCTTCCTCGATCATACCTGGGAGCGAGGCGAGATTTTCCAGTGTCGGAAAGATGATCTGTTCCTTCGGCATCAGCAAGTCAGGACGGACATGGTTGAAAAACAATCCGCCGATCTGACCGCGAAAACTTAACGGATGGGTTTCCGGAATCAAATTGTCATTTTCGTCGCAATATTCATCCATGAAAAAGAACCGGACATTGCGCAAGCTGAGATTCAGAAAATTGATTTTCGCCGCCATAATCCGGTAAGGCTGGGTGGGGCCTACCGGCATGATATACGATACGATTTTATTTCCGGCGGCGGCTTTCTGGAATTCCTTGATCATTTCATCCGCCAGAAATTCGTAAAGCTCATCCAGTGTTTCGGTTACTTTTAAATGTCCCTGGGCCTGGCTTACCAGTTCTTCGACAGAGAGGGCCAACAGTTTTCTTACTTCTTCCGAGCGTTTCATAAATTATTTTCCTTTTTATTTGAGAATTTTATTTCTGATATTATTATAATGTGTTATATTGAATGTCACAATAATAATTTTGATGTAAGAATAACAAATATGATGCAGACGGGCCAAATATGAGAAAAATCATCAGCCGTCCCAATCTTCGGGAGTTACCGGCATTGCCGCTGCCGGTTCATATTCGCTCGGTGGGCTATAACGAGGCCAATTTCGGTTGGAGTGAACGCGCCCCGGGGACGAAAAAAAATCTGGTTCAGGTCTTCTGGAATATCCAGGGACGAGGCGAGGTGATCAAGAAAGAAGGTTCATTCCAGGTTGGCCCCGGCGATGTTTTTTATCATCTGCCGCTGGAGGAACATTATCATAAATCGGTCGATCCGGATAACATCTGGTGCTATCACTGGTTCACTTTCGACGGGCCGGGGGCGACGGATTTCATACGGGCATATGGTTATTCCGAACAAGGATTTCACGCCGGTGAATGCCCGACCCGACTGTTTCTGGAAATCGAATCGCTGCTGAAACAATGGACTCCGTATGCGCAGCGCCATGCGCTTTCGGTAGCGACTGAAATCCTGGCCCTGGCCGGGGGAACCATCGAAAATCAGGCCAAGCCGGACCTGGTAAAAGAATTCATCGAGATTGTACAGGCCGATTTTGCCGATCCCGAAATCAACGTCGGCATCGTGGCCGACCGCCTTGGCATCCACCGGACCACGCTGAACCGCCTGTTCTATCGCGCCATGTCGATACCGCCGAGCGATTACCTGGCGCAAATCAGAATCCAACGGGCCTTGTCTCTACTCAAGGGGACCAATATGCCGGTGAAGGAGATCGCCTATGAATGCGGTATTGACAATATCAGCTATTTCTGCCGACTGATCAAACAGAAAACCGGACTGAATCCGATCTCCTACCGTTCCGCCACATGGCTTGATTAAATTGGTGAATTGGTGAATTGGTGAATTGGTGAATTGGTGAATTATGGAGAGGTTGTGAGTAATTTTTTACAAATATTCGGCGTAGCCGGAAGTAAGCGTCAGCGCATTCATTCACCAATTCACCAATTCACCAATTCAAAAAATTCTCCCCTTGCCTTGAATTTTCCCTGACACGCTCTATATTAACTATTAAAATACTATATTTATTAAATTTACAAATTCCGGAGTTATCAATAATGACCAGAGAAGAAATCAAAGACGCAGTCATCGAGATTATCAATAATATTCTTCCCGAAGGGGACTGTTCGGAAGTCGACCCCGATTTGAAGTTACGCGACCAGCTCGAACTTGACTCGATGGACTTCCTGGATATCGTTATGGAACTGCGTAAACAGTACAAGGTTCAGATCCCGGAATCGGACTATCCGGAGCTCGCGACTTTGACCAGTTGCCTGAATTATCTTGAGCCTAGGATGAAAGATTTATAATTTTGCGGTGAATTGAAAAGGTAAACGCACAACAGGTCACTTTTGAACAGGGGTGTTGTGCGTTTACTCTTACAAGCGAAAAAAAGGGGTAGAACGTGGAAGTATCATTGTGCATTTAGAGTTACAAATGGTGCATTTACTCTTGCA
>JAVBRM010000058.1:0-109706 GCA_031548025.1 Victivallaceae bacterium | reverse complement strand
GTCATGAATATGGTGCCTCAGCCATTGACTGATACGGTCAAAGACATTCCGGTCAATGATTATTTGCATTCGGTATATACGTCGCCCGATTTCGCCGCGCTGCAAAAGGCGGGAGAGCTGGTTGACGGCATCACCTGTGCTACTCCGCTGTCGCTGGCGCAAAGCACCGAAAAGATACTCGGCCACGGCCCGAAAGCCCTGGCTAATTTCGCCGAAATCGCCAACCCGAACGCTTATTGGGAATATTTCATCGGCAACATGGGCGGCTGTATCGGCGAAACTTCCACGCTCGCCATTCTCATCGGCGGCGTCATGCTGATCGCCATGAAGTTGATCCGCTGGGAAATCCCGGTGTTTTACATCGGCACGGTAGCGGTTTTCACCGGAATTCTCCACTGGTGCTGTCCGGGCGTTACGCCGCCGCCGCTCTTCCACCTGCTGACCGGCGGGCTGATGATCGCGGCATTTTTCATGGCTACCGACATGGTAACCTCGCCGATCACCGCCCGCGGAGCGGTTATTTTCGCGATCATGCTGGGGATTATGACCTGTGTCATCCGGATCTGGGGCGGCTTCCCGGAAGGCGTCAGCTTCTCGATCCTGCTGATGAATGCCCTGGTTCCGCTGATTGAACGCGTGGCCCGGATCAGGCCGTTCGGCTTCCGCAAACCCGCAGTAGCCAAAGGAGCGTGAACATGAGCATCAATTTCAACAAAGTATCATCGATTCCGGCTCTCGGAATTTTCCTGGCCGTGTTCTGCGGCATTGCCGCGTGCGTCATGGCATACAGTTCCATCAAAACCGAAGGCCCGATCAAGGCCAAAAAACTCAAAAATATCCAGACCGCCCTCGGCTCGGTGCTCCCGGAATTCGACAACGACCTGACGAAGAACATGAAAAAGATCAAGTCCGAAGATGGCGTCGACCTGACATTCTACGGAGCCGCCAAAAACGGCAAACTGGTCGGAATCGCCGTCGAAACTTCGACCAAAATCGGATACGCCGGGGCTATCGACGCGGTGGTTTCCCTGAACCTCGACGGCACGGTGCGGACGATTACTGTGACCAAAAACAACGAAACTCCGGGCCTCGGCTCGATAGTTTGCGCCCGCAAAGAAGCCAAGACCATCTTCACCCTCTGCAGCAAAGCCGATGCCGCAAAGCCCGCCCTGCCGCCCAACCGCTTCCTCGACTGGTATGCCGGCAAAGTCATGCCGGCCGACGGCTGGAAAGTCCGTAAAGACGGCGGCGACGCCGAATATATGACCGGCGCCACCGTCAGCTGCCGGGCTATTGCCGACTTAACCAACCGCGCGGCAAAAACGTTCAAGGCCAACAAAATCGCAATCATCAAGGATTTAACCCCGAAAGAGGTGGTAAAATGAGTTTATTCAAAGATTTCAGCAAAGGCATCTGGAAAGAAAATCCGGTCCTGGTTCTGCTTCTGGGAACCTGCCCGACTCTGGCGGTGACTTCCAACGCGGTCAACGGCCTGGGAATGGGAATCGCCACCACCTGCGTCCTGATCGGCAGCAACGCCGTGATTTCCCTGAGCAAAGGCCTGATCCCGGCAAAAATCCGTATCCCCTGCTATATCGTGATTATCGCCACCTTCGTCAGTATCATCGACATGTGCATGCAGGCCTATGCGCCCACCACCCTTTACAACGCATTGGGGATCTTCATTCCCCTGATCGTGGTTAACTGTATCGTCCTCGGCCGTGCGGAAGCCTTCGCCTCCAAAAACGGCGTCATCGGCTCAATCGCCGACGCCCTGGGCATGGGCCTGGGCTTCACCCTGACGTTGGTCATGCTGGGCGTAACCCGTGAATTCCTGACCAGCGGCTCGATGTTCGAAATCAAAGTCATCACCGTCTGGAAAGAAGACTTTCTGCTGCCGAGCAGCGCCGCGGGAGCTTTTATCATCGTGGGCTGTTTCCTGGCGCTCAAAAATTATTTCAACATCCGCAAAGCGGTCAAGCGCGGCGAAGTCTACATCCCCCCGCAAGGCCTGAACTGCCGCAACTGCCGCATCTGCCGCATCGGCGACGATTGATAGACAGATCATCGGACAAGTCGGACCTGTCCGATGATTTAAAAATTGCCACTCATGCCGATAAATTTTAACTAACAGAGGCGATTATGAACATCAAAGCCATAAAAACCGATGCCGAACTCGATGCGGCGATGGAGCGGCTTGAAGCATTGGCTCTGGAGAATCCGGAACCAATCGATGAACACGCAGAAGAAATGGAGTTGCTTTCGTTGGTTATTGCCGATTACGAAAATAAGCATTACCCAATCGAAGCCCTTACCCCGGCCGAATGATACAGCGCAAGCTTGAAAAACAACTCAACTTTATTCGAAGCGGAGTTTGCGGAGCTGAATTCCGGAGCGTTCCGCCGGAAGGCCTTTGAACTGGAACGAAATTCCGGTGATGCCGACGGTATCTTTGGTGGTCAGCCGGTCCAGCGGAAGGGTTACGGTTTGCCAGGTCTGCGGATCGGTGTCGATTGTCAGATCCGCCGGCGTGACATAAATTGACTTCAGTTTTTCACCGGCTTCATTGACACGGTTGAAAGCGACCTGAAATTGCTGGCCGCCCTTATCCTGTTTGCCCCACTGGTCCACCCCGCCATTGACTTCGAATTTGAATGTCGAAGCGCCCGCCGGTATTTTTAGCGGAGTGGAGATTTGCAGAGTGACGCCGCTCCAACTTTTTGATTTATCGTCAAGCCGCAATTCAATCATATCACTGTTCAGGAGGGCTTTGACGCCTCCCCATGAACCGGCTTTCAACCGTATGGGATCGAGATAATCCAGCTCCCTCTTCTGAATCAGCCGCAAATTCCGGAGCCGGAAATTGGAGCGGGGTTCGCCTCTGTTGATCATCTGAATGGCGAACTCATCGAATCCGGCACGAAAGTCGGCCATGACCGGAATCAGCGAAAAAGCGACCTTTTGCCAACCCTCGGCATCAGGCGCGCCGGTGAATGAATCGAACGGATAATACTTGGCGGATTTACCGATTTTTATCTGCAGCGGCATCACCTGTTTTCCCTCAAAAGCGATATCGAAGTGGAGTTCGGCGTCGGTAAAATCGGTCGGAATCTGGATTTCGGCGAATTTGGCACTGATTCCGGCCCATGGTTTCGCTTCGTCGAACCGTGTCGACACGATTCCGTTTTCGAACATGGCGGATGCTTTATTCCAGCCGGAAACCTTGGAAATAGCCATCGGTACGGTTACGTCCGGATTGGCTGTCGGCAATTCCAGGGTAATTCCCGCAACGATCTGGGTTACTTTGGTGTCGGCCGAAATCAGGTCGATAGTATCGATGGTTTTATCCGGGTGCGGGTTTTGCCAACTCCAGACAAACAGTCCGCGTTTTTCCGAATTGATGAATCCGGGTACATATTCCATCGAACTCAAGCGTTTACCGCTCCAGAACCAGTCGCCGGTTTCGATGTTGAAACGAATCGGAATATCGGCCGTGGAGCCGTCGGCGTAATTGATCCGGTACTGCGCGACGACAGAACCGGCCGGTTCCGACCAGGCAGCAGCATGCAGGAAAAACAGCCGCCCGGCTTTGGATTCCACCTTGATGCCTTTGACCTCCAGCGGCAGCTCCGGCGAAGATTTCGAGCCCAGGACGATACAGGTACGCTCCTCATTCTGGTCGGTCCGGATAAAGTCGAATGGCACACCGTTGCAATCGTTAATTCCCCATGGCACATTATGCAGACTATTCGCGCCCTGGTCGGTCCAGCCGCCTTTGCCGTCGCCCGCCACCCGGTCGACAAAATCACGGTTGGCATAGGATCTGAGATCGACAGTTTTGACCAGGTTCTGGTCAACAGTAAAGGCCTGTTTCTTTTCCACCTCCCGACTGCGGTATGTTTCCAACCAGGCCAACCCTTCTTTTTCAAGGTCGGCATAACTGCGGGTTTCACGTTTGCCGAAGCGTTTTTCCAGTGCCGCGGCATCGGCTCCCGCCAGGATCACCGCTTGGTTCGGCATCAATTTCAGGATCATACCCCGGTCGGTGCATTCAGGAATGTAACCGCTGGCGATATCCAGAAAAATCTTCCTTTCGCCGGGTACGAAACGCACCAGCTTGGGGGCCAGGCTGCGGTTGAAAAGCACATAACCGGTAAAGCCGTCACGTTGCGCCTTGACCACCTCGATATCATGCAGTTCGCCATTGCCGGCGGCATCAAAGGTCCGGCATACCGGAGTGATGTTTTCCCGGGCCAGGAGGGCGGTAAGCATTCCGGCCAGACTGTCGCCGGGCATTTTGGCATTCAGGTAAATCAGCTTGCCTTTGCCCAGTTGCTTTTCGAATAAAACCGGCTTGGAACCCAGTGAAGCGAGAGCCTTCCAGGATTTGTCCGGCGCACCCTCTTTGGCGAGGGCCGCGTTGAATTCACCGCCGTTGAATTTTATCACGGCGCTTTCGCCCCTCGTATCCTTGCCGGGGTTTATGCCGGGGAATTGATTGTTTTCGCGTTCGAAGCCATATTCGTTCAACTGCATGGCTTCCTGGGCGAAGATCAGAATTCCACCATTTTTCACATATTCTTCCCACTTGGCGAGAGTACCCGGCATTCCGGTTTCGGCTCCGGCAACGATAATTACCGGATAACGGTTCTGGCGTCCGGATTCCAGTTGTTCCTCCAGGATCAGATCAAGGGGGATATGAGCGTATTCCAGGGCTTCGGTATAACTGGACACCAGATTGCTGCTGGTGCTGCCGGCGGCACGTCCCAGCCGTTGCGCCGGATACGAAAACAACACCGCCACCTGCCGTTTGACGCCGCGGTCACGGGGCGTGAAAAGATCGGAAACCTGGGAAATTTCCTTTTTGGCGTCCATCAGCCCCAGCAGCGATTCGGTCGGCACCGAATAAGGATTCAGCATCATATACGGAAAAACCTCGGCTAACAGCTTACCGCCGTTTTCCATGCCCCATCTTTTATCGCCGGGGCGGCGGCACCATTTAAAGATGTAGGTCGCATTGAAACCGCGGGCATACTGCAGCCAGATTTTATCGCGGAAGCTCTGCCGGGTCTTGCCCATATAGGCCTCGCCGTCAAAAATCGGTTTGCCGTCGGCCAACGCCCGAAGGAGATAGGTATGGGTCAGGTCACCGCCGCCCGTGCCGCTGCAAATCATATTCATATGGCGGTTGACTTTAAATAAATTGATATTGGTACCTTGCAAGGAGAGCGGTTGGACACAGAATCCGGCTTCCGGGCGGATATCGATCTCGCGAATGGCCTTGACCCCCTCCGCGCAAATATCGGCAAATACGTCTTCCATAAACTTAAACCATTCGATACAGAGAGCCGGGTTTTCCGCCTGCCGCTTGAACTGGCCGATTTCTTCAAAACTCCGGTATTGAGTCCGCCAGTCCCGGTTGAGCTCGTCGAGCTTGCCGTGGTATTTTTCTTTCATTCTGTCCGAAAAGAGCTTGCGGTTGAACTCGCTCCAGTCGTTGTAATCCGGTTCATTGAACAACTCATAAACCATCGGCTTGATACCATGGTTGAGGAAATAACGAGCGCCGTATGTCCACATTTCCCGCCAGAGCTGTTTGCCCTCGGGAGTAGTGACGCTGTAGGGCATCCAGTGATAATTGCCGATACCCTTGACGGTGAAGGCGTCTTCTGAGGGCAACTCCCCTTCCTTGTATTTTAAAGCCCCCTGATGCCATCCGGCACAGGTAAAATCCACATACACCGGCAACCCGGATTTGGCGAAACGGAACAGCATTTGCTCATTGAAACCGAGCCGGATGTAATTCTTTTTCGGGCGGTATTTGTCAATCCACCAGTTGGGAGCGGCGGTGCCGACCGTATCGAATCCGATCCGTTGCAACTCCTTGTAATCCTGAGTCGATTCATAGAGCCATTTCAGGTCCTCGGGATAACCGTAAGTCGGCTTGGAAACCTCGGCGCTGTTTCCTTCGTAATATATCACTCCTTCGAGATAACGCGGAACGCCGTTGACCAGGAAGTGTCCTTCCTTCGACACGGTAAGTTTCGCATCGGCCGGCATCAGGACCGGCGGTTTCAGCGATTCAAACGGCGGGAATGGGTCGGCCATTGCCGTCAGGCAGATCAGACAACAGAGAAAAAATAGTTTCATCGGTAATTCCTTTCATTGATAAGGGCTTAGTTTGCGGTGTTGTGACCCCAGAAATTGTCATATTTGCTGGATGGTACTTCGGACAAAACTCTACCGTCGACATGAAGATCGCCGTAAAGATAAATGGAACCTTTGTTATTGATATGGCGGCTTTGATAAGCGGCATTGGTATACATCGAATCCGAGAAATGACAATCAGTATTCGCCGGCAGGCGGATGTCGGCAGCCAACATCCGTTGAGATGGCTTTCTGACCCGTTTGAAGAAAGGTCCGGAATTGGCGATATCGGAATCCCATGCGTAATAATTGATGCCGTAGTGCTGTCCGATGGCCCCGCTCGCCGCGAGTGGTCTGGCTTGCGCCGGACAACTGAATATCGGCAATTTGACATATGTTTTCTGCCCGGTTACTTTCATGTTCGGATCAATATACGTCACCAGGAAATCCGCCCATTTTATATATGGGTAGATATACGTTGCTCCATAGGTGTACCTGGGCGTAAATAGCTGGTTATCCTCGGCATAGCCATTGAATGCCAACCCGATCTGTTTCCAGTTGGAAGTACATTTGATGTCTTTGGCTTTGCCCCGGGCACTGTTCAATGCCGGCAGCAACATGGCGGCCAGGATTGCGATAATCGCGATCACGACCAGGAGCTCAATGAGCGTGAATTTGAATGAATGCTTGAATATCATATTGTAAACTCCGGATTAAATAGTTTTACACTTTTGTGAACCGACAAGGTTGTCGGAATGCTTTTTTCGATGATTTCATGGTTGCCGTTGATAATGCCGAACAGGATATCAAGCGAGGCTTCGGCCAATCCGGGAATATCCTGTTTAATCGCGGTCAGAGGCGGATTGTAGGATTCCGACCATTGGGTTCCGTCGATGCTGACTACCGAAATATCTTCCGGAATCCTCAGTCCCGCCAAGGCCAGACGGCTGATAATCTGAGTGGCGACATAATCCGAAGAACAGATCAGAACCTCGGGAAGATCCAGGCGGATACCCCGCGATATTTCATCAAACGAATGTTCCGGATAATTCCTGGCATCAAAACGTTGTTCGCTAATTCCGTGCTTTATCGCACACGCTTTATAGGCTTCATACTTAAGCGGATAGTCACTGTAATCCGCCAGCGCGATTCTGCGATAGCCGTTTGCGGTCAGCAAGGTGAACAAAGCGTCCATGCCCGGCAAATAATTCGAAAACACGGCACATACTCCCGGACCTTTGAAATCGGTCATCGTTACCAGCGGCACTCCGGGGCGGCGGAAATTATCCGTTCGTTTGTTGTGCTCGCTGAACGCATTGGAAATAATGATCACCCCATCCACCATCCGGGAAAAGAGCCGCTCCAAGGCATTGATTTCCTTCTCATAACTCCACTGGGTCAACATCGCCATCAGGTTATAGCCGCGTTTTTCGGCGGCAAAAGTCAATTCCGAACAGAGCTCCGCGTAATAAGGCATATTGATGTCGCCGCAAATAAATCCGATAATTCCGGTCGACTGACTTTTCATGGCCTTGGCCAATTGATTCGGGTGGTAATTATGTTTACTGGCCAACTGGTGAATTTTCTCCTGGGTTTTATCCGGAATCCGCTTGGCTAATGGCCTCCGGTTCAGCACAATGGATACTGTTGCCGGTGATACTCCAGCCAGCTCCGCCAGTTTGCCGAGGGTTATTCCGTTAGCCATATCAAATCTCCTGTTAAATGCATTTAACAAAATTATAACCCTTAATCCCGATTCTGTCAATACCCCCCTGTTAAAAAAAAGATGAAATTTATCTGGAATAAGTCGATCATCAAAAAAAGACTGAGGGCAAAAAACAACATTCATCTCGAAATTCAACTGTCCTTTTCGTCCTTTTTTGTTCTTTGTGTCATTTTTCTCTCTCCGGCAGAGTCGTGACGAGACCGCCAAAAGTCCAAAGAGTGGACATTGTCGACTTATAAACTTGGATCATCACGCCCAAAACCGTCCGACAAGTCCGACGAGTCCGACATGTCTGACCTGTCCGACTTCTTTTTGGCGGTGTCGTCTCTCCGGCGGGGTCGTCGCCTACTCGTTCAAAGTCTGTTATTTTTTACGCTTTAGAGTTGAAATTTCGATGCCGCCTGTTATCTTAATAGGTGAAAAACAACCTAATTGATCGGAGTAAGGTAATGAATATGCAAGGTGTTTATACAGCGTTAGTGACCCCCTTCAACACTCAAGGCGAAGTGGATTACGGGCGTCTGAAACAATTGGTGGAGCTGCAAGTCGCCGCCGGCGTGGACGGTATCGTCCCGGTCGGTACCACCGGTGAATCGCCAACTCTTTCTTATGAAGAACATATGAAAGTGATCGAAACCGCTATTCAGACCGCCAACAAACGTTGCCAGATCGTGGCGGGAACCGGAGCCAACTCCACCGAAGAAGCGTTGGAAATGACCAAATTGGCCAAAGAAGCCGGAGCCGATGCCTCACTGCAGGTGACTCCTTATTATAACAAGCCGACCCAGGAAGGGCTTTACCGGCATTTCTCGGAAGTGGCCGACAAAGTCGGGCTGCCGATCGTTCTGTACAACGTGCCGGGCCGCTGCGGCGTGGCCATTGCCCCTGAAACCGTCGCCCGCTTGAGCAAAAACTCCAATGTCGTGGCCCTGAAAGAAGCCGGCGGCAGCGTCGAGCGCGTTTCCACGATTCTCGATATCTGCGACATCACCATCCTGAGCGGTGACGACAGCCTGACTCTGCCGATGATGGCGGTCGGCGCCAAAGGTATCATCAGCGTGGCCTCCAATATTATCCCGGCTGAACTGAAACAAATGGTCGATGCGGCGGCGGCCGGCGATTATGCCACTGCCCGCGAACTTCATATGAAGTATTTTTGCATGTTCCGGGATCTGTTTGTCGAGTCCAACCCGATTCCGGTCAAGGCGGCAATGGCCATGAAGGGCATGGTTGACGAAGTATACCGTCTGCCTCTATGCCCGATCAGCGATTCCGCGAGAAATACATTGGCCAAGGCCATGCGCCAGTGCGGCCTTATTTAGTACCGGATTATTGATTCCCAGCCTCCTGCGGGAGGCTTTTTTATTCTGGGGGTTATTAACATGAACCAACAAACGGCGATCAATCCCGATGAACAGGATGTTACCGTCATCATGCAAGCGGAGGGGGAACAGCTGCCCGGCGCCGACCTCATCACCGAACTGGAACACATAGAAAGCGACAGTTACTGCTTTTCCGACCGTTTCCGCTTGATCTGCTACTTTGCCACGGGGGGAGTCGGACAGATTGCCAAGACCAAAGACCTGATCTTTGACCGGGTCGTCGCGGTCAAATCCCTTAACCATCTTTACAAGGACGATCCGCAGGTTATCAAATCCTTCCTGGAAGAATGCCGCCTGAATGCCCGGCTGGACCACCCTTCGATCGTGCCGATTTACAATATGGGCAAAAGCAAAGAAGGCAATTGGGAAGTGGTCATGAAGCTGATCAACGGCTCGACCCTGACGAAATTCATCAAAGACGCCCGCGAGGCATATGGCGCTCGTAAATTCACCTATGACCAGGAGCAGAAAGCCCTGTATTCGCGTCTGGAATATTTTCTCAAAGTCTGCGAAGTCATTCAATACTGTCACAGCCAGAATATCGTCCATGGCGATTTGAAGCCGGAAAACATCATGGTAGGGCAATTCGGCGAGGTTTACGTCATGGACTGGGGTTGCGCCCGCCAGGCCGGTACCCATCCCGAGCGGATCGCCGGTACCCCCGACTATCTGCCGCCCGAAGTTTTCAAGGAAAAGACGACGACTTTTCTCATCGATATTTATGCTCTCGGCGTGATTCTTTTTGAGCTGGTCACCCTGCGGCACGGCCAGGATGAACGTTCTAAAATGTCAACCGAGGACACGGTCGTGGAAATGAGCCAATGGCACATTCAACACGGCTTGAAAATCAGTTCCGAAATCAGGGCCGTCATCAAAAAAGCCACCAAGCCCGATCCGAAACAGCGTTATCAGACCGTCGCACAACTGGCTTCCGACGTCAGAAGTTTCATTTACAACACCGAAGTCTCGGCATTCCCCGACAACCCTTTCCGGAAAGTGGTCCGGACTTTGTACAACAACCGGATCAAGAGTACTCTGGTCATCAGTATGCTGTTCGTTATTCTGCTGGCCTTTCTGTTCGTGGCGCTTTACCGAACCAAGTCAGTCGAACAGCGGTACACCTCGCGAATGGCGGAACTGGTAAAGTTTCAGTCATTTACCGACTCTCTGGCCGTCATGGTGGAAAAAAACTTCCTCCTGGCGCAAACCCAGTTGATCATGTTCGCCGACAATCTGGCGGAATACACCAATTCGCGCTCTCCGGACAAAAACGCCGAATATTTCACCAATGCCCAGTATCAGTCCCGGGACACTTCTCCCCCCTATTCCCTGGAATCCGACTTTTATGCTTATCCGGTAGCCCTCAAACAGATGGTCCTGATCCCTTCGGACAAACCGCCTCAACGTCCTCTGATCGACAGCGCCCAGTTCGTTCATATCTGCCACAAGGTCATCGCATCCCGTTTTGACAGTAACAAAATCGTCCAGGACAATTTCATGCGGATTCTTACCGACAACAGCCTGATTCAGCGCTTGTTTGTCGCTTGGGAAAATCAATCCGGCTACAGCTTTCCGGGGACCTATGACCCGCCGAAGTTTGAAGCTTACAAACAGTGCTGGAACTCTCCGGACAACCAGGGACGCGACCGTCAGATCTATTGGAGTCAGACCTACCAGGGCGCGCTTGGCACCCATCGTATTATCTGCCGTTATCCGATGTTCAACCCCGATGGCTCCTACCTGGGGACTGCCGGCCTGGAATTGCGGCTGGAAGCGGTACTGGACGCTTTGCTCGACGCCCACCGCGCCGATCCGATTCATAAATTCTATTTCGTTGACTTCGAAGGGAAAAAAGTTACCAAAATCACCAACGAAGGTATTATTCTGCCCAATGACAAAAACTATTTCCCCGATGGTACCGGAACCTCGGAGATCCTGCAGATTGCGGACCGATTGCAGCAAAACAGCTACAACCAATTCACTGCCAGGCTGAATAATGTTCCGCATTTCGTCTGCGGCGCCGAATTGAAGATCGTCAATTGTATTTTCGTACAATTAATCGAAACCGGCGTAATCACCCACTCTCACAAATAACAAAAAAGCCGTCAAGGAATTTTGACACCCTTAACGGCTTATTCCTATTAAAAGCTCAATTTGATTTTTAATTGGAATTATAATCGCAACATATTTACTTGACTACGATTGACTTGCCTTCGTAGTTGGAATCTTCCCACTCGCCGGTTTTGACGTTGCTCAAGGCCAACTTGTCCGTCAACTCCTTGACAAACGCATCACGGCGCTCGTTCAGCGAAGCCTCGATCCGGCCCATGTTGACAAAACCTTCGATGTGCTCCTCGCCGCCTTCCTGCTCGCAATCGCAGCAATGGCCCTGGAAAAACACGTCATGCTTTTCCACAATGGCGGAAAACTCATTCACAAACTGATCTTCACTTTCGCATTTGAAATTGGCGAAAAACTCAAAACCGGCTTCCTGAAACTCTTTCAGGCCTTTTTTCTTGCGTAATCTTTTTTTCATCGTTATATTCCTTTACTATTACTATTATTACAATAACACACATTGTCCGTATAAACAAGCGCCCGTCAAAAGATTACTCCGATTCAGTTTTCCGCCGGACCCAAACCCGGTCATAACGCAACAGCCACCAGGTAATACCGAAGCCGTACAGCGGCCAGGCTATTAATAATATTGCCGGAAAGCCTCCCGCCATGAAAGCAACCATTATCACCGGCAACCAAAATAGCATCAATAGGCACCCGCTAAATGTCGGAGTGATAATGAGAACCGACAGGCAAATCAGAAATCCGAATCCAAAGACTCTTGCACGGGTTACCGGCACCTTTTCCCCCAAGCGCCACCCAAAAAGAAAAGGAACGAACGGCGCAAGTATCATGAAAAGCACAATCAGCCAGGCATAAACATAATAGATCTGATGTTCAAATTCAAGTTCGAATGGCGACATTGAATATGCACCACATGCAATTAACCCGATCATAACCCCTCCTTGATTTCATTATTATCATATACTGTCATTCACTATCACAATTATACATTACACTTCATCAAATGTCAATAGCGAAAGCTTAAGATACTACAAAAATCATAAAAATTACTCTGCCACGTCCGACACGTCCGACATGTCCGATTTCTTTTTGTCCTTGGCTCCCTCCATGGAGCCGGGCAAAAAAGCTGGATGACAGCTTGAAATCCTTTTGACCGGTGCTCTATTAAATCGCTGTATACTTATGGAGGAATACAATGGATTTCAGCAGTTTAAGATACGGCATGTTCGTCCATTACGGACTATACAGCCAAATGGCACGCGGCGAATGGGTCATGAACCGGGAAAAAATCTCCCTCCCCGAAATGGATAAGATTGCATCTGAATTCAATCCTGCGAAGTTTGACGCCGATGCACTCTGCCGCCTGGCGGTGACCGGAGGAATGAAATACATCGTCCTGACCACCATGCACCATGAAGGTTTCCGGCTTTACGATACCGCCCTGAGCAAACATAACTCAATGGCGGTATGCGGACGCGACCTGGTAGCGGAAACCGTCGCCGCCGCCCGGAAGCACGGCTTGAAAATCGGCCTGTATCACAGCTTGAACAACTGGTACGACCAGCCCGACGCCACCGAAGCGCTGGAAAATCCGGCAGCCTACGAAATATTCATCCGCAATACCTTTGCCCGGCTCGAAGAGCTGGTGACCAGGTTCAACCCCATCGACATCGTGTGGTACGACGGCTGGTGGCCCTTCAACCACGAAGGCTGGCAGGCGGAAAAAATGAACGCCACGCTCAGAAAGATTCAACCGCACCTGATTTTCAACGGCCGTAACGGCTTGCCCGGCGACTTCGGCACCCCCGAAGGGCATATTTCCGCTCCCAAACCGTGGCGCCCGTGGGAAGCCTGCATGACCCTGAACGATCACTGGGGTTTCCACCGCAGCGACGATAGCTGGAAATCACCGCTTGCCGTCATCAAAATGCTCCTGACCTGTGCCAACGGTAACGGCAATCTGCTGCTGAACATCGGCCCGATGGGCGACGGTTCGGTCCCGGAAGTCAGCGCCGACATCATCCGCATAGTCGGCAAGTGGATCGCCGACGGCGGCTTGGAAGCCATCAGCAACAACAATTTGATGACCCTCAGCCCGATGCTGCGCCAAAGCGACGACAACACCGACTGGGACGGCGCCGGAGTGTTTACCTCTTCGGGTAAAAACCTCTTTTTCACCCTGCTGTACATGCCCGGCCGCCAATGGGTCTTCACCGGCCTGGAAACCAAAATTCAGCGGGTAACCGCCGCCGGAGTGGGCGAACTCAAATTCACCCAACACGAAGACATTGTCACCATCGAATTGCCGGAACAGCTCGACAACATGCTGGCGCCGGTTTTGAAAATGGAATGCGCGGACACCCCGTCGATCTACCGTACCGGCGGCATGAGGCTCCCCAAGATCAAGCACCCCCGCTACGACCCCTGTCCCCCGGACATCCTGTACAGCTAATCTCAAGGCCGTGTTCGAAAAAATCGTTCACGGCCTTTTATTTACTGCACTTCAAGTTCATGCTCCAAAGCACGAGCGATAAATGAACTTCTGCGGTTTTTGCGCCCAGCCAGTCTTTTATCCACGCGGCGCAATAAATCTTCTGGAATGGTAATATTTATACGCACTGCTTTGGATGGCGGTAAGTTCACTCTGACCCATTCCAGATGCAGTATACCATCACATTCATTCAGCGTTGCCATAACCAATGGCAATTTACTCTCTTCCGGTATTTCTTCGCCGTTTTTAACCATTCCGGCTATATACAATTCCAACGCTTTCTGCGCCCGTTCTAATGTCTCAGACAAATTGCTTCCTGTTTCAAAACATTCAAGAAAATCTGGAAATATAACTTCATAATCATCTTTTTCATTTATTACCGCAATATACTTTCTTTCCATAATTCATACTCCTTAATATAACGCCATGTGCAAGTTTTTCGGTTGCTTTCTTGAGGTAGGGCTGTCTGTCCCTAGACCTCCGTTCACTCCGCATGCTTTACCGGGTTACCCGAAGGCAACAGGATATTCGGTACCATGAGAACGGCGCTCTAGGGACAAGCGCCCTACCAGCTCAATCTATCCTCAAGACAAGCTTGCACACGACGTTAATATATGTATAATATACACACCATGATAATAAAAATCAACAATCGATGTTTTTTATTTGCCGAAATTTCCCGTGCCCCTTATTGACAAATCGAAACATTGTTGTATAATAATTACAAGAAAACTATAACAATTGAAACAATAGTCGATTTTTGAGCTTATGGCAACCAAACCGGGAAAAAAAGAAATCGTTTACGCGGAGTTGAAGAACTCGATCGAGTTCAATGAATATCCGTCGGGACGGCTGCCGACCGAGAAGGAACTGGCGACGCGCTTCGACGTCGCTCAGGGAACCCTCCGGCACGCGCTTGACCGTCTGGAAAAAGAAGGACTGATCGAACGCATTCGCAAGCGCGGTACTTTCGTCAAAGCTCCCACCGAGCCCGGAAACAAACGGCGTCTTCTCTGTATTACCCATTCACATCCCAGCAACATCGACAACCCGTTCCGTTATGTTCAGCCGGGTATGGAACATGAAGCGAAACGTCATGGCTACGAGATTGTAACCATTGATTATGAGCAGATCGAAGGAATGCCTTCCGCCGAGTTCAATCAAATTTTTTCACCGGATATTTTCAATGGAATATTATTGGGTTTGAATGTCAGCGCGCTGGTATCCAATCCGCTGTGGAAAGAGGTAAAGATTCCCACCGTTGCGGTTCATGCCTTGACACTGGAGAATATGCCGGAAAACATCGGGGTGGTCGGGTGTAACCCCAGGGAGTGCTGGCGCATGGCTCTGGCGCATCTGCTGGAACGGGGACACCGGAGAATTGCCTGCCTGACCAGTATCAAGAATGAAGACATACGCGGCATGTCGGAGGATGAATATTTCAATTTACTCAAAGCCAATAGCGCCGACCACGACAGAAATCTTCTTTTCAGAACCCTCAATAACAAGCAGGAAATCATTGCGGCCACCAACCGGATATTGAATTTACCCAGTCTTCCCACGGCGCTGCTCTGTTTTTCCGATTTTTTCGCTATTCATGTTTATGAGGCGCTGAAATCGCGGGGCTACCGGGTTCCGGACGATCTGGCGGTGATGGGAACCTGCGGATACCCTGGGGGAGAGTTCTTGTCTCCGCCGCTCTCCACGGTCGATTACCGTTATTTTGACAGCGGAGTCGCCGCGGTAGGAATGCTGCTGGAATCGACGCAATGGTTTGGCGGAACGGGTCCCAGAATTATAATACCGGGAAAGTTGATCGAACGCGCAAGCACTGCATTAAAGCGTGCGGAATTGCGTTTTGCGAAATAAAAGGAGTTGCAAATGCGTGTTAAAAATTTCACACTTATCGAGTTGCTGGTCGTAATAGCGATTATTGCCATTTTGGCAGCATTATTGCTTCCCGTTCTCAGCAAAGCCCGGGAAAAAGCCAGAAAGATCGACTGTCTGTCCAAGCTCAAGCAGTGCGGTTTGTCTTTTACTGCCTATGCCGAGGATAACAACGATAATCTGCCGCAGGAGAGACATTCGCAAAGGATAATGGCTAATTGGGGACTGGGTTTAACGAATTCCGGCGTCGATTTTGTCCCGAAGTATTTGTCCGCCTGGAAGATGGCGGATTGCCCATCCCAGCGCTTCTGGTCCGCCCCATATGACACGGGGATTGGCGGGAGAGCTGCCAGTGAATATTGTTACATGGGCGGTGCCTCCCCTTCGTATTACTATTTGCCGCCGACCAAATTGACGAATTCCGACGCTAGCCGGCGCGCACTTGTCGGCGACAGAACGACCGAACGCGGCATTTCCGACCCACAATGGACGAATCACATCGACGGGGCAAACTGGGTAATGCTCGACGGTCACGGAAAATGGTTCAATTACAATCAATTAGGATATTATAACGCGGCTTCGAGAAATCCGCCTTATAATTATAATACGTTGTATCCCTTACCGGAATCTCTGTAATCCAAGGAGGCAAAAGTGTTACGGAAAATTCTGTTTTTATTGGCTTTGATGACGGCTTTTGTGTTGGCGGCGAACGAAAAAATTGTCATGCACGATGATTTTCTTCCCGGCTTGCAACGCGGCCCATGGTTGTCGGTGGAAAATCCAACGGAGGACTGGAAGCAGGAAACTCCGATTCGGTTTTCCCATGAAAATCTGCGATTCCGCTTTATGTCCGGTAGTCAGTTGTTGAAGACTCTGGAACTCATTGACACCGGTAGCGGCAAAGTCGTTTGGAGCATGGATAAATTCACCCGGCCGTCAGTCGGAACGCCGAAGTTGGCGGCAGGGGAATATACAATCCGATGTACCGGCATTCCCGGTCAACAGAAATTCTCCATGGCGGTGAATTTTTACCAGAACGGATGGTCCATGCCTTCGTGGAGGCTTAACAACGCCACCGCGGAATTTCCGTCCGGCGGAGGAATGTTGCTGACACCGGAAGACGACAAGAAATCAGGAGGATTCAACGGCAGGGTCCTGGGGCTTACACCGGGAAAATATTACGAAGCGGAAATGGTGGTGAAAAGCAGCGAAGCCATGGAGCTTTTCATGCGTTATCTCCAACGCATCAACAAAGAAAAAAAATTCGGCGATGCTAAATTCAAGACCGGCGTCGACCAGGAGCAAAACTGGAAAGTCCATTTTCCAGCGCTCGCCTCCTCGATTGAACTGAGCATAAATTTTCCGGGCAAATGCTTCTTTAAATCCATAACCATTCGCGAAGCCGAACCTCCGGCAGAAACCAAAAAAATCGGCGACAGAACCATGTATTTCGAACCGCGGAATTCCATTGCCGATCCCGCCAATCCCAATCTGACGACACCGGTTGCCTACCACCGCAATCTCCGCATGACTTACCGGGACAGTGTTCCGCAGCCGTTCGAGTTGATCGATAAGCTGGAAACATTCACCACACTTGACAACTATGCGGTATGGAATTTCGCAATTCACAACCCGGGAAACGAGCGTGAACTGGAACTTCTGCAACTAAGCGAACTGCGTTGCGGCGACAAGGTAATTCCGGCGGACTCCATTAAAATATCCTATGTCAAATTCTGGGATTTTCCGCGCAATCCCTACAATTATTTCAACATTCCGGAACTGATTCTGCCGCAGGAAAAATGTGTGCTTCCGGCAGGCGGCAACCGGATTTTCTGGCTCCAAACCCGGCTGAAAGAAGATTGTGCCCCTGGCCTTTACAGCGGAACCGCCACGGTCAAATGCGGGGAAAAAGAGATAACCCTGCCGCTGCAGCTCAAAGTACTGCCGTTCAAGCTTATGGAACCGCCCGAAATGGTCTGGAGTATTTACAGCCGCTTGCATGTAGCGCCGCAGAAAAATTACTCCATGGAGCTGACAGTGCGGTATCTGGAGGATATTAAAAACTACGGGATCACGTCGCTGCATAATATCGGTGGAAGCGAGAATTCGATCAAGCATATTCAGGAAGCACGGCACCGGGCCGGAATGAACGGGCCCTTGATCGTCTATAACATCTGGGCTGAACGTCAAGCGCTGAAACGCTGCGGATTAGCCCCGGACAAGAAGTGGTTTGAAAATCCCAAAGTCCGCGATGAATTTGTAGCAGTATTGAAAGAGGTTGATTCATGGGTCAAGAAATACGGCGGGCCGGGCTACGATCAGTGGTACTACATGGGAATCGATGAACCGCACGTAAACAACGCAATGGAAGCGGCCGCATGGCAAAATAAGCTCGCCCAGCAAGCCGGAATTCAGACCATGACAACCGTTTATGCGCCGCGTTATGTGGTAGAACTCGCTCCGAACATGAATATTTCCGCCAATTCCTTTATCGGCAACAATGCCGTAACCAACCGTGAATTGCGGGAGATCGCGGAAAAATACAAAAACGGTTACTGGTATCTCGGCGCGGGATGCTACGGCGGCCAGGAGGGCGGCATGATGCCGAACCGGTTGCTCAGCGGTTTCATGTCGTTCAAGCTGGGCGTGACGGGCCATCTGATCTATACGTATCAGGCTTACGGCAAAGACCCCTACGACAATTTCACCCGAGGCAAAAGCTATGCAGTAACTTATCCCGACCCCAAGCCATCAATAGACAACATGTCAGTATTCACCATCGAATGGGAAGGCATCCGGGAAGGCATTACCGACTACAAGTATCTGTATACGCTGAAAAACATGATCGACAATGCCCGCGCCAAAGGCAAAATCGCTGAAGCGGACGCTGGCCAGGCAGTTCTGGACCGGATCATCGGTTTCGTCCCGTGGCGGGACGACCACAAGCCGGGTAACGGCATTATGGAAGATTACGTTTTCGACAACGCCAAGGCGGATTCTCTGCGCGCCATGGCGGCTGATGCCATCCTCAAACTCAAGGAGATTTTATAATGCGCATACTGTTATTGCTCATCATGATATGTTTTTCCGCCACGGCCGACACCCTCTATTTCAACAGCGGCAAGCCGCCGGTAATCGACGGCAACGAGGACGAAGTATGGAAAAACGTCAAACCGCTGGAATTGCAGAACTTTGTCGCAGGGAATATGATACATATGAAAACCACAACCAAGATCATGTACGACCGCCAGAACGTTTATTTCTTTTTTCACTGCCGCGAAACCAATCTGGTCGAAGCCCGACAACAGGAACGCCTGAGCCGTCACGATGCTCCAGTATGGGAGAACGATTGCGTGGAAATCCTGATCGACGCCAAAAACAACTCGCAATCCTATTATCAGTTCATCGTCGATATCCATAACACTGCCGCCGATTTCCGGCATTTCGACCTGGACTGGAAGCAAAATGCCCTGGCTTGGAACGGCGTCTGGCAGCACGCGACCGGAACTTACGACGACGGCTGGACCGTGGAAGCCGCCATTCCCTGGAGCACATTGGAAGGCAACATTTACGACAGCAAAACGGTACGCCTCAATTTATCCCGGGTAAGGCGAATTGCTCCATTTGAACGCTCCGTTCTGGCGACTACGCCGAAAGGTTTTCATCAACCCGGATGCTTCCGCGCCTATACGGATTTGCAGATTGTCAAGCCGGTTCTGCGCGCCGATATCGAGCTGGATACATTGCATCAGGGAACAAATCAGGTCAAGTTGAAATTGCACAATTCCGGACGCGAGAAAATCGACAGTGAATTGACAATGAGCCTGCAGACCGTCGCCGGAAAAAACATCGATCAACAGAAGGCCGGAATCAAAATTGAAACTGGAGGCGAAAGCACCCTGACTCTGCCGTGCAAGATTACCGAAACCGGCGATTACCGCTTGGTTTTGTCGCTGGGCGAAGCAATACTGACCTCCCGCGATTATACCGTCAAAGAACTGCTGGAACTTGGCGACCCCAGTCCGGTGATTATGGCCGGAAACCCGCTGACCTTCCTTCTCCACATCTATTCGAAATCCGGCGATCAATCACTGACCGCCGCCGTACTCGACGCCAACGGCAAAAACTGCCTGGAAATCAAGCAGGAAAAGTCATCGGATAAATTCTTCTGGACGCTCCCCGCCGACAAGCTGGCTCCCGGCAATTATCAGTTGAAAATCTCTCTGGGGCAACAGGAGAAATCATGGCCGCTGCTGGTAGTGCCGAAACCATAAAAAATACCATATAAACCCCATATGCAAGTTTATTCGTAATGGACTGAAAATCATAGAACCACGGAAAGGGAACGAGGAGTTGCGCACTCCTCGCGCTCCAGCGGCGGATACGATCCGCTACGAAGATTCTGTTCAACAATATTGACCGGGGGTAAACCTGTTCAGCACAGGTTTTCCCCTCGACCCCATTTCCAGGCTTTGCCGCCTCGATGTAGGCTCTACCGGCAGGATCGGAAAGAGGTTTGCAAAGGGAAAACCGAATCCGTTCGGTTGTCCCTTGCGAAAAAAGAACTTTTCTCCCAAAGATCCATCGCAGCGGATCGTATCCGCCGCTGGAGCGCGAGGAGTGCGCAACTCCTCGTTCCCTTTCCGTGAATTTCCGTGCTTTCCATGGTTAAAGAATCTTGAGTGGCGGATTACAGTTTATTCAATATTTGTTGGAGAAAAAATTATATTATCTATTGACAATGCCGCCAAATGACATATAATATTAATATGTCACTTGGAAATCAGGAATGCATTTTTCAGCCAAACAACCGCAATCACGAATCCTGGCGGATGAACTGCGCAATCGAATCGAACGCGGAGAACTCAAGCCGGGCGAGGCCTTACCATCCATTCGGGAATTGTCCGCAATGAACGGAATCGGGCGGCAGGTTGTTTTATCGGCATTTCAACTGCTGGCCGATGAGGGATTGGTGAAAAGCACCGTTGGGCGCGGTACGCTGGTCAATCCGGCTCTGACGGCGCGGACGCATTGCCGGATTGCCTTTGTCATCATCGGCGATAATCTGGAGAATAGTTTTTACAGTTCCGTTTATTCCGGGCTTTGCCGGGCTGCGGCGGGAAGCGGCAGGGAGATTATTCCTTATGAGGATGCGACTTCTGCCGAGCTGGAGCAAATTACCGCCGATTGCATTCTGCTGACCGGCCTTGTTTCAAGCCGTGCCGTTAAACATCTGGCGGAGCGCAAACAACGTTGTATCGTAATCGGAAACTATCTGCCGAAGTACTGGAGCAATCACATCAGTTTCGCGGTGGCGCCGCTGGTCCGCGAACTCCTGATGACCGATACCGGGCACTCGAAATCCGTCGGTATCCTGATTGACAGCCCAAGTTATTTCGTCTCGCGGGAAATTATTGAGGTGGCCGAACGCTATTGCCAGGAATATGACTTGCCGTGGCAGGCGTCCAATACTATTTGCTCGCACACACGTTACGGTCTCAATGAGATCGCCGCCGTCTGGGGAGCCCGGCGTGACTGGCCGGAGCGGATTGTCACGACTCGACATTTGTTCCAAGGCCTGACACAGTACTTGACCGAGCAGAAAATTCCGCCGGAAAAATGTCCTGAAATCCTGGTGACTTTAGTCGATAAATCATTTAAACCGCAGCATTCTTCGCATTTCCGGGTTCGTTTCGCCTTTTCCAATGAAGCGGATGCGGGCCCGGCAATTCTGCAAACCACGATCGATTATATTACCGGTCGCCTCAAAGACGGTTTCTTCGGCGAATACGACCCGATACATAAAAAATTGAAAATTTCATAACGCAAATAATAATTTTCACATTGATATAATAGAACTATAGAACATTAAAGCAAAAAGGATGATTTATGAAAAAAGCAATCTCGTTATCATTGTTGACCGTATTTCTGCTGACTTTGGGCGGAAATGAAAAGAAGGTGATTCTATTGTCATTTGAGCTCAGAAACGCCCGCACTGAACACATTGCCAGGAACATCGCGTTATTCGAAAAATTGCCTTTTGACGGCATCGTGATTTCCGATATGAAGACATTCCGGTTGCGCCATCCCGCCGGTTCGAAACAAAAATGGGATATCTCGGAATATGCCCGGGAAATTGCGGACATGAAAGTAATTTCTTCCGGCAAATTGAAAGATAATTTTTTGCTGATGTTCTGGACGCCGAAAGAACGCATTCCAATGACCGACGAAGCCGGCTGGGAACGTTGTGCGCATAACGCCGGAATCATGGCTCGTGCGGCCCGCGAGGGCGGCTGCGTCGGATTTGCTTTCGATTACGAGGACTACAACAATTCCCAACAGTTTATTTATCAGCCTGAAGATGGGGCGACATTTGAAGAAGCCGCCGGGCGGATGCGCCGCCATGGCGCCCAGGTTATGCGTGCTATCGCCAAAGAATTTCCTTCGATAAAAATTATGGCCCTTCACCTGCTCTGCGCCGTTTCCCGCGAAGTATTTTCCGATGAAGCCGAGTATGGGTTGAAAATGAAAAATGAACTCTGGCCCTACTTCGTCAATGGTCTCTATGACGAACTGCCGGACCAGGCGAAATTAATCGAGGGAAATGAGCTCGGTTATTATTTTCAAGCCGACACGCCCGATTTCACTTATGCGGCGTTTGATTCCGTTCGCCGGAACATGAAATTTATCCTGCCGGAAAATCGGAAAAAATTCAAGACCAACGGGGAATTCGCCTTTGGAATGTATCCCGATTCTTACTCCATGACTACCGGCAGCTTTCAGAAACAACCACTTGGGGGCAGTAAATTAAAACGTTTCCGGCAAGACCTGTCGGAGGCGCTTCGCATAACCGATGAATATGTCTGGCTTTATTGCGAGAAAAATGCCTGGATCGGGAATTGGGATGAAGCCGCCATCAAAGCGATTTTCCCTGCCTCCGGCATTCCTTCGAAGACTACTTTTCTGGAACTTCACCCTGGAATCGTCGAAGCCATTGAACTGGCCAAAGCACCGGCGAAAGTCGGAGAAGCCATCGTAAAAGCCCAGAAAAATTCACTGAAAAATTTGGCTCCAAATCCCAAGTGCGACCCCAATGCGGAAATAACCAATCCGGTGGGCCCTCCGTATATGATCGAAGGTGGTTACCTGAAGGGGCCGGCGATTATTCCCGGCTGGTATTTCTGGCCGCATTGGGACGCCAAGCCGGAAAAACGTTCGCATTGCACCGAAGAGGGAGTCGATGATAAATTCTCTCTGTTTGGGAAAGACCTGCCCAAAGGCGCGTTCGTCACGGATATCAAAGTAAATCCCGGCAGCTTTTATTACGTTGAATCCATGATGCGGGGCACGGGAAACGCATTGATCCACGTAAAATGGCGGACCCCGGTCAAATCCTCCCGCGACCCATCGACCGGCAAGGTCATCAACTACCGCGACTGGCTTTTCCGGCATGTGAATTCGCGTGATTCCTTGATTTATTTTCCGGAAGGATCTCCGGAACAATGGCGTCAGGCCGGCGGTATCGTCCAAGCTCCGGACGGTGCGGACGTCATGACGGTGCTGCTGTATATGAAGCAAGGCAAAGATTCCGGCAAATACAACTATTTCGACAATATCGGAATTTACGAAATACAACCGATTTCTCCAGATGAAAATCCCCAAAAATAAGGTGTATCATGAAAAAGGAGCTTCAATATTTCCGATGTTCTTCAATTTTTACATTGATTGAACTCCTCGTTGTGATCGCGATCATCGCGATCCTCGCCGCCCTGCTGCTGCCCGCGTTGAACCAGGCCAGGCAAAAAGCGCATTCAATTTCATGCACCGGCAACCTGAAACAGCTCGGATTGATGCAGCAGAACTATGCGAACGATCATTTGGACTGGATGACTTTTGAGGCAGCAACCTCCGAAAAAGTGTGGACTTCCCGCTTGCGTGAATACCTGCGGATGCCCTCCGTCTCCTATGCCGCCCCCATGACTCCGTTCTTACGGTGCCCGGGTCTCCAGCTCAAAACGTTGATTTTTTATGACTGGCTGACCGATTACGGCCTGAACGCCCGTTATGTCAGCTATGTTCAACTGACCAAGCCGCTGATCCGGCTCTCCGCCACTCAAGCCCCCTCCGGTACTTTGATTTCCGCGGATTCTTACACTTCCCTGGCAATTCGCGGACTCAGGGTAATCAACGGCGTTGAAGATTATTCGGCGTCGCTGCCGATGTTCCGCCATAATAACGGGCTCAATATCGTTTATGCCGACGGCCATGCCGGTTCTATGGCACGTGCCCAACTTCTGGCCACAACTCATCCCGGAATCTGGGAAAATCCATACCGCAATGTACTGTGGGAGCCCACCCGGAAAGTAACGTATACACCATAAATAAGAACTGGAAAAACCCATGCTTATCGATGAATTATTGCTGCTGCCCCGCCCCAAGAAAATCGAGTTGTTCGACGGAGTATTTGCCATGCCGGATAAGTACTCGCCCATATTCGCCTCCGACAGCGACTTGGGAAAAGACGCCTACATCCTCGAAATCACCCCGCAAAAAGTGATAATCGCCACATCCGGCAAACCTGGCCGACACAACGCTCTTGCGACTTTTACTCAATTGCAGGAGCGCTTCGGCTGCCGCCTGCCGTGTTTACGCATCGAGGATGCCCCGGATTTCGCCATACGCGGCGTAATGCTCGATGTAACGCGCGGACGCGTCTGGACCATGGAGCATCTCAAGCAAACCATTCGCACTCTGGCCTCCTGGAAAATCAATCATCTTCAACTTTATTTTGAGCACACCTTTGCCTCACCCGGCAACGAACGGATCTGGGGCGAATGGTCGCCGCTGACTTCCGCCGAACTGCGTGAACTCGACGCATTTGCCGCTCAATATGGCATGGAGCTCGCCCCTTGCCAGAATTCATTCGGGCATCTGACCATATTTCTGATGGATGACGAATACCGTCATTTGGCGGAAATTCCGCCCGGCGGAAGTTTCGAATCGTGGGGCGCCCGAAGCAGCGTACCGCAATCACTCTGCCCGACCGATCCGGCGGCGATCGCGTGGCTCGCCAAACTTTATGAGAGCCTGCTTCCGAATTTCTCCGGATCTTTCGTCAACCTCGGCTGCGATGAAACTCTCGACCTCGGATTCGGACGATCCCGCGATATCGTCAAACGTGATGGACTGCCTCAAGTATTCGCCGAATATATCGGCAAACTCTGCAAGCTCGTGGAGCCCTATCACAAGCATCCGGCTATATGGGCGGACATGGTTTTGCGTTTTCCGGAAATACTGGACCGGCTTACGCCTGAGCTGAAATTGTTGGCCTGGGGATATGACGCCGATTTTCCGTTCGACGAACAATGCCGCCTGTTGCGCGAGCACAACAGAACATTCTGGGTTTGTCCGGGAACCTCCTGTTGGAGCAATTTTTTCGGCAACACGTCACGCCGCCGCCAAAATCTGCAAAACGCCGCGGCCACCGGCCTGAAATACGGCGCGGAAGGATTCATGATCACCGAGTGGGGCGACGGCGGACACCGCCAATTCTGGCCGTCGACACTTCACGCACTTGCCGACGGAGCGCAAACCGCCTGGAATTCCCATGCTCATTTTTCTCCCGCGGCCGCCGGATACCGCGCCTTCAATTCCGAAAGCACCGGGTGGTTTCTCGAAGCCGCCGGCGACCTCGAAAACCTGCTCCGCCAGGCCAAAGCCGCCTCTCTCTTTGCCGACTTGCATATTCCGGTTTTCTCCTTTCCCGGCCGCAATCATCCCGGTCAGGATATCTATTATCTTTTAACCGAACGCATGGTTTGTGAGCTGAAAAAACAGATTCCGGCCGATGCTCCGGAAATTGTCCGCCGTGAACTGGCTTGCGCCTCGGAGCTCGCCCGCATCGCCGCTCTCCGCGCGGTACTCCGCCGCCAGGGGCGGCTTCCCCGCTTGAAGATACTGGGACGCCAACTGGAAAAACTGCTGCCGGAATTCCGCGAACTCTGGCTGCTGCGCTCCCGCCCCGGCGGAGTGGAAAATGCCGTACAAAAATATCTGGCTGTCGCCGATGAATTAACCCGAATTTATTAAAAGGATCAATTGTTGCCATGTCAAATGTCATTATTATCGGAGCGGGACGCGGGTTGCTTTTTGCCAACCTCATACAAATGGAAAAATCGTTAAGGGCGAAGCACCGTGTCACGGCCATAGTGGAGGTCAATTCCAACGTTCACGACAAACTCCGCAAACGCTTGAACGAATTCGGACTGCCCGATACGGCAATCTGTTCTTCGGCGGAAGAAGCCCTGAAACATTTTCCCGCCGATGCGGTATTCATCGTCACGCCGAACACCAGCCACGCCGATTACCTTGAGCTTTGCCTGGCGTTCGATAAACATGTCTTGCTGGAAAAACCGGTCGCGGCGGATTGGCCGGACGCGGTCCGGATCGGGCGGCTCGCCGGTGCGACGGACCGCATAATTCAGTTGGGATTCGTGCTCCATTACTCGCCTTTTTACCGTAAGATCAAGGAAATCGTCGATTCCGGCATCCTCGGAACTCTGGTCAACATGCAACTCAATATCCGGCGTCACCTCGACACCGAATTCATGCGCGGCTGGCGGCGGCTCTCCGCCAACACCGGTGGGCTGCTGAACGAAAAAAGTTCTCACGACATGGATATTATCCGCTGGCTCAAATCCGGCCAGGCGGAGCCGGAGGAAATTTTCTCCTTCGGGGGCCGTCAATTTTTCCCCCGCGATACGCCCCCCTACAAATATCCCACGCATTGCCGTGACTGTCACGATGCACAATGCCCGTTTCGTTTTCACCGGAAAATCTACGCCGAGCGCATTTACAACCTGTCGCCCGATTTCGAACAACTCGGCAAATGCATTTACCGGACCGACGCCGACTTGATCACCGATCAGAACGTGCTGATTCGCTTCGCTGACGACACCCATTGTTCGTTCAACCTGACCGCCATCAGCGGCGACGTTGACCGCACTGTAATCCTGCACGGAACCAATGGCTACCTTGCCGGTTCCCTGAAACAGATGGAACTTACCCTGACCGATTTCCGGAATAACCGGTCGGAGCGGATTGCACTGCATGCGGAGGCCGATCTGGTCGATATGCACGGCGGGGGCGATGTACCGATTGTCGAAGAATTCTTCGACTGCATCGAGCACCATCATCCGCCCGCCGCCTCGGTAGCGGACGGCATCGCGGCAAGCCGCATGGCCTTCGCCGCCGACCTGAGCCAACGCGAAGGCCGCAAGGTCCAACTCGCCGAATTCCCTATGTAACGCTATGTGCAAGTTTTTTCGGAGACTCTCCCGAGGTAGGGCGCTCTCTCCGCAGAGCGCCCTACCAGCTCAATCTATCGCCAAGATAAACTTGCACATGACGTTATGTAGTGTTTATTTGCCTCTTGTAGGTTGTGCCGCCCGGACTTTTCGTTGAAAATCCTGATATTCTTCCTGCCGCTTGAGACCCTCTTGCTGCAGGTTCATTTCAGGATAACCGCCGGAGCGTTTCCATTTGCCGAGCTCCTTGTAGGCGTCGGGATAAAACGGATCGCAAATGTCGAATTTGCGGTAATTGCGGTCGGCCTGTATATAATCGAACCACAGTTTTTGCTTGGCCGCGGGAGCTTGTCTTCCCGCAAAGTGAAGTGCCAACGTCTGCCACCCGCGATAATCCCCCAGCTCCGCCGCCTTGGCAAAGGCTTTTTCCGCTTCCTGAGCCCGCCAGGAAAACTTCTGTAGGAGCTTTCCTTTCAGATAAAAAGCCGGCGCATAACCGATGGCACAAGGTTGCTCCAAATACTTTTCCGCCTGAACCGGATTGTTGTCGAATTCAACTTCCGCCAGCAGCAGCAGCGCCCCCATGTGCCCGGAAGCCGCGGCCGAATTCAAAAGCTTCCGGACGTCGATCTGGCTGGCGAACTTAACCTGTGACGGCAGATCCTGCCGGAAATAATAACGGGCCAGCAGGTATTGCGCAACCGGCTCGCCCTGTGCGGCCGCTTTTTGCAAGTGGGTAAAAGCTTCTTCGGCCCGGGGAATGTTTTGCTCCAATGTTGTCAAAGTCATCCGTCCCGGCTCCAGTCCACTCAGGCGCCGGAGTCCCAGGAACAGACTTGATCTGGCGTCTTTTCCCTCTTCGAACTGCTTCATGGCTTTGGCCGGATTGCCCCGCAGATATTCGGACACTCCGGGCATGTCGGGATATTTCATCAACATCGCCAGAAATTGATACAAAGCATTATCGGCAAACCTCAGATTGCGCAACGGCGTGAATTCTTTTTCCGGCAATTTCCCTTTTTTCGCCAGCAATTCCAGCCATTCCGGAACCGCGGACTCATCACCGGTCTCAATGCCCTGCGCAAAGAGCGCCAGTCTTTCGGAATCATCCAGCAGAGACCGAGCCTTGCCTTTCACAGTCGCCGGCTTCCTCCCATACATGGCCTTGGCCGCGCAAGCCGGGTAATAACCCGCGGCTATGGCGTAATCGACAAAATAAGCCGGCTTGTTCGGAGAATCGCGGCTGATGCAAAATATGACATTATCCTGAAATGCCGCATATTTAAGCGAAATCGCCTGTGTAGGGGTACTTGAGCCGCAGATAAGCAGAGCTGATAAGCCAAAGTCATGAGCATAATGGATATTTCCCTTTACCTCCATCTCAAACGATTTGATCAATTTGGAATTGGTGAATTTGGGACGCCCTCTGGATTCCCAATCCACAAACCAGTCCAAAGCAATCGCGTCCTGATACTCCTGGTCGCGGGCTTTCCACAAATAACGCTGGGCTCTCTTGATATCCGGTTCTACCCCATACCCTCGGAAATAACACACTCCCAATTGATAAAGCGCCGGGATATGATCCTCATCCGCCGCTTTTCCCAGCAGTTTGATCGCCTCGGCCGGATTGCATTCATTCTGTGCGCCGTACAACGCCCGAAGCGCCATCGCGTACTGATAATCCGGATTCTTGTCGCGATTGTCATTGCGCTTTTTCTCCCCCGTGTAATAATTCGCATACGGGTAAGGCCGGAAAACCACCGGTTTCAATACCTCATCAGCCTCCTTCAACGAGTCAAACTGCCGGATAACCGGCTGAGTTATTTCCAAATACTGATTCCGGTATTGGTCTTTGTCGTGCTTGACGATAATCCCCAAACTGCGAACCTTGGCCGGGGTTGTATTTCGCAGCATATCGTTGTCCACAATAGTACCGTGACACAGCCACTCACCCTCCCTCAGCGTCCAGGATGACTCATGTTCTCTGTCGGTCTGAATTTCTCTTATGCCGTTAATGATTGTAATTACCTCTTCCGTTCTGGTATCAAAAGTCACCCTGATCGATAACGGCTCAAAATCAAAATGGATAAATTTCGCCATATTATTCATAATATAGCTGGGATATTTGGGCTGGTAATAACTGGTGTAATGAAAGGCCCCGATCGTGCTTATGAACTCCAACATCCCATTCAAATCCTGATATCCCATAATTTTCGGCTGTTCACTGCGAATAACCGAGAAACTGAACGCAGGAGAAGCCTTGGACGAATACGCAGGAAACCCGCGAATGGTAAAATCCATAACGACATAACGCTTGTTGAACTTGAGATTCTTCGGAAACGCAACCTGAAACAAACTTCCCATTTTGGGATATTCCGAGCGCGAATACTTCAATGTGGGGGGATAAACAAAAGATACCTCACTTTCTTCGATCCGGTAAACCCCTCCCAACGGCGAATCGAATACCTTTTTTGCCGAACCGTTCACCTCCCAGCGATTTGACTCCGGCTCCGAGGCGCCGTGACAGAAACAGGCTGACAAAACACCCATCAAAATCAGCAACTTTTTCATCTCTTTTCTCCTCCATTTTCTCTACAAGAATCGTGCGCCTGATTCCCTGCCGGGTTGCAAATCCGCCAATCTGCCGGATATTTCCTTTTTCTGCAATAATAAATTCTTTTTGATTTCCTGATATTTCAAATCGCCTCTGGCTCTCAAATATGAATTTTCAATCAAATTCTGCTTAATGAAATATTGCATATGCGGATCATTGAAAATATGGCCGTCCGGAAACTTTTCCTCATCACAGAAATTAATGTCATTTTCTATGATTTCAAGTGATTTTTCATAGAAAAGAATCGCTTTCGCAATCTCATTTCTCTCCTCATACAAATAGGCAATATTTTTGCATACATCCAGGAAAGAATTGTTCTCATTATTTGCCCTGATAAAATAATTAATTGCGGAATCATTTGAATGATCTTTTAAAGCGAGCAAACCGTAAATGTAATATATCAAGGCCAATTTATTCCGATCGCTCTGATACTGAATTTCCGCTCGATTCAGTTGATTCCACGCCGATTTCTCGGTATCGCTTGCATAAACGTTTCCATGATAAAAACGCCCGGCCATTGCCAGACTGTCAGACTCACAGGAACAGAAAAACAACGCGCATATAATAAATAAATATACTGTAAATTTTCTCATGATTACGGGTAATCCTCTGAGAAACTATAACCGAAAACCGCTATCTTGTCAATACCCTTGGAACAAAAAACGGAAAATATTTTATTGCAAACATCGCAAATGCAAGACGTTAACAAATTAAAAGTCTAAATAATAATGCTAAAAACACCACCGCAAGCAAAAATAAACCCTACAATCTCACATATATTTGATAAACAATAAGAAAATTCCCCAAAAATTACATCTGAAATTTCAAGCATAGTCCTTTCCGTCCTTTTCGTCATTTCAGTCCTTCGACTCGATTTTTGGCGGCCTCATCAGACGGCGCTTGATACGGGAAATAGTTGACTTTTTTTTGATTCCCTATTGACATATATGGCACCTGGTTTTATAATCAATGAACATGTTGTTATAAATCAGCCAAAAACAAGGGAAATCGTAAATGATAAGTTGGAGAAAACTTCTGAGTATCGTCATGTTTGCCGTCATTGGAGCCTTGAGTGCCGCTCCCGAAGTAAAGGATGTAGCCGGGAAACAGATTGACCTGTGCATGATCGGCGATAGTATTACCTGGGCGAACCAGGGGGATTATTTCCGCAAATATTTACTCGAACGGATGCCGGAGTTGGCATTTGTCGGGACTCATACGGCACAGTTCGGCTACAGCCACGCCGGAGAGGGTGGCAACGCGACACCGCGCGTCCTTCAGCGAATCGACGACCCGGAACGGGTGCCGAACTGCCGCTATTACCACTTGCTGATCGGAGTCAACGACAGTTCCGGAGCTAAAAACGAGGAGCAAGTCGACAAAGTTGCCAAGGGAACGGCGGAGCGCATTGTCCGGATTGTCAATATTCTGCTTGCCAAACCGGGAACTGAAAAAGTATTTCTCGGAACGATTTTTCCCTGTTCGCCGGATAACGGTGATCAGGCCACGGATGAGTTGAAAGAGCGTTTCAAATACCGCGATATGGCCGCCGCGGCAACCAATGAAATTCTCCGCCGCGATGTTCCCACACTGTTTCCGGCCGGCAAAGTCGTATTGATCGAATACGAAAAACCGCTTCGTGAACTGCCGGAGCGCCGCCAGATTATTCGCCTCCACCCGGTGCCGGAAGGCTACAAGGTGGTGACCGCGATTACCGCCGAGGCGCTCAAGAAAGAGACCACTCCCGCCCAGATCAAGGCGGAACGCTTCGGTGTGGAAGTGACGAACCTCTGGAACGCCCAGGATAATTGCACCCGACCGCTGGTTCCAGGCTGGTACGTGGTGTCTTTCGATGTCAAAAAACTCGATAGTCCCAAGCTCGAATTATTGATGGAGTCGAAAAATCCCGAGTCCCTCAAACATCCGTTCAAGAAGACTTTCTCTATCAAGGGTGAATCCGGCAAGCGCGCCGAATTCGAATTTATGACCGGCTACGAAGGCTACGGCTACACCATGTCGGCACTTCAAGTTTCCGCGAAAAACGGCGAAATCGACCGAATTCAGATCGAAAAAATGCGCCCAAGCCGCAAGGCCTCCATCTACGGAATCAATACATTCATCGACGCCGAAAGCCCGATGAACCTGGGGGAAAAATTGGTCCCGACAAAGTGATTTCCTGCAAATATGACACGTTAAATGCAAATAAAATTGCAAATTTGACACGTTAATATATTGATTTCGTCACATAATGATATATGTTAATGGCAAAGTGCAGGAGGATATAGTTGTGATCGAACGTAATTTAATGCAGGATTTGGTCCGGTGGAAAAATACCAGATCACGAAAACCCCTGATATTGCGCGGGGTTCGTCAATGCGGAAAAACCTGGCTGTTGCAAGAGTTTGGGAAAAGGCACTTTGAAAACGTCGCTTATTTCAATTTCGAGCGAGAGGAAGGAATCAGCGATATATTTGAGAAGAACCTTGATCCGAATCGCATTCTGTTGGAATTGAGCGTTGTCTACGGGAAGAAAATACAGCCGCAGAGTACGTTGATCATTTTTGATGAAATTCAAGTCTGCTCGCGAGCCTTAACGGCGCTCAAATATTTCTGCGAGGAAAAACCAGAATTCGCAATCGTTGCCGCCGGCTCATTATTGGGAATTACACTTTCTACTCCGGGAATTAGTTTTCCTGTCGGTAAGGTTAGTTTTCTTGAGCTTAATCCATGTAGTTTTGATGAGTATCTGCGAACCGTTGACAACGGCCTGCAAGAGTATTGTGAGTCATTAAAGAAACCGGAACCATTAAGCCTGGCCATTTGCGATAAATTGGAACAGCGTTTTCGTGAATATCTGGTGCTCGGTGGAATGCCTGCGGTATTGTCCGACTTCATCGAAAATCAGGATGTTCAGCAGGCAGAAGCGATTCAACAGGGAATCACCCAGTCCTACGAAATGGATTTTTCCAAACATGCACCGCACAAAGATATACCGAGACTATTTCTGCTATGGAAATCAATTCCGGAACAATTAGCACGCGAAAATGCCAAGTTCCTTTACGGTGAGGTTAAGGCCGGAGCACGGGCCAAAGACTTGGAAGATGCTTTACGTTGGCAATTAGAAGCCGGACTGATTCAGAAAGTCAACCGATTGGCAAAGCCGGAAATTCCGCTTGCCGCCTATGAAGATCGAAAAAATTTTAAGATTTATTTGTCAGATACAGGCTTGCTGCGTAATTTAGCCAAAGTGCCGGCATCGTCAATACTGGTCAATAATGATGTATTTGGTGAATTCAAAGGACGATTGGTTGAGAACTATGTACTGCAGCAATTGACAGCATTAGGGAATGCTCCGGCTTACTATTGGAGCAGCGGCAATGTGGCGGAAGTTGATTTTGTCATCCAGCAAGACAAGGAAATTATTCCGATAGAAGTAAAGTCCGGTTTAAATGTACGCTCAAAGAGTCTGAAATCCTATCGGGAAAAATACCGGCCGCCGTATGCAATCCGTTTCTCGCTGCAGAACCTGAAATTGGATAACGGTTTACTGAACATACCGCTTTACCTGATCGGGCAATACCGGCAGTTCATTTCTTGACAAGGTCAATCATTTTTTTCTTTTTTACAGCTCCGCCCTCATAGATGCGGCTTACAAATAACGGACCGGAATGATTTGGTCTACTTTCCGGTATTTCTGCTTTAAAACATCAAAGTATTCCTGTAGTTTCCCGGCTTCTTCCGGCGAGAGATTTTTTTCGTAATCCGGCGGCAACGAGAGATTGCCGCGCTCGAAAAATCCCCACAGAATATCGGATTTGATCCGCTTCTCGCGTATGCCATCGAATTTCATATCACAATTTTTACCGCTGAAATAAACGTAAAGAAGAATGAATTCCGCCCGGGGATTGTTTTCCAGCAATACGATGGTCCGATTATTTCGGCAATCTGCAAACTTAAGACCTTTTCCGAGATAGAAACATTTATCGGGGGTCGTGTTATCCAACTTACTGAATGTATCGGGAAATGCATTACTGTCGTTGTTATAGAAATGAGTTATTTGCGGAAAATACGGTTTACTTCTGGTAGTGCCGACATTGTTCCAGAGAATACCATGATCAGTGAAAAATTTCAGCAGAAAGGCATCGGAAGAACCAGTCAACTTTCCTCGACCATAAGATCCCGCGCCAAAAGGGAATTGACTCCAGCGCAGGTCGTGCGTGTGATATTGGGCTCTGGCGACCATTTTATCTCCGTTGTACCAAATGATTTCCGGATACCCCATGCAAGCGCAGACCAGTATCGGCGGGCTGGGGACAATCCGAATATTCTTGGAGAATTTGCGCACGGCAGCCGGATCGGTAATTTCCAGAAGCTCCTCCTCGCCACCCATCATCTGACCAGAGAGGATCAAAACCCGATTCGCTTCTTTGATCGCGGCATAAAGCCCTTTGCGATTGGTTCCGTCCAATAGCAAAGTAAGCATAAACACGACCGCAATTCCCAATGTCACATAGATCAGGAGGCGTATTATTATCTTCCACTTTTTACTTTTCATATCTGTGCTACTTGTTGAAATAAACGATATTGTGTTTTCTGAATAATTCCTGTAAATATTCCTTAGATGACTTACTTAACGGCCCCGCATATAACTCTCCATGGCCGCCCCGCTTCCAACGCAAATCACCGGTATGGTATTCAGCGGTCGCCAGCACCTGGTCGCCCTTGTACCATATCATGGTAGGGAATCCGTAGCATTTGCACAATCCACGATCATTTCTGCGCGTGATACGAACATTGTCGGAAAACACCCGAACGGCGGCCGGATCGGTGATTTCCAGAACGTCTTTTTTATCGCTTGAACGGATCAATATCCGATTGGTCTGTTGAATCAGGGAGTGAAATTCGCGCCGATTGGTCCGGTCAAAACCGATCTGCTCCAGAAACGGGGGATAGAGCATGCCAATGAGCAAAATGATCGCGACGAATATGACAAGTATAATTTGCCAATTTTTTTTCATCATAAGCCCTCGCTGTTGTTTAGGGAGTTGGAAATTGCTGAAATACCGTTAATTTTTGAAAGATTCCCGAGTGATTTTTGTTGGATTTGTGAGGAGCATAACGAGTTATGTAACGAGCGAATCCGGCAAAAAGCGCCGGGAAGATTCGAAAATTGGTAGTTCGGCATTTTCCATCTCCCTTAGTTGAACTTTTTGTATATATGGATCACATAGCGGGAATAGGTTTTGGGCTTGCGACGGGTTCGCCCACTGGCTTCGATAAACCACTCCACTGCTCCATGACCGGGAATGTCGCGCTTGGCGGCAGGCAGTTGATAACTGAAATCTCCGGAATTATCTTCGCCCGGCCTCCAAACTGCAATTGATCTTTTCAGTCTCATATGTTCATCGCGGTCCGTTTTGTTGTTTTTGCTGAAACTACGGGTGCATACCAGATTCAGTTCAAGTTCCAGCCAACGGGTTTTCTGAGGAATTTGCCAGCGGAAGTATAACTGATCCCCGTAGAAAGCAACACCCGGTTCCATATAAACCCTGACCGGAGGAGCCAGTAAGTAATGGCATGTTGTTCGAATCATATTACATACACCAATCCCCAGGCAAATTATCGCCGCGCTGCAAGCCGAATACAGTACCCCTGCCCGAAAAGGAAGATAGGAAGCAATAGCCCATAGAAAAAATCCAAGCGAAAAAATCGCACACAAAATACAAATAATCACGCTCATTTCTCCTGGCCCGATAATCCGCAATCGTATGGAACGGGGATATTGGCGAAATGTCTCCGTCAAAACAAACAAAGCGCAAATAAACAGAAACAAATTCCAGGAAGTATAACTCAGCATACCAGGCAACCATTCACGGCAACTTTTATCAAGTACCGCTTCCGAAGGATTCGCCGGATTGACATAGCATACCGTTTGCCTGCCCGGTGGGAAATCAGTGCAGAATCGATTTCCGCTTTTGAGATATCGGGAAACAACACCGGGAAACTGGTGATTGATTCCGGTATATTCATTGCCCCCGAATTGATATTTATAATCGACCAATACCTTGCATTCATCCCTGGAGCTGGTAAAAGAACTGCGGACAATTTCACAGGGAACCGGCTGCCAGAAAATTACCCGCGGATATTGAAAATATGCCTTTACGCCAATGATCGAATATCCGAACCAAGCGCTTCCAATGGCGCATATGAACAGAAATATACTGCCCCAAAACAAAGCCGAACGTTCTTTTCGTGAGTAAGGCGTCGCCATCAGGCCTCCTTGAAAAATCACCGTTTCCAAGCCTTAATGTAGCACCAAACTCTCGCCATGCCAGCCGGGAATTAATAAAATGCAGCAGGACGTTTTCAAAAGTTAAGTTTTTGCATCAAATCGTGCATTATTTTTTGGGTGCATGCAGGGAATGGATCATAAAAAGTCATGATCCCGACATCAAATTGTCAAGAATTTGATCACAGGTCGATCGGGGCGTCGGTCAGGAATTGGAATTTTTGCTGAGGACCGGCGACGCCCACCAGAAGGTATTCTTTGGTGATGGGGTCGACGATGAATTCTTTCAGCAGGCGGAAGTTTTCGATTTCACCTGTTGAGTGGGCGTGAATCCGTTTGCCGGTACAGTAGATATCCAGGTCGCCCATGTGGACGTGATTGCCGTGGCCGGGATAGATTTTTACGTCTTTTTCGATATAGCTTTTGACCCGTTCTTCCAGGAGGTCGAGGTCGATATCCGGTTTTTCTTCGAAGCCAATGACAAAACCGTTTTTGATGTCCGAGTGCAGTTCCGGGGGTTTGCAATGGAATTCGTGTTCCATGATGTAGCTGGTCAGGTCTTCGGCCGAATGCGCCATCAGGCGGTATTTGTTGTTGGCCTCCACATAGGCTTTGACGGATTCCGGGGACGGGCCGAAAATCGTCGGGCGGTAGACCCGCAGTTCTTCGCTGATGGCGAAGATCACCTGAGCGTTGAAACCGAGGTGCGGATAAATCAGGTCGAAGTGTTCCACCACCACCCGGCGGCCGTCTTCAATGGCTTTTTGAATGGCTTCCGCGATTTCGAACATCTGGTGAAAAGCCGATTCAAACCGGATATCCAGATGAAAGGTGTGGCCGGAGAAGAAATTTTCTTCATCGAAGTCGAAAATCGGCGAAGTCCGGTTGTTGATTCCTTCGTCGTCGTTGGTGAGCTCCAATCCGGGGAACAATCCCCGGATCAGCGCCGATTTTCCCGAGCCTTCCATACCGATAACCCCGATCAAGTAATCCGACGGGCGGATGTATTCCTGGGAAAGGCTCGAGGCCAGAGAATACAGGCGTTTTTTGCCGCGCGGAGCGTGATAGCGTACTTCGATCAGGTTTTTGTTTTCGGTAAAATAATTCATAAATCGAACTCCAGATTCAGGAGCGGGGCGTGCTGCTGCGCTCCATAAACGTCGTTTTCGCCGGGGGCTCCCGACGGCATGGGCCGGTCCATGGTGATTTTTACGGCATTGGCGGGGTCGAAATAAATGATATTGCGGATGGCTTTTTCCGGAATCCGGTAGGCCTGCGCGACCATCGGCCGGGTAACCATGTCGCCGGATTTGATCCGGTCGTAAATCGGGCGGTCTTTGAAAATAATATCCATGGTCAGCTCAAAAGGGCCGCTGTTTTTAGACCGGATAACTTTTGCAATATCGATAATCGGGGTTTTCATAACTTCACCTCTCTTAAATATAGTCGGCAAATTGCGTTGTGCCAGCGACAGTTTGACAATTTTTGTTCTGATATTCGATCGAGGCGAATGCCATGTCGTCCGCTTCACCGACCTGGTCGATGTCGATTTTGAAAATATGCTGCGAGCTGATCGGCATCAGGTGGTAGACGCTGAACTCGTAGGACTTCCCGACGGTGATATCCGACGGCGAAAACGGCAGCGCCAAGTTGCCCGCGGTGGCGATACGTCCCTCGTAACCGTAGTGCAACATAGTCGAGCGCGCCACACTGCAGATCGAATCCGCTTTTTCCTGGGTATCGCACAGGGTTTCGATGATGATGCAGAGCTCCTGCGAGGTGATGTGCTGCTGCGGTTCCAGAGCGCCCATCACGCCGTTTTTTCCGTAGATATGGAAAAATATCTTGCCGTCGATATTTTCGCGTTCAAGGATCGAGCGAACCTGTTTTTCGACCCCGGCGATGACTTCATCGATTTTGCTGATCATGATCGGATCGCGCACTCCGGCCACAGCAATAGTTCGGTAACCGCAGGGGCGCGCCCCCTCGAGTTTGACAAAATATTCGTCGGTGGGAATGTGCTTGGAACCGGAAACCCGGACGCGCCCTTCCGGCAAAGCCTCGAACTTGACTTCGCTCAGATCGAGCACGCCGCCGGGGCCGGGCAGATGATACGGGTCGGATTTTTCATAAAGCGAGTGCGCCGCCGTCGATTCCGGGGTGAATTTACGGAGCGGATTGAGGCTCAGCAGTTCGAAACAGTCTTTGTAAAGCGTTCCCAGCACGCAATCAGCGCCCGAGCCGGGGGTGGCGGCGATAGCGGCGCATTCGATGATCTTGCCGAGGTGAGTCGCCAGTCCGGCGTCGAAGCCTTGCGCTATCGGCAGCGCCGCAAATACCGCCGGGTCATAGGAGCGCCCCGCGATAATCACTTTACAACCCATGGCAAAGGCCCTCTGATAGGGCTCCACCCCGATCTGGGCGACCAGGTTGGTGGTTTCCTCGACGATCTCCTCCGTCAACGCGGGAAGGCCGAAAGCGGAATCGATCTTTCCGGCCTTGATTCGCCGGATCACCATTTCCTTGTCGATATCGGACCAGATGACCGCCATTTTAAAATTCAAGTGCTCTTCGGCGGCGATTTCGCGAATGATTTCCAGACACCACTCGACGTGGGGGCGAGCCCCCGATCCGCCCGCGGTACCGACCACCACCGGGATATTTTCCCGGACCCCCGCGGTGAGCATGAAGCGCAAATCCCGTTTGACCGCGTTGCGGTCGGTAAATGACTTGCCCGCACCGAGGTAATACGGCCCGGGGTCGGTCGAACCGCCGTCAACCGCGATCAGGTCGGGTTTTTCGGCCATGCCGCGGGCAAACGATTCCGCGGGGAAACCGTAACCGAGAATGGCGGTGGGCGATAAGATTTTGAATGATTCAGTCGTCATTTTTTTCCTCCCTGGGATTTAGCGCGCAGGATGGCAATGGTCCGCGCCATTTCATTTTTTACGATTTCCATGCCCTCGTCAAACCCCATGCCGGGCTTGGCGAGCATCCGCACCGGGCGTCCGGCCATGGCCGCGTGAACGCATGCCTGGGCGGAAACGTCGGTTTCGTTGCAAGTACCTCCCTGATAAGCTTCCATATCGTGCTCGCGGCAGTACAAAACGCTTTCCAGGGTATTTTGAATCCCCCCGAGGTCGGGGGTCTTGATCTGAACCATGTCGCAACACTGCGCGTCGGTAAAATCGCGGATATCTTCCAGCGTATTGCACCATTCGTCGGCGACGATTTTGACCGGAGAACCGAGCCTTTTCAATTCGGCACGGATGGTTCCCAGCCCCTCGATTTGCGGGAGTTTCGCCTCCATATCGACCGGGCCTTCGAAATACAGTTCGAACTCACCGGCGGCTTTCTGCATCCCGGCGAGGTACGCGGCGGCTTCCTTCAAATCGGGCTTGAGCAGGCCAACCGTACCGTACAGGTCGATATGAATGACCGGTTTGTACGAAGCGTCGGTGCGCAGTTCGCGAATCCGCTTCGCCAGCCAGCCGATGTATTCTTCGAGCGCGGCGAGCTTGTCCAGGGTATTGATCAGCGCGTGTGGCAGGACGTCGACTTTCTTGATAATCATCTTATCGGCATTGGTATAACGGTCGTCACCGCTCTGGCCGAAGATTGGAATCGGCTCCGCGATTACCGGCAGATTGTATTCACGGCAGAGGACTTCGCAGCGCAGGCAGTTGTCTGCGGCGGCTTGCGCCGCCAGCAACGCCTGACTCAGCCCGTAGCGCAAACCGGTATGCAGTTTTTTGCCGTCGATCTCCAGATTCTCGGTAACGGCAACATTTTTCCGGAAGCCGGAGAGCTCCATGCCGGTGAGCAGCGGGGAAACGTGTTTTCCCAGGAACGGGATATAATTTCCCGCCAGCATCAGCGGATCGCGTCCGCCCGCCCCCGAATACTGCACCGCGGCCGCGTCGCCCCAGACCACCCGCCCGTCGGCCAGTTCAATCATGATCGAAATCGACTCGCCGCCCTGGCGGATGCGGCTGAAGCCCGGCGTAAGGGGATTGCCGACATACGTGAAACCGTCATGCCCGGCCCCTTGCTTGATCGCGCGTTGGTCATCGAAATAAAACCCGGTCAAACCGGCGGAATAATATACTTTACTGATTTTCATAATTAACCTCTTGGATGACCGGTAAGTTTGCCTTTGCCGATCGCGTAAATATCGTCCACCACCATCTGGAAACCCGGGGTGCGGTGTTCATGTTCGGCCCGCGCCATGATCGCCCGGCGATGGCTCGACATGATATCGCGGGTCAGCGGCACATTGCCGGGATCGAGCACACGCACCGCACCGAAATTGTCGCGCACCGGCATCAGCTTGCCCCGATTACAGGCGGCGGGAGCAAACGGCACATCGATAACCCCGGCCTCAAACGCCCGGATCGCAGTTTTGGCGAAATCTTCCTCACCCATTTCCAGCGCCGTATCGAGAACGCTGTGAACTTCGCGCTTGATCAGTTCCACTTCGTCGTGCATCGGCAGGTTTTCATGGACGCATTGGTCCGCCAGCATGTTTACCACCTGGCGCGAACAGCGAATACCCTGGCGATTGGCCTCGCGGGTGGGGATACCCATGGCTTCGTGAGGAGTCTTGACGATGATCTTGGTGGCCTTGGCCAGCGCTCCCGCCGCCGCCCCCCAGGCGATAACTCCATAAGCCTGCGATTCGTCCTCGGGAAATCCACCCATCCACTGATGGAATACTGTGCTCAATTCGTAATCCATAAAGCCGAAACGGTGGAAATATTCCTCCGCCAGTTCGCGTAGCGAGATCATCGCCGCCGCGTCCTGCATCAAGTTGCCCCCCTGCCCGTAGCCGAGCGTAATCGAGCGTACACCCTGTTCCAGGGCCAGCAACCCTTCCAGAATCGCCACCGAATGGCTGACGAACGGCGGAACCAGCGTCCCGGAGAGCGGACCGAACGGCTCCCGGTTGATCCGGACTCCGTTATCTTCATAATAACCGACCAGACGGTCAACGTATTGCCAGCAGCGGATCGAGTGCTCCAACGGAACTTTTTTGGCATATGGAATGTTGTATGAAATCCCGCCGCCCTCGAATGAGGTGAAGCCCGCCGCCATGGTGATTTCGGCCAGCAGCCGGGCGTCGGGCGTGCCGTGGCGGATTTCCACTGGTTTGTCCAGTTCTTCCACCACCCGGCGGCAAGCCGCCAGCCCGTGGTTCACCGCCGGAAACCCGTTCAACAGCGAATGTCCCGCCGCTATCGATTTTTCGATGCCTTTCTGGGCCTCGCTGTATTTGTTGAGCCGGGTGTAGGCGTCGATGGTGGTCGGCAGCAGATCGCAATCGTTCTGAAGATATTTCAGCAGCTCGATGTGCTCATCGGTCAAAGCCACTCCGGCGCGCGGCTGCAGCAATACCCGTTTTTTGGCGGCGGCGTCCGCCATCTGGCGGGCAAACTGTTTATGAGGCGGGATTTTTTTCTGAAAGGCAATCCCTTCAGCCAGGTCGACATCGGCTCCGGTCGGCCACCCGGCCAAAACCTCGGGGCGGGACGCCAGAAACTCTTGTTCGTCGATTTTCATTTCATATCTCCAAATTAAGTTGATGATGCAAAAATCTGCATGCTGCCGTTGCGTTAACCTGAGCGGCGTTTGCCGCCATCAGCAGCATGTTGCCGCGATCCGGGCGGCAAATGAAATCAACAGGTTCCAGTACTTCGCATTCCGGGTCCGGTATGCCCGGAGGCAGCAATGCCTTGATCTGCTCCGGTTCCAGCCCGGAGAGATACCCGCCCGAACCGATAACCAACGACACTCCCCGGAGGTTGCGCCCGGTCTGGACACCTACCGGGCCGCTCGCAGTATAAACCTGACGCCGCCGCCCGGCGTGGCGCTCCATTGCCAGCTTGCAGCAACAGGAAGCGAGTTTCGCTTCTTCGCCGCGCTCTTCTTCATTCTGCGGCAGATAATTATGATCGGCACTGATTTTATCGAGATACGGGCCGGGCTCCATTGCACCGGCCGCGCTGATTCGCATTCCGAGGTCGCCTTCAACCGTGCGGCTGACCTCGGGCTCGGGCAATCCCCGCCGAATCACGCCGGGCTCGCCGTCGTCGCGGCACGCGGAATAAAAATCGGTGGTGGCCCCGCCCAGGTCGATCACCGCGAAATTGATTTTTCTCTCCATGAAATCATCGTATTTTTTCAAAAATTCATACATCGAGTAAGGCGTCGGCATGGGCTGCCGCCCGGTGGCGGCCACAATTTTATCCAGCCCGCGCCCGGCGGCGATCAACTCCAGAAACAGCTCCCGGATCGCCTGTCGCGCCGGTTCCACGTTCGGCCGGTCCAGCTCTGGCAACACATTCGGCACGATCCGCAACGGGCGGCCCGCCAACTGCTTGCGGACTTCGTCGTCCAGCGCCCGGTTACCGGCGTAAATAACCGGCAGATTGACCGGCAGTTGCTTGATTTTCTGCAAATTGTGCCGGACATAATCTTCATTGCCGCCATCGGTGCCGCCGGTGAAAAGAATCAGGTCGGGGCGGTGATCCAATATCTTGCCGATGTCGTCGTCGCAAAGCTTATAAGCAAAAACCCCGGTGATCTTGCCGCCCGCCGAACAAGCGGCCTGATGCGCCATTTTCAACGTCAATTCGGGGACGATACCGAGCGCGGCAATCCGCAGCCCGCCCTTGGCCGACGATGAATAACAAATTTCGGCGGCGGATTTACCATCGAGCAGTTTTCGGCATTCGGCGAACCCGCGGGCCAGGTCGTCCACCGTGGTCGGCAAACGACAGGAATCCAGCAGCTTGAGCCCGGCTTCGGCATCGGGTTCAAACAGCGCGCCTTTGGTCCAGGTGGAACCGATATCGATGGAAAGAATCCTGTTCATTGGCGACTGGCAATGTCCTCTTTCAACATTTCCGCTTCCTGATCCAGATCGCAATCCGCCATGCAGACGCGATCGAAACCCATATCTTTAAATTTCGCTTCGACAATGGCGGCGTCGGTCTTGCCGATCACCAGATTGCCGCCGATATAAAGCACGATTTTGTCCAATCCGCGCTCAATACAGCGCTCGCGGAATCCCTGGCAGTCGATCTCGCCGTGTCCGTACAGCGACGAAATCAAAATCGCTTTGGCCCCGGTTTCGATGGCGGCGTCGATGAATTCATCCTGACTGACCATAACCCCGAGGTTGACCACTTTGAAACCTTTGTCCGTGAAAAAACGCTCCAGAATTTTGTTGCCGACCGCATGGCAGTCAGCCCCGATAACTCCCAGCACGATGGTTATTGTTTTCATGAAAAAAATCCCTTATATGAATTATATGTCTTCTTTTCGCGAACCGCCTTTGTAGAGGTAGGCGGTATCGGCCTTGCGGGCCATCTGCTCGGAAATGTTCTTTTCGATATACAACAGCGCGCCGCGCTCGATCTGATACTCGAAACGGATCATGCGCCCGCCGTCGGCATAGAATTTACGGAAGGCGATCCCCTCCTCGCCGCTGTCGTTCTGGACAAAACCCGGCGGCACGATCAACACGGTTTTACTGGCCAGAAACTCCGGCAACCGCTCGCGGTTTTTCAGGAATATGCAATTGGCGGATGTAACCTCAAAGAGAAAATCCTTGAGCTTGTTGCGGACGATGTTCTGGAAGTTGCGGCTCTCGGTCAGAATCCCGATCCGCTCCATGTGGTTCAAATTGGCCAGGTCAATAATCGTCTGCTGGCTCGGGCTCAAAACCACTTGCAGCAGCCGACCGCTGATCTGCGGAGCAATCCCGCAAAGCTCGCTGTAATGGGTGGAAGTGGTCAGGATGATATCGTATTCCTCAAGATTCCCGGCGGCATCGGGGTTTTTCTGGAACATGTCCAGCGGATATTTATGAATCTGCAGATTGGAAATATGCCACAGCTGCTGCTCAAACGTGGACAAAGATTCCGGATTGCAGTCCACCGCCGCCACATGGAAACGCTCGCGTGACTGCCGGTGGTCTTCCAGCACCACATGAAACAGCGAGCGGATTTCATCGTAAGTAAAATTGAGCCGGGTCATGTCGTGGACCACTTTGCGCAACATATCCACCGCGCGCTCCTTGCGGTCGGTCGGTACGACATTCTGATGGGTGGAAACAAAAGTGCCGCGACCATGCCCGATATCCAGGATATGATTGTCCTGAAGCTTTTCATAAGCGCGCTTCACGGTGCCGCGCGCCACATCCAGAGCGGCGGCGAGCTCGCGCTCGGGCGGAAGCTTGTCGCCGGGTTTCAATACGCCGGACTTGACCTGGCGGGTGATCTCCTCGACCAGTTGCCGGTAGACCGGCGTTTCGCGAGATTTGTCTATCTTGATATTCAACATAAAGCCGTTCCTCGTCTGTATTTATCTTATTATACAATTGGACTACACCAATTTCAAGTGGCATAGTCCAATTTTTCGACAAAAAAAATTCTTTCATGGGATATTAAAGCCCAACAACTTGAAATTACACTTTTCCCGGTTGAAAAAATATTGCGGCAATTTTATATTATCATAAACAAACATTAAGGGAATCATGAATAAACAGAGCCTTATCAATGACGAAGCCGCCGGTAAGCTTACGCTTGAAATCTGCCCGGTGGCCAATTGCAACTGCGGCAATCTTGATGTTACTTGCAAGGCCGATTCAAGCCATCCGGTCGAGTTTGAGTTAAACATCCACGATTGGGATTTTTCCTCGGACGATGAAGATGGAATAATCGATCAATTTTATAAGGCCAGAAGGCAGGATGACGTCAGGCTTTTTTTCTTTGAGCGTTATTTCGAATTGAAGCGCGAACAGGCGGCGGAATCGCCCGCGACAACTCCATACCCATTCAAATATTCCCTCATGGCGGCTCGTTATGCGTTCGCATTTCCCTTTGACAAACAATTCGAGATCATTGACGGGGCCACGCAATATCTTCTTCTGGACTGCTACAGCGAGGAAAATGATATATGGAACTGCATGCTGACGCCCATCAATATGACAAGTCAGGAAGCCATTGCGCCAGTCATGTACCACGCCAACCGGGAGAAAAAGTTTTTTACATTTATTGCGCTTCCGGGGACAAAAGCTCCTATCGACGAAAAAAGATTGCAGAAGCTGATCAATAAACAGATTCCGGATTTCTGGGAGCAAATCGAAAAGCGGTTCGCGAAAATAAAAACGGCATATGACAATAGAGATTTGGAGGATCCGTACGACAACGATTGCCCTTACGGCGGCTATAAGGGCTTTAGAGATCCTGACGATTTTGATGACGATGACGATGATTTCGATGACGACGACGATTTCGATGACGACGACGAAACGGAAAATATATTCGACAAAATCTCTCTTCACGAACAGCTGCAACCCGTTCTGAAGGACTTGCCCGAAAGCAGCATCCCGCCCAATATTGATTTTACCGCCCAAATTCCCGACCGTACCGAAATTCATCTGACGCCGCTCGAAAGCGCCGAGTTGCTGACTTGGCGGACCCCATCCCTGCGGGAACTGTTTCGCGGCAACACCCCGGCTCCGCAATTATCAATGTCCGATGCTCCGCCGATAGAGTATGATGTTTATTTCGCATTGATTGAAGACTTTACTGCCAATTATTGCCGTATCGCCGGAATCGAACCGCCCGACAGTGAATTCATAGAGATTTTCTCGGCGCTCAGACGGCGGCCTGATGGCAAACGCATCAGTGATCTCCACGACGCACTTTGGCAAATCGCTGCGGTGCTGCTGGGATTGTTTACGCTCAGCCAAGCGGAATTCGAAGCCATTTTCCTACGACTGGAACAAAGCGCCCGCCACGTCAAAGCCATAAATCACACCAGCAGCAATTATCTGCACATGATCAACAACGACCGCGACCGTATGACCATGAGCTGAAGAGTTGAGAGTTGAGAGTTGAGAGTTGAGAGTTGAGAGTTTACGATGAAAACGAATCTGGAAAAACAGCTCAAATCGATTATCAATACAGTGGAAACCCTCGGCAATTGCCATATCTGTTTTCACGATTTCTACCGGCATATCCTGGAGCATATTCCGAATATCCCGCTCTATCACCAGAATCAGTATTGCATCGAGCTGAAAAAAATGCTTCCGGAGCAGGATCACCGCTGCATAAAATTCGACCGAAGTGCGGTCCAGCATCATCTGGAAACCTGCCGCACCCCGTTTTTCAAGCTCTGTCCTTATCAGGTGCTGGAACTGGTGGTCCCGGTGCTGAAGGGTGACATCCTGTACGGGGTAATCTTTATGGGGCCGTTTCGGGCCGCCGCTCCGTTGCCCGTGAATTCCCTGATCGTGCAGTCGCGGAAACTGCCCACACCGATGCAGAAGAAACTGCCTGGCCTCGATGTGCAAGGCATGGAGCATATCGCCAATCTCGGTTATATGCTCTCGTGCTGTATTTCGGAGATTATCTGCGATGTCGAACTCCCGGCAACTCCGGCCCAGCCGGGGCGTAAAACCGAAATCGAACAATTCATCGTCCGAAATTACAACAAAGGAATCAGTCTCGACACACTGGCGGAATTTCTCGAGCTCAGCGAGTCCCGAACCAGCCGGTTGCTGAAGGAATATTTCAATACCGGGTTGACCGAACTCGTCAATCGCCAGCGCCTGAATTATGCAAGTAACCTGTTATTGAGGTCGGAAATCACCATCCGCGAGGCCGCTCAGCGCGCCGGGTTCAGCAGTATCGAATACTTTCACCGTATTTTCAGAAAGCACACCGGCATAACACCGCTGGAATACCGCCGCCGGCAACTTCAAAAAAGCGACCACGAGAAATTTTAAAATATATTAAGGCGGGAATAATAAAAGTTAATTTTCAAAAAAAATCAGATATCCGGCTTACCAGACCCGCCGGACGGGTCCGACCTGTCCGGTCAGGAGACGAGCCCGCCAAAAGTCGAATCAAAGGACAAAAATGACGCAAAGGACAGTTGGGTTTTGAGCTAAAGCTGTCCCTTAAGTCCTTTCGGTCTTTTTCGTCTTTTGCCTTTTGGCGGACTTGTCTCAGGACATTTTTTGCGTGAAAATCGATAAAAAAGATAAAAAATAATTTGAATAAGCTGAAATTCAGATTATTATAACGAATGGTTGAATCATGAATTATATTTTGTAATTATAAATACGAGGTTTTGCAATGAGAAAGTTTTTGTTGGGAACGGCGTTTGCGGTGATAATGTTCAGCGGCGCGGCAACTCAGGCTCAATGGGTTGATAAAGTGGCGCTTTATGTGCCGAACCGTATTCTCGATATTCTGGACGCTTTTACTTTGAACATCGGTGTCGGCCCGACACTCAGAGCGGAACTTCGTTTGACTCACGCCGTCCAGATCGGCGCCGGATTCGGCATCACCGCCAAGGCGATCAAAGATGTCAACCGTCAGTACGGCGGTGCGCTGCAAGATGGCTGGAGTTGGTATTTCACTTGTATCGGCGGGGCCAATATCGAACGCCGCAACCATACCCGCTGGGTTTCACCGTTCCTCCTGGAAGTCGAAGGATTCACCAATCCGGGCCAACAGCCTTTCGATTATCATAAAGGCGCCATCGACTACTGGGAAATCGGCGGTACGCTCGGGGCCGGTTTGGTCGAAGTCGATCTGTCGATTCACCCGATTGACTGGGTGGATGCGCTCCTTGGTTTCATCTTCATCGACATCAAGGGCGATGATTTGACCTTTGAAAGTTTTCAATAACGTTTTTTGAGAATCAAACGGGGGATATTTCACCAATTCGTGGAATATCCCCCTTATACGTTTATAACTATGACTGAAAAATTCAAATGTATTCGTTGCGGGGCCTGTTGCCGTTGGCGGGGTTATGTCCGGTTGAAGGGCGACGAGATAGAAGAAATCGCGAAATTCCTCGGTACCAATGCCGATGAGTTTACTAAAAAATACACCTATCTGACCCATGACCGGAAAAGTTTGACCCTGACCGATCAGGAAGACGGCAGTTGCGTCTTTTACCGTCATGATCCCCCCGCCTGTTTTATTCAGGAGGTCAAACCGGAGCAGTGCCGTACTTTTCCGGAAAAATGGGCTCATCAGGGCTGGGAAAACGACTGTGGCGCCGCCATCCAACGCAAAAAGGAGCAAGACTGAATATGGCACTGATTAACGGGAAAAAAACGCTGGGCATGGCAATTGTGGTATCCGGTCCCAGCGGCGCCGGCAAAACCAGTATCTGCCAGCGGGTACGGCAGCAGATGACCGATATCAGGTTCTCAATTTCGTGTACCACCCGGCCGCCGCGGCCCGGCGAGGTTCACGGCAAGGATTACTTTTTCCTGACTCACGAGGAATTCAAACAGCGGATCGGCAAAGGGGATTTTATCGAGCACGCGGAAGTTTTCAGCAACTTCTACGGGACTCTGAAAAGTGAAGTCCTCGATGGCGTCACCGCCGGGCAGGATGTGTTCCTGGATATTGATATCCAAGGTGCGATGCAGATTCAGGAGGCCGCCGCTTCCGATCCGCTGTTGGCGCGCTGTGCCGAGTATATTTTTGTGGTGCCGCCGTCGCTGGAGGAGCTGGAACGGCGTTTGCGCGGCCGGGAATCCGATTCCGAGGAGCAGATCCTCAAGCGCCTGGCCAAATCAACCTACGAGATAAGTTTCTGGAACCGTTATAATTACCTGCTGGTAAACAACGAACTGGAAAATTCGGTGACGGAGATGATCTCTCTGATCCGGGTTTTGCGAAACTCTACCAAGCGGATGCCGGAGGATTTGTTCAATGTCTGAAAATACCATAAAATCGATCGCCCTGGGGGTTACCGGCTGTATCGGCGCTTACAAAGCCGCCGATCTCTGCAGCAAGTTGGTCCAGAAAGGCTTTGATGTTCATGTAATTATGACCGCCAACGCGGCCAAACTGGTCACTCCGTTGACCTTCCAGACCCTGTCGCAGAACCGGGTCACCACCTCGCTCTGGGATTCTCCGGAGTGGGAACCGCGGCATATCAGCCTGGCCGACCAATGCCGTCTGCTGGTAATTGCGCCGTGCACGGCTAACACCATTGCCAAACTGGCCCACGGCATTGCCGATGACGCGTTATCGACTTATGCGCTCTCGCACCGCGGGCCGCTGCTGGTGGCCCCGGCGATGAACCCCCGTATGTGGGAACACCCCGCCGTCCAGGCCAATATCGCAATTCTTAAACAGCGCGGCGCCGAAATCATCGGTCCGGGCGTCGGCAGGGTAGCCTGCGGCGACACCGGAACCGGGCGGCTGGAAGATGTCCCGGTGATTCTCGAGAAGGTCATCGCCGCCGTAAACAAATGAGGTTGTTTTGTCGAACCGTAAGTATATTATCGGACTGATTGTCATTTATATTTTAATGTATATCGTGCCGCTGGGCATACGCCCAATGCTGACCCCGGATGAATTCCGCTACGGAGAAATTCCCCGCGAAATGATCGCCAACAACGATTGGATCGTCCCGCGTCTGGACGGATTCCGGTATTTTGAAAAACCGGTCCTCGGTTATTGGCTCAATGCGGTTTCGCTGCTGGTTTTCGGTGAAAACGCTTTCGGGGTCCGCTTTCCGACGGCCTTTGCAACCGGCTTGACCGCGCTTCTGGTCTGGCTGCTGGTCAAACGCTGCCGTCAGGATGATGAAATCGCATTTTTCGCGACCGGAATTTTTCTGACTTTCGGACTGGTCTACGGGGTGGGAACTTTTGCCACACTCGACGCCATGGCGGTGCTGTTCCTGACCGGAGCCATAACCTTTTTCCTGTTTGCCTGGCAGATACCGTCCTATAATAACAGGTGGAAAATATGGTATCTGATCTTATTCGGTATTTGCTGTGGGCTGGCGTTTTTAGCTAAGGGTTTTGTGGGTTTTGTGGTACCGGGACTGGCAATTGCGGCCTTCCTGGCCTGGGAAAAACGCTGGTTCGATATGCTGACCATGCCGTGGATTCCCCTGATTTTCGCAGCTCTGGTCATCCTGCCCTGGGGTATCGCTATTCACCTGCGCGAAGGTGATTACTGGCATTATTTCGCCTGGGTGGAGCACGTCGAGCGCTTCCTGGGTAAGAACGAATCGCAGCACCCCGAGCCTTTCTGGCTCTATTTCCCGGTGCTGCTGGGCGGCATGATGCCGTGGGCACTGCTTCTTCCCGCCGCTTTCTGGATCTGCCGGAAGAAACTGCGTCCGCTGCTCGAAAACTGGTTGTTCAAATTCTGCCTCTGCGCACTGGTTCTTCCTTTTCTCTTCTTTTCCACCTGCAGCGGCAAGCTGGGAACCTATATTTTGCCCTGTTTTCCATTTATCGCCATTATGACAGCTTATATTTTGCGGGAGTTCCTCTCCGCCGCGGCATCGGAACGCTATTACGTCATTCATACCAAAATCCTGATCGGCCTGATGAGTGTCGCCCTGACCGGTTTTGCCGCGTATCAAATCCTGGCCGAGGCCGATGTGGTTCCCGGTTTGTACCACCAGGGCGAGACCTTGAAATGGATTACCTGCGTTGTCGGGGCAATTGTCGCCATCGCTTTTCTGTGGCTGAGCATTACTGCGAAACAATGGCAGCAGCGGGCGGTCTATCTGGTGCTTTTTGCGGTGGGGCCATTTATGCTTTCAATGATGGCCGCGCCGAATACTCCGTTTTACGGCAAGGCCCAGGGGCTGGTCCTGAATAAAATCGCCGGCAAAATCCCTGCCGATGTCGTAGTCGTGGCGCACCGCAATATCGTCCATGCCTCCTGCTGGGTGCTGAAGCGCGATGATATCTACTTGTATGACACGGCCGGCGAGCTGGAATATGGAGTCAGTTACGAGGACGCCAAACATCGTTTCATCAATAATGAGCAATTGAGGAAGATGATTGCCGAAACCCCGAAAGGCAAACTTCTGGTTATCCAGCGCGGCGAGTTTCGAGAAAGCGTTCCGCCGGCGTCCTTTGAAATCTACGATCACGAGATCATGATATCCCTGTTTTGACGGTGCGACACAATGTCACATCACATGTGCACCTGTGACAAATCTGGCAACATCCCAGCCCAAAAAGAAATCGGACGAGTCCGACAGGTCCAACAAGTCTGACCCGTCCGATTAGACCAATCTTGCTTTTAATGGTCTTTTCCCCGTGATTCTAAAAAGTTGGCATGACTCTTGCTTATATTGCTGACATATTAAATAATTTATTCAAAAGGAGAACAAAATTATGGCTAAAATATTAGGAATTGACCTTGGAACCACCAACAGCTGTATGGCGGTGATGGAACACGGGGATGTTACGGTGATACCGAACGCCGAAGGCAATCGTACCACTCCCTCGATCGTTGCTTTCTCGAAAAGCGGAGAAAGACTGGTCGGCCAGACTGCCAAGCGCCAGGCGGTGACCAATCCGAAGAATACGATTTTCTCGGTAAAACGCTTCATGGGCAGAAAGTTCAATGAAGTGCAGGGCGAATTGCATAACATCCCGTATGAAGTGGTTGCGGCCCCGAACGGCGACGCCCACATCAAGGTCGGCGACAAGCTTTATTCGCCGCAGGAAATCTCGGCGATGATTCTGCAGAAGCTGAAAAGCGACGCGGAAGCCTATCTCGGCGAAGAAATCAAGGAAGCGGTCATCACCGTGCCGGCTTATTTTAACGACAGCCAGCGCCAGGCCACCAAAGACGCCGGCCGTATCGCCGGTCTCGAAGTGCGCCGGATCATCAACGAGCCGACCGCGGCCTCTCTGGCTTACGGGCTGGACAAGAAATCCGATGAAACCATCGCGGTATACGACCTCGGCGGCGGTACTTTCGATATCTCGATTCTCGAAATCGGCGACGGCGTTTTCGAAGTGAAAGCCACCAACGGCGACACCCACCTCGGCGGCGACGACTTCGACCATTCTTTGATCGACATATTGGCCGCGGACTTCCAGAAGGAAACCCGTGTTGACCTCCGCAAGGACCCGCAGGCCCTCCAGCGCTTGAAAGAAGCCGCTGAAAAAGCCAAGTGCGAACTGTCGACCAGCATGAATACCGAAATCAATTTGCCGTTCATCACCATGAACCAGGATGGGCCGGTTCACCTGAACCGCGGCATGACCCGTGCTGAACTCGAAAAGATCACCGACAGCCTGATCGAACGGACCGTGAAACCGTGCAACGCCTGTATGAAGGACGCCGGTGTCAGCGCCACCAAGATCAATGAAGTAATCATGGTCGGCGGTATGACCCGTATGCCCGCCGTCATCCAGAAAGCCAAAGACATTTTCGGCAAAGAGCCCAACAAAGGGGTCAATCCGGACGAAGTCGTGGCTTGCGGCGCGGCGATCCAGGGCGGAGTCTTCAACAAGGAAGTCAACGACGTAGTTCTGCTCGACGTGACCCCGCTGTCACTGGGAATTGAAACCCTGGGCGGCGTAGCCACTCGTTTGATCGAGCGCAACACCACCATCCCGACCAAGCGCAGCGAAGTCTTCAGCACCGCCGCCGACAATCAGCCGGCAGTGGACGTGCATGTTCTGCAGGGCGAGCGCGAATTTGCCCGCGACAACAAGACGATCGGACGTTTCAAGCTCGACGGTATCGCTCCGGCCCCGCGCGGCGTGCCGCAGATCGAAGTGACTTTCGACATCGACGCCAACGGCATCCTGAACGTAACCGCCAAGGATATGGGCACCGGCAAGGAACAGAAGATCACCATCACCGCGAACTCCGGCTTGAGTGAGCAGGAAATCGAAAAGATGGTCAATGAAGCCAAAGCCCATGCCGAAGACGACAAGCAGGCCAAGGAAAAGATCGAAGTCAAGAATCATGCCGACTCCATGGTTTACCAGACCGAAAAGCAGCTCAAAGAGTTTGGCGACAAAGTTTCGGATGATGTCAAGAAGCCGATCGAAGACGGCATAGCCCGCCTGAAAAACGCGATCAGCGCCGACGACACCGAAGGCATGAAGTCCGCCATGACCGATCTGGAACAGCACCTGATGAAGCTCGGCGAACAGGTCTACGCCCAGCAGCAGGCTCAGGGACAACCCGGCGCCCAGCCGGATGCCCAACAGCAGGCTCAGGAACAGGCCAAGCCCAAAGATGACGGCGTAGTCGATGCGGAAATCGTCGACTGAAATGAATAAAAATACCGACAGACGGAGCCTGAAAACCTCCGTCGTCGTTATTGTATAGAACAAAATCAAAACCATTTATTTAGCATTTAACCCAAAAAAGGAGACAAAAAAATGGCGAATGTCAACATTAAACCTCTTGGCGACCGGGTACTTCTGGAAACTTGTGAAGTGGCCGAACAGATCAAAGGCGGGATCGTGATCCCTGACAGCGCGAAAGAAAAGCCCCAGGAATATAAAGTTATCGCCGTCGGTACCGGTAAATTCGACGACAGCGGCAAAAAGATTCCGATGGATGTCAAAGTCGGCGACATGGTTCTGACCAGCAAATACGGCGGCACCGAAGTCAAATACAATGACAAAGAATACAAGATCATCAGCGTAGACGACATCCTCGCGATCGTTGGTTAATCATTAATTAAATATAAACTAAGGAGAATCATACAATGGCTAAACAGTTAATGTTTGGTGATGAAGCCCGCCGCCAGGTTCTGTCCGGCGTTTCCCAGCTCAGCAAAGCCGTCAAAACCACCCTCGGACCGAAAGGCCGTAACGTCGTTATCGACAAGAAATTCGGCTCCCCCACCGTAACCAAGGACGGCGTTACCGTCGCCAAGGAAATCGAACTCGAATGCCCCTATGCCAATATGGGCGCCCAGATGGTCAAAGAAGTTGCCAGCAAGACTTCCGATATCGCCGGTGACGGTACCACTACCGCGACCGTGCTCGCCGAAGCGATTTATCGCGAAGGCCTCAAGAACGTCACCGCCGGCGCCAATCCGATGAGCCTCAAGCGCGGCATCGACAAGGCCGTCGAAGCCATGATCGTCAAGCTGAGCACCATCAGCAAGAAAGTCAGCGACACCGAGCAGGTTGCCCAGGTCGCCACCATTTCCGCCAACGGCGACACCACCATCGGCGAAATCATTGCCGACGCCATGGAAAAAGTCGGCAAAGACGGCACCATCACCGTCGAAGAAGCCAAAACCATCGAAACCACTCTCTCCGTGGTCGAAGGCATGCAGTTCGACAAGGGATATCTCTCCCCCTACTTCGTTACCAATACCGAAGAAATGGAAGTCGCTCTCGAAGACGCTTACATTCTGATCTATGAAAAGAAAATCAGCAATCTGAATGACCTTCTCCCGCTCCTCCAGCAGGTCGCCAAGGAAAGTAAACCGTTGTTGATCATCGCTGAAGACGTCGAAGGCGAAGCCCTGGCCACTCTGGTTATCAACAAAATGCGCGGCACCTTGAATATCTGTGCCGTCAAGGCTCCCGGATTCGGCGACCGCCGCAAAGCCATGCTCGGCGACATCGCTGTTCTGACCGGCGGCACTTGCATCACCGAAGATCTCGGCCTGAAGCTCGAAAGCGTCACCGTTGAGCAGCTCGGCAAAGCCAAGCGCATCAGCATTGACAAAGAAAACACCACCATCGTCGAAGGCGCCGGTACTCAGAGCGCGATCATGGGCCGTATCGGCCAGATCCGTCGCGAAATCGAAGAAACCACCTCCGATTATGATCGTGAAAAGCTCCAGGAACGTCTGGCCAAGCTGGCCGGCGGCGTAGCCGTCGTCAACGTCGGCGCTGCCACCGAATCCGAAATGAAAGAAAAGAAAGCCCGCGTGGAAGATGCTCTGCATGCTACCCGCGCCGCGGTTGAAGAAGGTATCGTCCCCGGCGGCGGCGTAGCTCTGCTCCGTGCTGCTGAAGCCCTGGCCGGCCTGAAACTTGCCGGCGACGAAGCTGTCGGCGCCAACATCATTGCCAAAGCGATCGAAGAACCCCTGCGTCAGCTGGCCGCCAACGGCGGTTACGAAGGCAGCATCATCGTATCCAAGGTCAAGGAAATGAAGGTCAACGAAGGTTTCGACGTGGCTACCGGCGAATATGTCGATATGCTCAAGTGCGGTATCCTCGACCCGACCAAGGTCACCCGTTCAGCTCTTCAGAATGCGGCTTCCATCGCTGGTCTGCTCTTGACCACCGAATGTCTGATTGCCGACAAGAAAGAAGACGAAAAAGCTGCTCCCCCGATGGGCGGCGGCATGGGCGGTATGGGCGGTATGGGAGGAATGGGCGGCATGATGTAATTTCTGCCCTCTCTTTACCAAACAAAAAATCGGCGCGGCTTCAAAACCGCGCCTTTTTTGTGTCCAAGGGGTCTGAAACATTGTAGATCCGCAGATTCCGGATATAGCCGTATGCGGCGGCTGGAATTTTGGCGGATGAGTGGCCGCCTATGCAGAAATAACCGGGCACCGAAGTACTGGCGCAATAGATTTTGGCGGCTGCCGCTTCATTGCCGTTGATATAAAGCCGAATCAAATGAGTGTCGTCGTCCCAGGAAAAAGCGATTTTGACGTATTCCTGCAGCGGCAATAGATTCTTGCCGGAAGTTATCCGCATGGAACTGCTGCTGCCGATGTACCCGAGGGCTTCTTTGTCCTGGCGGTCGGCGTTGGCGGTGAACTGGATTTGGCCGTTGGCGGCGATCGCCATATACATACCGGCGTAATGCGGTACGGCGTTGCTGAAAATCAGGGCCAATTGCCGGGCGGGCGGCCTGGCCGGCTGCTTGATCTCCATTTCCAGGTAACCCTGCGAATGATTGAACTGGTAATCGGTGGAATAACGAATCCCGGCGGAGTCTTTCGGATTATTGACCCCGGCGTCGAGGGCTTTTTCATTCGGATCGATCCGGAGCTCCGGGCGTCCGCGCTGTATTTCGCCGGTAATCGGACGCGGATTGCCCAAGGCGAAATCCGCGGTGGTGGAATCCTGAAAATCGGCGCTGAAGGTCAAGTACCGGTAATGCCCGAGTGGTTTTCCGGTATCGAGATGCAAGGCATGGCAAAGGATATCGCCATTGGTGGCGGTTACTGTGATTTCATTGCTGCCGCGCTTGAAAACACCGGGGCTCACCGGAAATTTATGAACGGTGAAATCATCGGAGTTGAAGGGGGACGCGCCCTGATAAATCTCCTGTCCGTTGACCCGGATACTCAATTTTCCGCCATTGATGGCGGTCAGGGCAAGGCTGGTCGCACCCGGGGCGAAAGGCAACATGAAACCGATAGCAGCGGTGCCGACGGGATAAACGGTCTTGCCTTTGATCTGTCGCAATACATGTTTGCCTTGCCAGATGCCGAGCGGCAGATCCCACCCGGTCTCGGTGGCGGCAATATATGGACGGCTGGCTACCGGGTCGAGAATGAAATTACCGGGATCATCTTTCAGGGCAATAACACGCTTATCGGCAAAAAAATCTTCACTGACTTTTCGTCCGGTAACGTGTTCAAACGCCTGTCCGGCGCGTTCCGCCCAGGCTTTCCGCAGTTTTTCCTGTCCGAAAATCAGTTTCAAGAATTCAGACAGCCGCGTTTTGACGTCGTCCTGACCGGGAATGCTGGTTCGAAGATATGAATTCAGAGCCAGGAGTTTATCCTGGATGAGGTTATTTTTCTGGAAAGAGGTAAGACCGGGCGTTTTTTCGATTTCGTCAAAAAGCACCAGCAATTCAAGGGCTTCACTGTTGGCAATGAACTTGTCGGCCTGCCCGCCGACGCCTTGAATGCGATCCTGCCGAGCGGCGATTTTCGCCATATGATCATAGATCAGTTTCATTTTGGCAGTGCCGTAATAAGCCCGGCAGAACTTGGCGATCAACGGCTCTGTCTCCTGCTCCGGGTTCCAGAGCAATTCGCCCGCGACATACTGGGCCAGCGCCGTCATGAATGAGGGGCGGCCGTCAAACCACATACCCCGGACGCCGTCCCGGGCATAACGTTTAAGCCGGTAGAACAGTTGTTCATGCGGAAATGAAAGCGCGTGATTCCAGACGAACGGGTATTCATAAATATAAATTTGCCCCGGATAAGTCCGGGTCCAATACTCGTAATGAGGCAGAAACAAAGAATTGGCGGGGTGGTCGAACCAGTGTCCTTTGTCCTGGACATGGGGGGTGTAGGCGCAGAGCCAGATTTTGGCGTTCGGGGTATATTTGCCGCCCTTGGCCGGAGGGTCGAGCGACTTGTAGTAGGCGAACGAACCGACGTTTTTTTCCGGGAACTTGGCTTTCAGGGCGTCGATGACGGGATTGAGGAAAAATATCAGTTGATCCTGAATATTGCCCAGCGCTTTGCAGTTCGCGCAGGTGCAGTAACCGGAGCCGTCGCCGGAGGTGATGGTAAAAAGGACCCGGTCGTTCATTTTTTCGAGGTACTTAATGGCGTTTTTGGTGACTTCCTCGCGTGCCTGGACGTTGGAGAGGCAGAGATGGGTATCCACCAGATTGCGCCGGGTAAGTTTGGCGGGAAAAGTCCGGCGCCCCCGGATTTCCGCATAATATTCCGGATGTTTTTCGCCGTAAACTTCCGGGTCCAGGTACATGGCCATATTGTGGAAACAGTATTCAGCCTTGCTCCGGTCATGCATATGCCGGATTTTGCTGGTCCAGCCGAGGTTGTCGCCGTTCGCGTCGATTGAACGGATTTCATAAAACGGCACATCCAGGATATCGGTGCCGGGACGAATTTCCAGACCGGTTCCGGCGGGTATGACTTCGCAATTCCAGGCATAGAATTCGGCACCGTTTTCCCGCAGTATCCGAATCATACCGAAATAAGGAGCGGCGCTCATGCGCCCGGCTATGTAGACATTGCCCTTGCTTTCCCGAATCCGGAATCCGCCGAAATAACCGGTTTGATTCAATTCATCCTGAGAAAAAACGGACTCGGCCGCCTTGCCCAAATAAACCGCGCCGCGCTCCGGAATACGGTCTTTATCGAGGATATGAACCGGTAAACTCCGGGAAGTCATGGTCTTGAAATACTTGTTGAAATTGTCGGCGGCCAGTTTGGTTTCTTTCCAGATGTTGACCTCCGCATCACTTGAGCTGGGGGCCGGTTCCGGGGCGATAACGATCGACTCCGGAGTCCAGCCGCAAAGATTCAGCAGCAGGCAACCGAGCAAAACCACGATTAAAAGTGTTTTTTTCATTTCTTGATAATCTCCACTTTATTGATTGCGATCCAGTTGCTGAAAAGATAGGTATCTTCGCTCATGTTGTAGATGATGATTTCATTGCCGCCTTTTTTCAGGACGCCGGGCGGAATCGCGAAATCGTGCTGATACCAGCCCTGCTTCCCGAACGGTACTTTATCCTTGTATATAACCTGCCCGTTGACCGTGATCTCGATGGCCGGAATATCTTCCTTGTCCGAGTCCTGGCCGGTCATCCGCAGAGTCATCGCCGGTTGCGGGGCTTCGTCCAGCGGGAAATCGATACCGGCCCGGCGGTACTCCTGCTGGGAGCGACTGCGGATGATGACGCACGGGCGTCTTTCGCACTGGTAATTATAATTGATGATTCCGGCAGTGCCCTGAATCCATTCCAGCGGAATCTGCCAGCCGCCGTCGATTTTCAGGATGCCGGGCTTTTTCCGGCGGACCGCTTCGGCGTCGATGGCGAGCGCTTCGGGGGTTTTTATCAGGACATCGACTTCCGGATTGCCTTCCGCTTTGACGGTTTTGATCCCGGCCATGGCCAGCATCTGCGGTTCGGTGTAAATTTCACCGGTGTAGAATGACAGCTTGTGCGCGGGCATGATATTTTTGCGGATATTGAAAAGCTCGCCCAGCCGGGTCTTGAACAGACCGATGTCTTTGGCTGTACCGTCGACCGGGTTGTAATTCTGGAGGAAAATCTTATTGAGATACGCTTTTTCGCGCATGACACGGGCATATTCCAGGGCGTTTTTGTCCAACCGGGTTTCGGCCCGGTCAAAAACCCGCAGCAGTTGCAATGCTTCGTCGGCGGTCAACAGGTCTTTGTCGGGAGCGGCAAGCCCCTGCATCCGTTCGGGGGCGGCGGTGATGTTTTTGAGCTGATTGTAGATGTCCAGCATTTCCGGGGCGGCGGCGCCGTAATAAACCGGCATGAACTCTTTCACCAGCGCGGTATGGTCGAGTTCAGGATTCCACAGCAGGCGGTTCATCATGTATTCCCATAAACTGTGCATGAACGCATTGCGCCCGTCGCAGTGGAATCCGCGCACCCCGTCCTGATAATAACGCTTGATCCGGTAGACATGCTGCTCATGCAGAAAAGAGAGGCTGATGGAATAGGCGACGGTGTATTCATAGATATAAACCCCGCCCGGATGTTTGATCCAGTAATTGTAAAAAGGCATGAATTCGGCATTGGCCGGATGGTCGAACCAATGCCCGCGGTCTTTGACTTCCGGCGTATACGGACAGAGCATGACGATAGCGTTTTCCGACATCTTTTCCCGCTGCGGCGGCCTCAGGCACATATAATACACCAGAGTGATAAAATCGGTTTCCGGAAACTTCGCTTTCAAGGCGTTGATGACCGGGTTGAAAAAATAAATCACCCGGTCGGTATACGAGCGCTTTTCGGTATCGAGTTTCAGGCATTCGGGACAGGCGCAAAATCCGTCTCCATCCATTGGCGACAGGATAAAACCCCAGGCATAAGGCATTCCCTTGACCCACATGACAGCGTTCTCATACACCGCCCGCCCCGCATCCCGATTGCTGTAACACAAATGCACATCGTGCCGGTAAAGGTCCTGATAAGTTTTCAATTTTTCCATCCGCTTGGAACCCGGATAAACCTCGCCGCTGGAGACATATTCGGGCATGCGCTTGCCGAAGCGGTCCATGGCGTAGTATTCGGGGTGCTTCTCCGCGTACGCCCTCGGGTCGCAAAGCATGGTTTCGGTATGAAATGCATTGTTGCCCATGCGCCAGCGCTGAGCTCGCGTACTGAAAATCGAAGCCCCCTGCTTGAGCCAGTAATTCACCGAGCGGACATGATACCCCGGCACGTCGAGAATATCCAGGTTTTCGGCGAATTCGCCGTTGCCGCCGCCTGGGACGATTTCACAATCCGAAGCATAAAAACGCGCTCCGAGTTGCTCCAGGAAACGGTATACCCCGATGGGGGTGGCCAGGCAATTGTTGCCGGTAATGTAGAAGTTGCCGTTCTTTCCTCGAATCCGGTAGCCGCCGTACCGTCCGGTATCGTCGAGTTCTTTCAACGCAAATACACTTTGCGGGGGAACCGCCCGTCCCAGGTACAGAACTCCGGCGGCGGGAATATTCTGGTTGGAGATTTTGACCTCGATTCCGGTCATTTTCCGGTAATATTCCGCGAATTCGGCGGCAGCCAGTTTTTCATACGGATCGGCAGCATCCGGAATGACCACCTGCTCGATTTTGACCCCGGCAATCAGAAAAAACGGCAACGCGAATATCAGCAGCATCAGTTTGTTCATCAGAAAAGCTCCTTCTCATTTGATTCATAAATCACCAAAGCCAGACGCCGGACGGATGGAAGCTTCATTTCATAAAAATCCGAACTTTTTTTGCCGTTCAGAATCAGCGGTTCATCGTTTTCCGGCAGCAACAACCGGCATTGCGGAACAGGTATCTTCACCCTCAAGTCGACCGGGCGCTCCCCATCCGTCCGGTATAGAACCAGCCCATGAGACAGGGTATCCAAATAAACAGCTGGCGCTCCCGTGACCTTGACCGGATACAGTCGCGGGTACAGCCATTCCAGTGCTTCGATGATTTCCACCGCGTTGCCCGGTTCTTTCCAATAACGACTGTCGATGCCGTTATAGTGAATATTGTATTTGCTCTGAAATTCACCGGGTTGATGGCGGTATCGGATCTCCGGCAGGTAAACCGCCCGCCCTTCACCGTATTCGACGTAAATCGGAAACTCATTCAGCTTGGCCGGGTTCGGGCTGAATTGGCGGGACGGATCGAAGATGCCGTTTTCCTTTTCAATTTCATCGGTAAATTCCGGCAGTTTGAACATCTCTTGAAACGCGGGAATATGCCGCTTGCGCCCGTTGTCTTTGTAGGAACCGGTGTACTCGGTGATCAATACCGATTTCCCGTTTTTCACCATTTCCATGATCCGTTTTTCTTCGCTGTCCGATAAATATTCCGCATCGGGTACAATCAATAAATCGAACTTGTCCATATCGTTGTCGCTAACGATGGTAAACGGAATTTTCCGGTTGAACAGAAGTTGTTCCATCACCGCGGACGAAAGATGAGTCCAGGACGAAATATAACGGAGGGAGCGGCTGCTGCGCCAGACCGCGACTCGCGCGGTACATTGCACCACGCCGAAATAATGGCGGTATTTGCGGAAAAAAGCCAGCAAGTCCTGAATTTCGCCGGGCAGAGGAATCAATTCATTGATATTATTTTCGGCATAGCCCCAACCCATATAAATCCCCGGCGAACCGCCAAATGCCAGATTGAACGCCAGGCTCGAGGCGTTTCGAAACTGCGCGAAAACGCCTTTGCCGAACTGGCGGGATTGCTTCATGCCGCGAAACGACAGTATTTCCGGCTTGATTGCATCCACGGCCGGGTCCGGCCGGAAATCCGGATTTTCGTCGCATGCGATCTCGACTTCGGCAAGCTGCCGCTCCGGGTCGCAGCCATAGAGAAACGCTTTGTTGACCCCGGAAACGGACTGGCCGTTGGCGTCGATGACGATGTCTCTTTTCAGGCTGCGGGCGTAACCGCCCAGCTCGTTGATATAGTCGGTGACGGTTTGGCAGCGGAAGTCGATAAAGTCCTGAATCAGCGGATTGGCGAAGCGCTCGAAACTCCATGCCGGCTGGAAATTGTTGTAGAAAACCGGAATGCTGAAAGTATCGAACCCGGTAATGCCGAAGCGGGCCTTCTGAGTCGCGGCATCGGGGTATTTCCGGGATAAATATGCCCGGAATTTTTCCTGACACCAATGGCAATGGCACGAATCCGGCTCCGGCCAGACCGCCAGGTTGTCAAAATGCAGCAAATCCGCCTCAACTTCCGTAATGGCCCGGTGAATAATACCTTTCATGCGCTGCCGCCACGGCGGGCTGTTGAAGCAGGCAATCCAGCGAAAAGTCTGTTCGCCCCCGTAATTGGCAAATTGACCGCCGGAATTATGAATGGCCCAGTCGGCGCAATCCGGATAATCTTTGAGCATGGATTCGAAGTAAATACTGTTGGCCAGATACACTCCCAGTTTAATGCCGTGCCGGCGGCAGCGAACCGCGAATTCCCTGATTCTTTCCTGTTCCGGCACGGCGTCGGAGGGGCCAAGTCCGCGGTCATAAGGGGCGATTATCAGGTCGACATGGTTGGCGGCAAGGTTTTTCAGCCGCTCGTCGCCGGTTTCCCAGTCATACTGGCTTTCCAGAAGAACACTCTGGTTGACGGTACGGCGCAGTCTGGCCGCCAACGGATGCCAGCCGCCCACAAAAAAGATTCCTTGTTTCCACCATTCGCACATGTTGAAACTCTCAATCCTGACGTGTATAGAATAACGTTTTTTCATTCAGCCGCCGTTCCCAGTCATATACCTTCATGCCCTCGGCATGGCCATCGACCATAGCCAGGTTGGCGACTCCGTTCACCGAATACCAATTATCCTTAATCTGGTTAAGCGAAGTAGGGGCCGTGGAGGAATATTGCGGTATCTGGAAACTCGATCCGTGCCGAAAAGCCATGGGATAACCATTGGTCTTGTTGCTGACTGCATAATACAGCCCGTCGCCGACCATCGCCATTTGCGAGGCGGGTTTTATACGTGAAATTTTCGGAGTTTGTTCTTCGTACGCGCTGCCGGTGTAATAGAAATATAAATTGGGATAACAGCGCACCTTGGAGGTTCCCGGGCCGCTTTGCCAGTTCGAATACCCGGGAGCCGCCGTCGGCGCGCGGGAGCTGAATGTCCCGATCGCCACATCGGGACAGCCAAAAAGGCCGTTCATATTATTCTTGGGGTTACTGACTCCGCCTCCATACGCGGCGACTTTTTCCAGGATGTCATTCCAATCGGTAAAACTCCCCGGCGCGATAAAATCGTCATGATCCCCGGCATAGTTGAAGTACGCCACAGTGGTGGTTTTCAGGTTATGGAGGCAGGTAATTTGCCTGGACCTGATCCGGGCTTTGTTCAGCGCGGGCAGCAACATGGCAGCAAGAATTGCAATAATCGCTATAACTACCAGCAATTCAATAAGTGTGAAATTTTTTCTTTTCCGGAACTTTTCCATAAAATATACCTTTTAAAATAAGTTCTGTTAATCATTATACAACCGTGCGTCGAAATGTCAATAACATTTTATAAAATATTTTTAAAAATAATAAATATACTTGAATATAGACATTTAAGTGTTTACTACTGTATTAAAATAAAACAATCTTCCCTTGCAATTTTCCCGCCTGCGGGTTATATTAATATAAATTGGAGATTAAATCTGAAATGCGCGCTTTCAAGACCTTGACCAAAGGCGAACAGGTACTTTCCGCCCTTCGCAAAACCATAAAGAAAAATGCCGCCGCCACGGAATTGCCCCTGAAGGGCGTCCGGGAATTGGCCCGGGAATACAATGTCAGCCCGCGTACTGTGGTAATCGCTCTCGACCGGCTGGAAGAAGAGCACCTGATCAGGCGCGAACAGGGCAAGGGAACTTTTGTGCGCCCGGCGCAAACCTCACGCGGGCGGGACATTACTTTGCTGCTGACTTACAAAACCGGGCAGACCTTGAACCCTTATCCGGAAAATTTCCTGCGGATCGCTCAGGCCCCTTATCGCCGGAGCGGCTATAATTTCACTGTCCGGCTGGTGGAACTGGTTCAGCCTGGCGCTTTTATTATTGAATTGAAACGCTTGCTCGGGCCTCTCCACTCCGATGCGTTGCTGATTTGCGCGCCGTCGCTGAGCCTGGAGGAAATCGAAATCTGTCTGCATTTGGAAACTCCGGTGATATTTCTGGGGGATTTCGCCTGCGACGTCCCGGAGAATCTTCCATACAACCAGGTCACCGGCGACAATTACTATATCGGAGCGGAAAGCATCAAGCGATTGCATGAGGAGCGGCATTTGCGCGAACTGATCCTGATTTCCGGACCGCAGGACCGTTTTTATTACCGCGATTTCACCCGGGGTGCGATGGAAAAGGCCGCCGAACTGGGAATCGTATTAAACCGAATCGAACCGGAAAATATCCGCAGCGGCTGTTTCTCCGCCTTCAATAAGGATGCGCCAATCCTGTCCGCCATTTCATTGCCGGACAATGTAATGAAAAATATCCCGAAAAACAGGAATTTGTACCACTACCGAGTCCAGGAACAAGCCAATATTCCGTTCTTCAATGCCGTTTACGACCGTTTTGAACAACTTACGGATTTCCGGAGAATCAATCTGAAACTGGAGTTCGAGCTGGAGCTTATCCGCCGATAAATATCAGGAGCGCTTTTTTTTGCGCTTCTCCAGGGCGATATATATGATACATCCGATCAGCAGCAGCACCGCCGCCCCGATGATGATATGAAAAACCGATTTGCCGAAAAACTCCAGTACCGTGAGCATGGCGTGTCCGAAGTAATACCCTCCGGCGGTGATCAATACAGCCCAGGAGGAGGCCCCGATGATGTTGAAAATCAGAAAGCGCCGGAATGAAATCCCGCTCATCCCCAGGATGATCGGAGTGATGTTCCGGAGACCGTAAACGAAGCGGAAACCGACAATCAGCAGGGTATCGTATTTCCGCAGCAATTCCGACGCCTTTTCCTTCTTGGCATGCAACCGGGGAAAGCGAGCAAGGAGTTTATTCCCCCGGTACTTGCCGAGGCAGAACATCAATTGGTCGCTCAATATGCTGCCGAACATGGCGCAAAACACGACTCCGTGGAAAGACAAATTGCCGTTGGCCGCAAACATCCCGCCCAGAATGACGATGGTTTCCCCCTCCAGAAACGTTCCCAGCAGAATAGTCCAGTAGCCATAAGTATCAAGTAAGCTTTGCCAGTCGATATTCTGCAGAAAATTCATATCAGGTCGACTCGGGCTGTTTCGATAATTTCCGTCTTCGCCAGACCCAGAAGAGGGCATAACCGGCCAGGAACAGCGCCACCATGCAAGCCGCGACACTGATCACGGATTTACCGAAAAGTTCACAGATTTTGATCATGGCGTGCCCGAAATAATAACCGCCGACAGTGAACACCACAGACCAGCAGGCCGCCCCGATGAAATTGAAAACCAGGAAACGCCGAAAGCCGATCCGGCTGGTTCCCAGGATGATCGGAGTAATATTCCGGATTCCGTAAACGAAACGGAATCCGATGATCAGGAGCGTGTCATATCTCAGCAACAACCGCAAAACCCTTTTCTTTTTGCGGTTCAGCCTGGGAAACTTCGAAAGAATGGCATTGCCCTTCCATTTGCCGAGGCTGAACATCAGCTGGTCGCTCAACATACTGCCGACCAATGCACAGCATATCACCCCCGCAAAAGACATATTGCCGCCGGCAATCACCATACCGGCCATGATAACGATGGTTTCGCCTTCCAGAAATGTCACCAGCAAAATAGCCCAATAACCATAGGTATTAAGCAAACTTTGCCAATCGACATTATGTAAAAAATCCATACTCCATTAACCATCCTGTAATTTTAACACAGAAGATTAATATACCTCTCCCCCTAATTGAGTTCAAGTGCCATAAAAAGGAGTTTATGAAAAACAATATTACGGCAGCAGGACCACATCTTTTTTGAGGTAGACATTCCATGGCTGATGACTTCCGGTCAGATTCCCGTCTGACGGCTGCAGGAGCTGCATGGGAACCGTCTTGGCGTTGCCGTCGATCATCAAGGCATTTGCTGAACTTACATTGTGATTCGGACTGATATTGCCGACAACATCGGCCACGCTTTTATAGTATGCGAGGTAATGACTGCCGCCTGAAGCACAGGGTGAGGATGGAAATGGCTTGATTTCCGCGGCGAAAAGATGACCGCCTGGAAAGGGAATATGCGATGTTTTCAACGGCCATGGCGTATTCGTCCAGGAACTGGGCGACGAAGAAGCGATGATGTTGTTCATGCCATAAGAAATGCAAGCCGCATAGAAGTTGCCGCAGACATCTTTATGTTTATCCGACGGACACGCAAAAATGCTTTTCTTCCAGAGGGCAGACCTTTCCGCCGTCGGAGCCGTGCGGAAAGAATTATTCGGGTAGGGATAAACCGAGAGGCGCGTCGACCATCGGTCGTTTCCCGTTCCCGCGTCCGGAATATAACTGTCGTAATCGCCGTAATAATTATGCAGGGCAAATCCTATTTGTTTGAGATTGCTGATACAGGCAATGCTTTTTGCTTTTTCCCGCGCTTTGCTCAGCGCCGGCAGCAGCATCGCCGCGAGGATTGCGATGATCGCGATCACCACCAGGAGTTCAATGAGGGTAAAAATTGTTTTCTTCATCACTTTTCTCCTATTTCACTTTATGACCAATTTTCCGAATCGTTCAGGACGATGGAAGCTTCCGAAAGTCGGGCTCCAGCAACTATACTCAGCCGGTTGCACGGTATGGCGGATGCGGCAGAAATTTACGCCCCAGATATCACCGCGCACATTCGCTTTGGCGGTCAACGAGGCAAGCGGAATTCTGACTTCAGCCGTCCAGGAATTCTTGTCGCGGGAGGTTTTGATTTCCGCTCCGGATTCCCATGGCGCCGACTTCGGAAAGTATTTGAAACTCCGCGCCGTGCCAAGTGAATTGAACACCAACTGGTAATAACTCTGGCCCTGTCCGGAGGGATCGATAAAGACGTCAAAGCAATTTTCGTTCCAGACCGGACTGTCGGCCTGCCTGCCGGTATCGGCAATTTTATCAGCCAGGGGTTCTTCGCAGTGAATCCCAAGGTAAAGAGCGTCTTCCGTCACTGCGATCCTGACATCGGCGCCAACCGCGAGTTTCACTCCGTTGCCGTCGGTGTCGATGCGTTGGACCGGCAGTTTTTTCCAGAAATCATCGTCGAGTTTGCCATCAATGGCCGGTGGAGTGCCGCCCCGTTCCGCGTTGGCGCGCTTGGCTGCCTGTGCGGTGATTATTGCGGCAAACATTTTGCGGTCAAACGGCAGCTTGAACATCTTTTCGGTTCTCTCTGAATAGCGCCGGATAAGACTGCCGGGGAGAGTGCTCTGTTTTTGCAAAAGCTCCTCCCGGTGGGCGGCCAGATTATCGGCGGTTGCGGCCAGCCGGGGATCGGGGGACGAGGCGGAGATCAGTTGAGTGGCGATTTGATACAATTTTACGGTATCCATGCAATATTCGAGATTATCGATGACGGTTTGGAGTCTGGCCTGCTGTCCGCGGTCGGGGGTTTTTGCCGCGGCTTCTTTGAGTTTCGGGAGCCACGCCTCGGCGAGTCCGGGATAGATATCCCTGATGATGCCGGGATAACGCTTGATATAGCCGAGGGAGATGTCTTCGTCCATTTTGGCGAGGGCGAATTTTTCCAGGCGTTTTTCAATTTCGGCGGTATATTCTCTCATGACCGGCGCTCCCACCGGGCCGTAACAATCGCGCAGGGCCTCCGAATACAGTTTTTCCGGGTCCGCCGGCGGCGCCCAGGCAAATTTCAGATAGAAGTAATTGTTCAAGCCGGATGAGGAGAAACTGGTGCCATTGTTCATTGCAATACCGGTGACTCCGGCGGCGTAAATATCGTCGAAGAGCATCTTGATATTCTCGAACTGATGGCAAGGCAATTCCATGCCGCCCATGCCTGCGGGCGTGCAATAATAATAAAGTTTTTCCAGAACTTCACGCCATGCTTTGAGATTTTTCCGGTGTTCGGCCCGCCGGGCCGGGTCGTAGTAGCCCACTCCGGTGTCGTTGAGCACCTCCGTGACCGTAATGGACGGATCGACTTTGACTTTGCTCACGCCTTCATAATAGATGGCATAAGCCAACAGGCCGAATTTCTGATCCGGCAGCTCGCGCCTGACGCGCCGGGCAACCTCGTTGGCATAGGTTACGATGCGGGTGGTTATGATGCGTGAGCCATCCGGCCGGATGCCGTCGTCAAGAGCCGTGCATTTCTCGCATTCGCAGAAATTTCCGCTGTCGTTGGGAGTGAGACTCAGCATCCAGGGCTGTTTCCAGCCTTTGCGGGCGGCGATCAGGTTCTTCGCATACTGATCGAGCGCCTCCGGATTGGTGGTACACATTTTCAGCCCGTAGCCGCCGGGATCGTCGCTGGAGCGGCGGCCGTCGACCATGGCGAACCATTCCGGATGTTCGGCAAAGTATTTCTTCGCAGGGAAATCATGCCGCCAACTGTGCCATCCGCACCAGGGTTCAACGTTGCCGTCACGATTGCGCCGCAGGAACAGTTGGGCCGCCCGGACATTTTCTTTGGGTGTGTCGTTGATCGGATAGGGTACGATACGGGTCATGCTGCGGTATTCCATGCGCGGGGCTTCGGTATAATTGAGTTCCGGTACCGTCCAGACGTCCCGGTGGGGGACATATTCACCGAGTTCTCCCGGCATGAACCAGCGGACCCCGAGTTGTTTTTCCAGGAAATCGGAGACTCCGTACCAGGTTCCGACCTTGGCCCCATCGGCCAGGTTCGGATCGAAAATCCGGCCTTCCGTGTCGTAGCCGGAAATATGGATATTGCGTCCGGCGGTCCTGACCATAAAATTCTCGGGCTTATCCACCGGGATGAAACCGAGCAGGAAAGCGGGGGCTTCGCCGGGTTGTTCCCGGCTGACGACCGGCAGATTGGCCCCGGTCGCCTTTCGTATATATTCCTGCAAATCGTTCGCGGCCATGCGGACGCCGGAAGGGCTCTTGGAATTGATCACGATGCTGTAATCGCTTTTGCCGTTTCGGACAATCTCGAGCGACGCGGCGAAAATCGCCGGTACCCCGGATAAAACAAGCAGAACGAGAATGATTTTTCGCATTTCCGAGTTTCCTTAATTAACGGTTATTTGATTGCTTCCGGCAGAGGAAGCCCGGCGGAGAATATTTTCCTGACTTCATCCAGACTCAAAGGACGCTTGAAAAGCGCGATATCGTCGATCTGTCCGTTGAGATAATGGCTGGCCATATACCCGATGGTGAAATCAATGGGTTCGGAATTGAGCTGATGGGAGAATGTCTTTTCGGCGTGCGGTTCTCCGTCGACGATAATTCCCAGCGTCATTTTACCGTCGTCAAATTTCCAGTTGAAGACAAAGTGGTGCCAACCGTCTACCGGCTTCGCCTTGATATCCTTGAGCTTGAGTTCGACTGCCGCCGCATTGTTGATATCGAACAGATTTCCGTTCCAGACGGTAATCCGTTTCAGGTAGTTGGCTCCGAATCTCCCTTCGGTTTTTTCGGCCCAGCGGACGCTCAATATCCCGATTCCGGAAACATCGGAATACCCTTGGAGCCACGGAGCCTTGAGCCAACAGACGAAAGCGCCGGAGGTGCGGTCAAAAAGCTCGGGCGGAAGTGATATCCAGTCGGAATTGCGGGCATTGCCGGGGGCATGATAAGTGTTGGCAAACGGTATTCCGGCATCAAACATCAGATTATCCAGTGTCACCGGTTGTTTCGAGCTGATTTTCAGCGTGGTATTGCCGAAATTCGGGATGACGGAAATGGCCGCCGGCTGTGGATTGGCCGTCGCATCGAGCTCGGCAAGGGTGACGGAACCCGCTCCGGAGTCCAGCGTTACCGTGATCTTTCCGCTTCCGCTATAGACGAAGGAGAGACAATTGCTGTTTCCGGGTTTGATCTGCGGCAACGGAAGTGCGGCAAAACCGTCCGCCGGCAGTTTCAACGTATTGCCCGGACCGTTCAGCGTGGCGTCCTGACCAAGTATTATGTCCGCCGGATCGGCAAGGTTTTTCGTGCGCCGTTCGATCAGAAAACTCTGCCCGAATTTCCCGGGGCGCAACCGGACGGAATTAAGAATTTTGCAGCCCGGAACCGATGGTTTCATATCATCACCGGAAAGATAGGCTGTCAAATCTTCCTGCAAGGTTCCGGCGGTTAATGAAAACATCCAGGAAAGAACTGTGATAACCATGGCTGTGATTAAATGTATTCTCATAATTTTCATCCTTATTTAAACTTCGACCTGACCGAGTTCTTTGAGCCAGTCGCGGGTCCATGGAACGGTTTCGAGGCCGACGTCGGCACAGCAGTTCGAACATATAACCAGTCCGTCGGATTTGCCGGAAAGCATCCATTCTTCGTATTTTTTCGCCTGCTTTTTCATGATATCAAGCGGCATCGGACGGTTGTTGCCGTAGTCGTACATATAGCAGCCGTTAATATGGCGCTTGCCGGGGGTCATTTCAATAAGCCGGTCAAAATTTTCCTCCATCTGTTCGAGTTGTTCGCTTTTCCAGGTCCAGAAAGTGATGACATCACAGAGATCAAGATATTCCTGAATCGGCAATTCCAGATTGGTGGCGTAGACGACCATCCATAAATCAAGCGGACGCCTCGCCTCGGTTTTCAGTTGTTGCCGGATTTTGGCCATGGCATCCGGAGGAAAAGCGTCGCGGCGGGCCTGACTGACAAAGAAGTCGTCGAAAACACCGCCAGTGATGTTGTCGAACATATTCGACTGGCGGATGACCTCGTCGATATCGCCCTTGCCGTTGTTGTTTTCCACAGTGCCACAGGCCCCGACAATCGACCAGACCACTTCTTGGAGCGGTTCCATGGCAATCGATTCCTGGTCGAACGGTGGGCGGGGATGACTGCACATAACCACCCGGCAGCAGCGGTCGATGCCGAAATAAGTACATCCTTCCAGGGCGGTCATACGTGACGGCAGGAGTTTATGTGAAATGTGGGAGTTGGGACTCTGCCCCCACAGCCAGAATTTTTCGCGAAGCTTGATCATTGAATTTTCCTTGTCAGTTGTTTTTATTTTTCCTTGCTATATTATATTATACATGGTAAGGTAAAATCTGTAAACAGTTTTCTCTGGTGAAATGCAGTGCAAAATACAGCACTGTTGACACATTTTACAGATTAAGGGGTTATATGCTGGATATTATCAAAAACGCCCGGATCGCCGTCGAAGTGGCCCGGCTCCAGGAACTGCACGAAGAATGGCGGACTCCGAATATCAATCCGGTCCGTCTGATCATTCCGTTTGCCCGTTTATATTTTCCCGTGGAGGGAGAAGGGTATATTATCTACAATGGACGCCAATACCACCTCCGCCCCGGGTATATTTTTTTGATTCTCCCCTATGCCGCCACGGAAGTGTCCTGCCCCAAACGGCTGGTCAAATATTGGAGCCATTTCAATGTTTTCATGATGGATTCCGAATTGGATATTTTCAATATCGAAACCCCGCTTTATGAGCTTCCCGTTGTTAATCGAGAGGAATGCCGGATGCTGTTTGAGCATCTCATGAAATGGTATCCGGACGCCCACAGTCAAAAAAAATATCCGGTCCCGGAATTGAGCGAACTGGAAGCCAAAGCCGCGTTAACCCTGTTGCTGCGTCCGTTTTATGAAACCATGCTGGGCGGCAGCCACAATTCCAGCGGTCAACACCCCCGGTTTATCAAGCTGTTGAATTATATCGAAAAGAACCTGGATCAGGAAATCACCCTCGCTCATCTCGCCTCGATCATGCACCTGAATCCGACTTACCTTTCAAATCTTTTCACCGCCAAGTTCGGTACTCCGCTGATGCAATATTGCAACAACCGCCGGATTTTCCGGGCCGCTCAACTGCTGGTTCACAGCGACTACACTGTGGAAGAAATCGCCTGGAAGCAAGGGGCCGAGAATCCGGCCGCCTTTTCCAGGCTGTTCAAGCGCCATCTCGGCTATACCCCGACCCAATACCGCAAGCTGAGGCGCGAGCAATTGGGACTGTCGGAGTGGTCCTGATATTTCAGCAAATCGAGTATTCGTGGACTATAAATTTATTTGGTCAACACCGCAGCCACGGGGCCGTGAATGCCGCCCATGCCGCTCGGCCGGTAGACGCGGACGGTAAGGTTGTTCAATTTGCGTTCGTTCATGAAGAACAGGTCTTTTTTCGGCACTTTAATGATAAATTCGCCTCTCTTTTTGCTCTCGCCGACTTGTTGGCCGTTGATGAAGACGGTAGCGTTTCCCTCGATGCCGCCGAAAAGCAGGTAGACTTCGTCGCAGTTGTGCTGCAGGTCTTCGTCCAGCGGCAGGTCGATGAAATACCAGGCGACCCCGGAGTATTGGCCGATCTGGCTGTCCCAGTGTTTGCCGATCAGGATGTCCCGCAGGTTTTCAGGGCGTTTGGCTTCCCATTTTTCGGCGATGCCTTTGTCGTCGGTGTCGAGGATGAATTTGTTTTGGATCGGCGCGAAGGTCGAGGCTACTACGGTGGATTTGACTTTCAACCGGGCCAGGATTTTCGGGATGCTCTGGGCGAATTCCATCATTTTGGCACGGACCTGCTGGTCGATTTCGGCTTTGGCCTCGTCGTCGAGTATTCTGGCGGGGGCCTGATAAGTGCCGTATTTGACTTCGTTGGCGTAGTTGGGGACATTGTCAAGTTTGATGCCCGGGCCGGTACCGGCCTGGCCTTTGAACTCATTCAGAACGTTGTCGGCTACCAGCCCGGCGCCGTCGGTGGAGAAAATGCTGAACGACCAGTCGGCGGTTTGCACGACTCCGGGGCCAACCGAGGAACGGTTGATTTCGTTGCCGATTACCATGGGTGAGGCGCCGCCTTTGACCTGGCTGTTCTTGGCGGACGACCAGCCGCCGACGGCCATGCCGCCGCCGAGGGTGCGGTTGTTAAGCAGCAGTACTTGATTGGTATTGTGGATATTGAACCGGGTGGCCTCGCAGTTGATCAGTTTCGAGCCGTTGGTGGAGATGGAGATGGTACCGTCCGGACTTTTGCAGTTGATCATGGTGGAGCCGAGTCCGTCGCAACCTTCGATATCAATGAAGCCATAGCTGCGCCAACGGAGGTCGCGTCCGGTACAATTGATATACATGGTGTTGCCGCTGTTTTCATGGCAAGTGGTGTAATCCCAGCGGAACGCATCTTCCGAATCGCAGTCCATGACGATATTATTGTTGCCGCGGATATAAAAGCCGTCACCGCTCCATTTATCCCATTTGCCCTGATAGAAATCCGCCTTGAATTTGACGTCGATATAGCCGACGTTTTTGGTCTTGCAGCGCCGGAACGTACTGTTGTCGGCGTAGGTGCCGAAGGCGATGCCGGGAATCTCGTAGATGTAACAGTCTTCGATCAGGTTGTTGCTGCCGGCCACGATGCCCATATCGGTTTTGCCGAGATCCTGGAATTCGGGCCAGTGCGCTGCTTTGTTGCCGTTGACGACGATTCCGGCCAGGTGTACGGATTTGCCGGTGACAATGACCTTGCCGGCGGATGGCAGGCGTTTCAGCTCCGCCCCGGTTTCACCGCGCAGCGTGTGCCCGGCAGGGATGACCAGTCCGCTTTTATTTTCCTTGATTTTGATGCCGTAGACCAGCGGTTTGGCGGCGTCCTTGCTGCCGGTGAGGACTACATCCTGGTTTTCATCGACGGCTTTCTGCAGATAAGGCAACAAGTCCTGCGAGCCATCCAGCTTCGCATCCTGCGGCAAATATTTCCCGACCGGCACCGACTCTGCCCCAAGTTGGACAAGAGCCAGCAAAAACAACGGTATCAACAACAATTTTTTCATCACAATTTCCTTCGGTTTTTAATTTGTAATTCGTAATTTTCTTATTCTTTCCGCCAGATTTCCATAACGACCTGATAGGCATTTTTGGTGCTGACCTGGTTATAAGTGGAGATGAGGGCGCTGTGTTGGACGACCCGGCCGTCACAGTACATGACGTTGAACAGGGCTTTCGCCCCTTGCCAGTGCGCGGAGTTTTTATGCCCGGTATCGGTGCCTTCGAAGAAATCCCAGGCGAACGGGGTATTGTCCGCGGTCAGGTCCGCGATTTTGCCGGTGCCGTTCTGTGCTCTGGTAACGGTGAGTTTATAAGTATTTACCACTGCGGGGATTCGGTAAACATTAAGCGTGGTGTAGGAGCCATAGATATTGTCGGTACTGGTACCCCAATAGTACGTGCTTGCCTCTGTCTTTCTGGAGTTGGCATAATCCCGGGGGGAGGTACAGTAGAAAATGGAGTTATTCGTGATACTGCCGGTGGGTTTGATTCTGTAGTCGCCAGTGCCCGACGACCAGAATTTCCCCAATCCCACAAACATATCCGTGCGATTGATGAACCGGGTTGATACCCGGGTTGCATTGGTGGCGTCGCCCGGAGCATTCATGTCCGGCACGTTGTCATCATAGTCCGACACATAAACATTCAATGCGGTGCCGAGCTGTTTCAGATGTCCGGCGCATTTGGCCATCTGCGCCTTGTCCCTGGCTTTGCTCAGGGCCGGCAGCAGCATTGCCGCGAGGATGGCAATAATCGCTATCACCACCAGCAATTCAATGAGTGTAAAATTTATTCTTTTCTTAGATTCCATTTTTGGACTCCTGGTTATTTTTATTAATTTTCATTATTCCCTGTGGTTGATTTCTCACCCTGATCGAGTATATATTTGGTGTAATCGATACGATCGCGGATATGGGCTTTCGCCGGGATTACAATCCGGCATTCGTCTTCCCGGAAGACTTCTTCGAAAATACAATCGGTAATCCTGGCGATGTCGTGTTCCACCGATGAGATCGGAAATGCGTGGTTGCGGATGGCCACCGTGTTGTTGATCCCCGCAATCAGAATGTCTTCACCGATACGGTACCCGTGTTCGATCAGGTACTGAGCCCCGCCGAGCGCGAGAGCATCCGAATGATAAAAGATCGCCTGAGTATCCGGTTTTTCGCTCAGCAGGCCGGCGGTTCCCTGATATCCTACGGCGATCAGTTCATCGAGGCCCTGGTTCCAGATTTTCAGCATTTGATTTTCGCAAACATAACGCCGGTTCACTTCTTCCGGCGTCATATCCGGAAATATTTTATACAGATCGAAAATTCGGGCTTTCCCAAAAAGGGTTTGAAGCCGGGAATACCCGCGGGCAAAGAAATGATCTATAATTGTTTTCAAGGCATCGTCAAAACTGGAATTGACATAACGGCGGGCCGCGTCGGTACCATAGAAAACCACTGTGTATTTATAACTCTGAATCAGTGCCTCCAATTCGTTCCGGCCGGTTGGTGAACCGATGAAAACAAATACGGTCACACCCCGGGAAATCAAATCTTTGACGATCTTCAGGTTATCGTCTATATTTTTCCGGGCCAGGGCATAGAGGCAACCGTAGCCGGCCAGGTTAAAACGGTTCATCAACTTCCAGGCCATCCGGGTCAGATGTTCTTCATTCTGTGCATAAGGGCTACTGAATAACATGGCGGTGGTTTTCGTGGTTTTGCCGCGGATGATTTGAGCACTGACACTGGAGGTATACCCCATTTCCCTGGCGGTATTCAGGATCAGCTCCCGCTTTTCCTGTGAGACCCGGCAATTGGTTTTGCCGTTCAAAACCGCCGATACGGCCTGATTGGAAATGTTGATCTTTTCCGCAATTGTCTTAATTGTGATTCTCATTCAGTTTTTCCTGATTTAACGTCCAATCTATCGTCGTACCTATTTGTGCAATTGCGATGATTTGATGTCAAATCAAATTATAACACCAAGTCCCGAAAAAATCAATAGCCTTTTAAAAAAATCATATCAACTTTTCCGGGCGCACTTTCGAAAAGTGGGCATGGGATTTGAAAAATCAAGCTTGCCGTAATGTTGAATACATTCGCCAGTTCGACGGAGACAAGGACATATACGCCATGCTCTGATCCTGCGACAGCTTATTGACGGAGTTGAGGAAAAACCCGAATTGATCCAAAAATATGGATTATTTCATTTGGTGCAGTTGCTTTTTGATGACGGTAGTGTTATAATAGAACTGTCGCCAAAATTTTAATTCAACTGTCACCATTATTGAATCATGATCGAAAAGCAGAAGGTCAAAGAAACGGAAAACTGTCCTCAGTATAAAACTGTGGTCAATGATTTCGTCCAGAAAATTCATGACGGAGTTTACCGGCCGGGGAGTAAGCTGCCAAGTGTGCGCGAAATAGCCGAAGAATACGGTGTGGGGCGCAAAGTCGCCCATTATGCGATATCTCGTCTGGCGGTCATGAATTACGTGTATGCGGAAACCAAGCGGGGCATATTCGTCAACCCGCTGCTGCAAGCCGGACGTTTCTACCGATTGTGTTTTTATGTGCAAAAATCCAATCCCATGGCCAGCGGGCGTACGATTTCCAATGTGTACAATGCCGCTTCTCTCCTGGGATATGACGTTCGACTGCATTCGAATTTCGATCATGGCGTGGAACTGGACGAGTATTTGCGCCAGAATAGGCAGTTTGACGGAATCCTGTTTTCGGGAGTTGTGGATGATGCATTGTTGAAGAAAATCGAGCCGTTCAATCTTCCGTATATGGTTCTGGGAAACTACAATATTTCGGAGAAACATCCGCAGGAGCGGATTGATCTGGAAAACCTGTTCTATGAGAGCATGCTCAAGTATCTGCGGCCCTTTGCCGGGAAAAAGATCGGCGCTTTGCTGGGTGGTGAGCCGCGCTGTGCTTCCGACGAGCAAACACACCGCGGATTTACGCGGGCGGTACGGACTCTCAGTCCCGGGTCGAGCGAGAAACTTATTTATCCCTGCCGGGCGGACGGTTTTCAGGAATGTGGTGAGCTTTTTCGGAACCAACCTGACGTTATTTTTGTTTATGGTGAGCCTTGTGTCGGCTATATTAAATATTGTCTGTTGAAAAAACCGGCGGTACGCCCCTATGTATTGGTTTCGACCCAGAGAAATATCGATCCTTACGATTCAGTATTTTTTGATGAAAAAATCCAGTTGGAGCTTTTCGGCAAAGATAACATCGCTCACGCGGTAACCCGTTTAATCAATACCATAGAAAAAGGAGTTTAGGATGAGGCGAAATTTTACACTTATTGAACTTCTGGTGGTGATCGCAATCATCGCCATTCTGGCTGCCATGCTGTTGCCTGCGTTGAGCCGGGCGAGGGAACAAGGCAGAAAAACATCGTGCATGAACAATCTGAAACAGATCGGAACGTATGAGAGTTTTTACTCCAGTGAAAGCGATGATTATTTTTGTCCGGCCTATTATGACGACGCCAAAAAAACCTACTGGCCCGACTTACTGAACATTGATGTCAAGACACAGCCCAAATTATGGTGTCCTTCGACGCTGTCGCAGCTTACGGATGTCACCAAAAAAAGTAACGCGAAAACTTCTCTAACCCACAGTTATATTGGAAACGGTGATCTTTGCCCACAGCTTCCGGTGAATAAGATCAGCCGCATCAAGCGGGTAGCCGAAACCTTGTTGCGGGCAGATAAACACATCGATTCCTGGGGAACCGGCTTCAGGTGTGACCTCAATAAATTTACCTTGTCTTTGTTTGATCCCAATACCGGAACGATCGGATATCCCCATCTGAAAACGGCCGCCATCCTGTTCGCGGATGGGCATGTATCGTCGATGAGCCCGGTATTTGCGGTATCCGAAATCATTCCGTTCATCGCGGTCACGACCTATCCGTCGGGAACCGGACAATGGCTTTATGTGAAATAATTCAGGAGAAATGAGATGAAATATTGTAATAAACACTGCATTGCCGCTGCACTGGCGTTCGGCCTCTTGCAGGGGATGGTAATGGCCGGGGTTCTGGAATCACTGCCCCCCGGGCCGGAAGCGATTGTCAGTTATACCGTACCGCCACTCAGTTCGAATAAATATTTGCCGGACCGTATTCCAGAGGGGGGCAAACCCGGAGGTCAACTGAGCATGATCGCGGCCAAAGGAGAGTTCGAACCGGCGTCGTTCATGCTGTTTTCCCGCCGGGATATCGACAGTCTGCGTCTGGAAGTTTCCGACCTCCACAGTCCGGATGGCGTCATTTCCAAAGACAATCTCAAGCTTCGGGTGGTGAAATGCTGGTATCAGGGCGGAACAGCCTGGAGCAGTTATTTCGCCGACCCGACCATGAAGGAGCTGGTGCCGGAACTGCTGTTGAACGACGAAACTTTGGTCAAGGTCGATCAGCGTACCAAAGACAACTATCTGCGCGTGGATTTTCCCGGCAAGAGCGAATACCGCTGGATCAGCTATGCTTCCAGGAACGATCCCGGCTATTTCAGCCATGACAATATGCCGGTGTCCGACGCCGCGAAGCTCCAACCGGTAACCTTGATGGCCGGTTACGGCAAGCAGTTCTGGCTGACGGTGAAAGTCCCCGACGATACCGCCCCCGGTAACTACAGTGGAGAAATCAGCCTGCTGGCCGGTGACCGAAAGGAAGGAACTGTAAATGTCAAGTTGAGGGTACTGCCGTTTTCCCTGCCCGAACCGGCGGCTTATTATGATTTGAATGCGAAATTCTATGTTTCACTGTATAACGACACCGATCTTGCCGAACGGCTTGCCCTGAACGGCAACGACTGGAAAAAAGCGGAGCGCAAGATTGCCGCCGAGTATGTGAATATGCACGAGCATGGTTGCGACTATCCTCTGGTTCGTCCCCGGGGACGGCACCAGAAAAACGACGAAACCATCGTTCGAGCCCTTGAATTGGTCCGGGAAAGTCCGCTGAAAACGGATGTGATTTTCGGAGGAATCTCGATTACGGACTGGTATGCCATGGTTCAGAAGCCGGAAGCGCGCAAGCCCGACGCCTGGCAGAATTTCACGAGCCGGGTTGACAAAGACTATGAGACTTTTCAGAAGGTGTTCGGTCACGGCAATCTGTACGGTATCGGCTGGGACGAACCCTCTGTCGCAATTCTGAAAGGACAGCGGGAAGGCTGGAAATATATCCATGGCAAGGGAATAAAAGTAATCCAGACCAGCAAGGACAAGCACCTGGTTCCCGCCGGTTACAATCAGGATTTCAGTAATTATGGCGGCTCTGTCACCCCCGCGGCAGTTCGGCAATGGCACGCTATGGGCAGCAAGGTCACGATTTACGCCGCGCCCCACACCGGTCCGGAAAATCCTGATTTCATCCGGCGTACCCACGGTATGATTCCTTATAAAACAGATCTTGACGGAACATGCAATTACAAATATTACGAAGCCGTGAACAACATCTGGAACGATTTCGCCACGGACGGTTTTCGCACTTTCAATCTGGTATATCCGACGCGCGACAACGTAATTGACACCATCGCCTGGGAGGGGTTCCGGGAGGGCGTCGACGATATCCGTTACGCCACCAAGCTGCGGCAGCTTGCCGCCGAGGCCATGACATCCCGAAACCCTGACATCGTCTACACCGGTCGGAAAGCCCTGCAGTGGCTTGCCTTGATGGACGAAAAAAACGTTGACTTGAACACTATGCGCATGGAAATGATCAATCATATCCTGAAAATCGACAATGCCCTGACTGGAGAGAAAAAATGAAATATTGTTTAATTGCCGTATTCTGTTGTCTTGCAATGATCGCTTCGGCGGTCAATGTTCCGCGCGGTTTTAACGGCAGCATATTCTACCTGAAATCGGCCATTATCGAAAAAGATTTTGAGAAAGCGCGCAAATATGCCGAAGAAGCCGCCAAGGCGGCCAAAAAACCGGCGGAGAAACTGGAATTGCAGTTTCTGGAGGCCGTGATCGAGGCCGGCTCCGGAAACAATGCCGAAGCCGTGAAAAAGCTCGACGCCATTTATTCCGATCGATCACTGGAGACCGGAAGCCGTTTTCAGGCTTTTGTGTTTTCCCGGGCTTTGCAAGCGCCGCTGAGCTCGCAGGAATTGAAAGAACAGGCGGCGCAACTTAAGCTGCCCGCCGCCGGTGAATACGCGGCACTGAATGCCGCCGCCGCCCAGATGATCAGCCTGGGACGAGACGAAAGCGCCCAATCCATAATCGCGATGGCCGACGCCATGCATAACCGCAAAACCAAGGTCTACAACTGCCGTTATGTGAAAGATGCGCCCTCAGGGGCGGGCGGCTGGTTTCATTCAAATCTGCTCGAGGATCAAAGCGCTCGCGAGGGACGTTTTGAGGAGTACAACCGTCAGTCGGCGGCAATGCTTTTTGCCGATATTACAGCCGGACGGGATAGCGCCGGCAGCGGCAATACGCGGAAGGATTATTACGCTGGGAACACCGCGTTTTACATGGTGTACGACGCCCGGGGCTGGCACATCTTTTTCCTGCTGGGCGAATCAGAAATTGAGGATCGCATGTTGAACGACAAAACCATCGGTTCACTGGAGGTATTTTTCACCCCCGGACCGGAGGGCGAAACTTATTACCAATGGCTGACCCGGCTGCCGTCGGGAAAAACGGATGTCTTCGACTGGAACTCCGCGCACAGCCATTACCGCTATCTGGGAAGTTCTCTGAAAACCGAGGTTGTAGTGGTCAAAGACCAGATCGGTTGCTATGCGTTTATCCCATGGGAAGCACTTTACGACAAACTGCCGCTGGATGGCAAGCCGTGGCGTTTCAGCTTGATCCGGTGGTCGCCGGCGGGCGGTTTTTCCTGGGGGGGACGGGTCCATGAAACCGGGGCCTGGGGACAGATCAACTGGCAGCAGCCGACGTCGGAGCAAGCGTTGGAAATCAGAACGCGCATTGTCCGCCGCGCGTGGGCCAGTTACAACAAATGCAAACAGGAATTGGTGACGTTCTGGACCGACCGGGAGGTCGGTGACCCGGAATTTTTCGAAACTTCCGTGAAAGGGGCGATTGCCCGGCTCGATGAGGCTGGGAAGTTATTGGCCGGAACGGATAAGCTTACGGAAAAACAGGTCGGGGAATTGTTCGAAAAATTTGTCCCGGATTGGATGGAATTCGGACATTTGGTTGCCGGATTGCGACAGGAATATCTGGAAAATAAGCTCATCGGTTTGAGGTAATCATGAAACGGAAATGGATAGCGGCATTGGTGTGTGTGCTCGCCTTGAGCCTATGGGCGGAAGAACTGGTGATCAAAACTTTCAAGGTCGAGCCGGATACCGCTTACGACTTGACCTTTAAGATGAAATGTACCGAGCCCGGAGCGCGCTGGTTCCTACGCATTTCCAATCAGCGCGGAGAGCTGCCGGTCGACGGCTGCTATGAATACGACTGGCAGCGGATTGTTCCGGAAAAAGACTCCTACCGGCATCTGTTCTCCACCTTGCATGATGCCCACGAACTGAGTTTCGGGGTGATTTATGCCGGTGCCAAACCGGAAGCCAGTGACGTCTCCTTGGTCAAAACAACTCTGGAGAATGGGCTCATCAACGGGAATTTCGCCGCCGGTTCCGACAATTATTCGGGCTGGAGCGAAACCTACAATACGAAGCTGGAACACGTTCTGCATATCAACAACAACGGCTATGCGTTGAGCGATCCCATTCCGGTAGCCGGTGGCGGAAAGTACAGTCTGAATAAGGGGTCTAGCCGTCCAGCCCTATTGTTGATTCTGGACCGGAATCTGCATCTGGAACGGGTCATCACCCCCGATCACAAAGCTCCGGTCATGACCATGCCGGAAAAGGCGGCGTATGTGCGTTTCTTCTACAAAACCTCATTCGACCATATCCCCGTATACCGTGAAATTGATGTAAAGGAGGCCGGACTGCAGCAAGTCGACAATTCTCCCCGGAAATTGTCTGAAGCGCCGCTTTTCGACGGCGAAATCGTCCTCGGTGCGAACAGCGATCCACGGGAAATGCGCGCGGCCCGTGAATTACAGTATTGGGTCGAACAGATCAGCGGTAAGGAAATGCCGTTGCTGGCCGTTCCTTCCTCCAAAGCCAATGAGAAAATTTTTGTGGGACGGAAATGGGCCGAAAAGTTTACAGACGACTTGAAATATCTGGAAGACTCCGACGGTTATGCCGTGCGGCGCTCGGGCAAGAATATCTACATTTTCGGAGCGGACCCGCGCGGGACTCTGTTCGGGGTGTATGCTCTACTGGAAAAAAACAGCGACATCATCTGGCCGCGCCCCAATCCCGAAATGGCCGCGGTTTTCTCGGTAAATTCCGATCTCAAATTTTCCGAATCCGACTTCCGTTCGCGTCCGGCCTTCAAAGTGCGTCAATTGCAGTTTGCGGGCGGTCACGATCAGGCGGCGTACTTTCATCAGGATTGGGCCGGCAGGAATGGCGTCAATACACCGCTCAAGTTTGATCGCGGCTTTCCTTATCTGCTGTGGCGGCAGGGGGCCATGTTGGGGCATGGAGGCTTCATGATCTCCAATTTTCTGGGGATCAATGATAAAGATCAGACCATCTATCCGCTGGTCGACGGTCGGCGTCAGCCGAACCGCTGGCTCCAACCCTGCTATACGAACCCGACAGTTCCCGAGAAAATCGCGGCCAAGGCCCGCGAAATGCTCAAGTCCGTTCCCGGCAAAAAGATCGAACGCTTTACGATCAATATCGGCGATAACTGGGGAGTGTGCGCGTGTCCGGAGTGCATGAAGCCGATCACGTTGGCCGATGGTTCCACGCTCAGTCCCAAATCTCCCCGGAGTACGGTGGATCCGCTCTTTTTCTCCACGCGCCATTTCATGATGCTGAACGAGGTTGCCGCCAAACTGGCCGGTGACTATCCCAACCTGAAAATCGGTACCCATGCGTATATTTTTACCGCCGAACCGCCGAAGGTCAAAATTCACCCGATGATCGTTCCCGAGTTCGCGGCCTATCCGACCAGCAATACCATGTATCCGATTCTGGAACAAAATACGGAACAGTCGAAAATGTGGCCCCGGCGATTCAAGGCGTGGATGAACGATTACGACAATCTTCTCGGATGTTTCGGTTATTACTACACGGATGGATTCAACCTGTTCGCGGACTCGGCGGCGGCCGACTACCGGGCGCTGGCGGATAATAAACCGTACCAAGTCCATACCGAAGGATTGATGTTCGATTACGACGACCGCCCGGTCAACTGGGACGCCGACGCCTCCGAGAAATGGATCATCGCCAGACTGATGTGGGACCCCGGCCAAGATCCCCGAAAACTGCGGGAAACCTATATTACGCGAACTTATCAGGACACCGCACCGCTCATGCGCCGATTCAATGATCTGCTGCAAAAATCCTGGGAAGAGCGGAAAAAGGAAAACTTTTTTATCAACTGTCACTCCTCCGGCAATGTTATTTTTGAAAAGCTTTTCGTCGAACCCGGCATCGAGAAAACGGCCCGCGAACTTTTGCAGCAGGCTGCTGCCGTTGCCAAGAACCCGGCATCCAAGCGGATCATCGAGCGGATGCTGAAGCGGTTCGACTCCTATGCCGCCGGGCTCAATCGGAATTACCTGCCGCTGGTCGAGGAATCTACCGCCGAATGGAGCGACTTCACTTCTCCACACTGGTTCAAAGCCTTGGTCATGGCCGATTTCAAAGTACAGCCGGATTGGCGCCCGGTCCGGCAGGAAATCCCGTCCAAGTATCCCGCCGAAGTCCGTTTCATGCGCGACAAAGCCAATCTTTATGTCCGAATCAATGCGGTTTCACCCGAAAAATACACGCAATCAAAAGCGAATGTTTTTCCGAAAAACGACCGGGTTGAATTGGTATTCCGTTCCGATAAAGAGACCTATTATTATGCGGTCGGCCCGGGCGGAGAAACCTATGCCGTCGCCGATTGGGGCGCGGACCGGAAATGGAAGAGCATCTGGGAAGTAAAATTCACTCCTCTGCCGGATGGCTGGGGTGCGATGCTGAAAATTCCGCTGGCTGAACTGAAAATGGATGTTGCCGAGCCGGATGTCGACGTAAAACTCGGGCGAACTCTGTTCCCCGGTACGGAAAAATTCGAGCACAGCACCTATAACGGCAAATCGATTTTCAACAGCCACAAACAGCTGAGAACCCCATTGATCATGCAATAAAGAGAGGCAATTTTCATGAAAAAATCAACTTTGTATATTCTGATCATTCTGATTGCTTTCAGCGCTCCGGCGGAGGTGATCTTTAACTCCGACGCGGCTTTGACGCACATTCAGGAAAAATTCAGGAAAGGCGTCAAAATCACCGGCAGCGGTCTGGCGGTCGAGGCAAACACGGCTTCCGTCCGCTTCAACTCCATGCCGTTGGAAGCGCGAACCAAGTATAAATTGACGCTCCGGGCCTATACGGACCGCCCGGACTGTATCGAAAACAACGATATGGCGTTGGAGTTTGCCCGCACTTCGCGGGGAAAAGTGTATCCCGAATATGCTATCAATTGCCTCGATGGAGAGGGGAAACCCCGGACCCTGATGCTTTACAGCAAAATTAAGATCGGCTATTCTGCGCCGGTCGTATCCCGGAGCGCGGCGGATTATATCTACGTATTTTACACGCCGGATGGCGCCACAGACATGCAGCTCGAACTGCGCCCCAACCGCAATCGGCTTTTCGTCGAGCGTTTCAATCTGGAAAAGGAGAGCGGCGAGGATACTATAAATCCCAATCCCGATTTTCGCTATGGGCCGTTGAATCCGTGCGGCTGGGCCGCTCAGACTCGTTTTTTCCGGACGCCAGACGGTAAAACCGTCGCGCAGTGCGGATACTATAACGGCAGCCCGTTTTTCCTGCTGGATGAAAAGGGTTCCTATTCGTATTACTGCAAAGGCGTGGAGGCGGGGCCCGGCAAGGCAACGATTGTCGTCAGCTTTTTCGACGTCAACGGGGTTAAAACGGGAACGACACACCTTTTCCATGGTCCCGAAGTAAAAGGCGGCGCCGTCAAAGCCGGATTGAACCCGCCTCCGGGAACTTTCCAGGCGCAAGTTATCGTAACCAATATGATTTTGTCCGACTGGCGCGTTACCAGGGACTGATTGAGTATAACCCAAGGAAATATAATGCAGAAAAAAATCGACCTACCCGAGTGTGGGATGTTCTTCGGTACCGGAATTTACAACAGCTCCCCGGGCTATCTGATCACCACTCTTTACGGTCACTTCGCCTGGACCGCCGAAAGTATGCTGCCCGATGAAATGCTGGATCGCGTCATCACCGAAAACCAGGGCAACCTGGTCCAGATCTGGGGCAAAGCCCGAGGTCATTCACCCTATCATCTGGCTCAGTGGCAATACGATCTGGACGGCATCGGCATTCATATTCCGGAGCCCGATTTCGAGAACGGCAAAAACTTGACAGTGGCGGAGTTTCCGGAATTCGACGCCCATCCGGAACGCAATGGCGCCGGGCTGGTCCGGTCCACCGCCGAAGCCGTGAAACGCGGCCTTTTTGTTCAAATGCTCTACACCGACGCCACCCCGGAAAATGCCGCGGCCATCGCGGAAGCCGGCGGCGACAAGTACCTCGGATACAACTTCGGGGAGATCTTTACCTTTCGCCCCAACGAGGACCGGGCATCCGTCTCGCTGTCCGCCGCGGCGGAGGAGCTGATGGGACGAATTCGGGAACATGTCGACTCGCGTCATGCCGACGGCTGGAAGTATGTGGCCGCCACCAGCGCCAATTTTTACATCGACTATGAAATCGCAGCCGGGGCCGATATTCCGATGATTGAGGACTTCGCGTTTCGGAATCTGAATTTTGCCTCTGCGTTGTCGCGCGGCCTTTACCGTCAGCATGACTTACCGCTCTGGGGCTCTCATATCGCGCATGAGCATTATTCGTGGATCGATTTCGGGCATCCGCACAAATTCGACCTGCTGCGGGCATCTTTTCAGCAAAAGCTGATGGCCGGTTGCAAAATGATCATCAACGAATCGGGCGGCTGGTTTGTCGAAGCCACCAAGGCCACCGATTCGCCGAAACATCATTTTCCCTATACTTCCGAATTCGGTATCACTTCCAACTTGAAAACTCAGTACGAGCAGGACGGTAAGAAGTTCACTCCGTTTCTCCGCCAGGCGCAAGCGGTTTTTCCCGAGGTCGATTCCAGCTCGGAAATTTGTCGCCGCTACCGCCGGGAAATCTCCGATTTCTATGATTATCTGAAACAGCACGGAACCCCGGCCGGGCAGCCCGAAAGCACCATCGCCCTGGTCAAAGGACACCTCGACCTCTGTTCCGCGGCCTATAACCCGAACCAGGCGATCGGGGGCCTGTTTGACCAGGGCGACGCCAATCCGGCCTGGTTGGAATGCGCTCCCGAGCGTGGCTGGGAAATCGCGCGCAAAACATTTTTCCCGCTCCCGGAGGTGTTGGCACCCTCCCGGAATCTGCATCTCTCGGGAACGCCGTTCGGCACGGTGGACATCGTCAGCATGGCCATGGACCAATGCCGCGCCGAACCCCTGAAAAAACATTACCGGGCGCTCCTTTATACCGGTTACAATGTCATGACCTCCCATCAGTACAATACTCTGGTCGATTACGTGAGAAACGGCGGCATTCTGTTCATCGGGCTGGCCCATTTTTTCACGGACGACACCCGGAAATTCGGCGGCGAACTTTTCAACGGCGGCGATCTGACGGAACTTTGCGCGCTCCGGGTCAAAGGGCGCGGCAAACGGATTTACTGGGGTATTCCGGTTCGCGGTTCGCAGGAACTGGGGATTAAGTTTCCCCACCGCTTCGGAGTTCTTTACACTTGCATCGGCGATATTGAAATGAGCGACCCGAATGCCGAGGTATTGCTGGTCGAAGACGAAACCGCCCAGCCGCTGCTGATTCGCCGTAAAATCGGCCAAGGCGAAGTCTGGTTCCTGAACAGTTGGCATTACCCGGGCTCTTTTGACGTGGATGTCGGCGCGGGCTCCACGCTGGACTCCAACGGTATGATCGGCTATATTTACCGCGCCATAGCCGCCCGCTGCCGCGGACGCGTTTACATTACCGACGACGGCGGAATGCCGGGAGCGGAATGCCGCTATGTCGCTTTCAGCCATTTTCCGGACGACGGAACGGTTTGCCTGCAGAACATCGATTTCGATAACCCGCACCGTTTCATGCTGCACCGCGACGGCAGCCGGGAAGAAACCATATTGCAGCCGGGCGAATTCCGCCGTGGCCGGAGGATGTAATTATCCGACCGGCTCGAATTTCATGCCGGTTTCCTCAAGGACTTTGTCCGCGCCGATAACCATCAGGATGTCGCCGGTCTTGACCGTGGTGTCACCACGGGGAATGACAAATCCGGTGTCGCGTTTGATCAGGGTGACCAGCGCGCCACCGGGGAGGCCAAGTTCGGCCAGTTTCTTGTCGTTGTATTCTTCCGAGACCAGGAAATCCCGGTTTTCGGCGTCCATGGTGCCGGTATGGTCGAAGACCAACGGCACCCGCGCGGTTTTACGGAGCGGGGAATCCAGTTTCAGCAGCCGCGCCGCCGGCATGATCGTCATCCCTTGCAGAATAACCGAGGTCAGCACGATAAAGAACACGATATGGAACATCAGGTCGTCGTTATGTACTCCGGCCATCAGCGGAAATGTCGCCAGCATGATCGGCGCGCCGCCGCGCAGGCCGACCCAGGAGACCAGAAGCCGCTCGCGGATATTGAATTTACAGCCGATCATACAGAGGAAAACCGCCAGCGGGCGAGCCACGATCATCAGAATGGCGGCCACGGTCAGGCCGATCCACTTGGCCTCCCAAAGCATGTGTGGAAATGAGAGCAGTCCCAGCATGGTAAACAGAACCACTTGCATGAGCCAGGCCATGCCGTCGTAGAATTTACCGACACCGTTATGGAAGATGAATTTCTTGTTGCCCAGCACCATCCCGGCCACGTAAACGGCCATAAATCCGTTACCGGTACACAATTCAGTGGCCGCGAAAGTCAGGATCACACCTACAAATGCCAACACATAATAAAGGCCGTCGTATTCAAAATCCATTTTATTGAAAACCCATACAATACCGCGTCCGAAGAAATAGCCGAACAGGATTCCGAGGGTCATTTTCCAGAGGAACATTGGCAATACGATCCAATAACCGAGGAGCGGAGTCTGGACGCCGGAGGCCATTTCGGCGCTGACCACCCCGACCATGAAGATCGTGAGGAAGGCCGCCATCGGGTCGTTGCTGCCGGATTCGAATTCAAGCAGCGGTTGGAGCTGGCCGCGAAGGCTGACACTGCGCGAGCGCAAAATCGAAAACACGGCCGCCGCGTCAGTGGAGGAAATGATCGAGCCGAGGAGCAGGCACCAGGAGAGAGAAATATTTCTGTCGGGCATTTGCCAGCGAAGCAGCGCCCAAGTCAACAATCCGACGAAAAGCGCGGTCAGCAGAACCCCGACGCTGGAAAGCAGTCCGCCGATGGTCAAAACCGATTTCACCGATTTCCAACTGGTGTCGAAACCGCCGGAGAAAAGGATGTACGCCATGGCGGTGGAGCCGATATAGTTTGCGATGGTGGCGTTGTCAAACGCCAGTTTGCCGACCCCTTCGGAACCGGCCAACATTCCCACCCCCAGAAAAAGTACCAGAGCCGGTACGTTGAGCCATGAAGAAAGTTTGGTGCCGAACAAACAAATCATTATCAGGACCGCCATGATCCCAAGGCCGATTGACAATTCCATCTGTATACTCCTTAACCTTAATCTATTCTTATATCTTATTAATATAGTTCGGCGTAAGGGCTCGTTCAATTGGAAATTCGGCAAATTTTCAGTCTTTTCGAGAATAGATATTGAACCGGAAGGGTTGCGAGTGTATTTTATTGCGATACTAAGAGTTTCGGTAATTAAATGCATTCATTTTATTGTCAAAATATTCCTGTCGGAGGCGAATATATCCGGCTTGAGGAAAGGGATGAAAAACATCTCTTTAAAACCCTGCGGGGCAAAGCCGGAGAAACGGTGGAGCTTCAGGATGGGCGCGGCGTAACCGCCATGGCGGAAATCGGACCGGATCGCCGGTTGCGGATTACCGTCCGTGATGTCGTGCCCGAACCCGCGGTTAAGTTGCACCTGATGGTCGCTCCGCCCCGCCGCAACCCCATGGAGCAGATGCTCCGCCAGTGCGCCGAAGTCGGCGTCTGGTCGATTACGCCGGTAATTACCGAACGTTCCGTGGCCATTCCGACTCAGGACGCGGCTCCCGAGCGCTGGGAAGCTATTCTGCGTGAGGGCTGCAAGCAGTCCCGCAATCCGTTTGTCCCGCAATTGCACCGCCCGCTGGAATTTGCGGCGGCGGCGGATCAGTGCCGGGGCCGCCGGGCTTATTTCGGCGCGCCGTATGCCGGCGGAAATTCAGTCGCGGCGCCCTCCGCCGACATTATCTGGCTGGTGGGACCGGAAGGCGGTTTCAGTCCGGCCGAAGAAGAAAAGCTTCGCGAAGCCGGGGTGCTTCCGTATCAAATCGGTCAATGGATCATGCGCGTGGAGACGGCGGCGGTATGCGGGGCGGCAATTTTACTCTTTCAATCCGGAGTTGACTTATGAACAAAATTTTAATACTGATTTGCGGAACCGTGCTGCTATGCGGTTTCGGCTGCGGCGAGAATCCCAATGAACAATCTCATCCGTTGGTGATCAAATACAAGCGCGCCCGTAACGACCAGAATTATCCGGAAGCCGCAGAACACCTCAAGCGTTATCTGAAAGTCCGCCCGAATTCACGGATTGCCCATCTGGAACTGGCTTCGCTTTATGACGAGAACCTCAATGATCCGCTGTCCGCGATTTATCATTACCGCTGTCAGTTGGAAGCAGACCCGCATTCCCAGAAAGATGAAATCGACAAGTGGCAACGGGCTGCCGAAAGAAAATATTACAATCAGACCAAGTTGAAACTCAACGACCCGGAGGACGTGGTGACCCTGCAGGACACCTTGCATGAGACTGAACAGGCGTTGAAACTGGCTCAGGCGGAAAACCGCCGCTTGCTTGGCCTGGTCAACACCGGTCGCGACCAGTTGACCAAAGCCGAACACGAGCTAAAATTGAAAACCATCGAAGTTACCGACGTCTCGATCCTCAAAGAACAGCTCCGCCAAAGCAATGCCACGGTCCGCAAGCTTGAGGTTTTTCGCGATTCCATGACCCAGGAAGATAAGAATAAAGACTTGCGTCTGGCGGAGTTGCGCAATGCCATCGCCTTGCAGAATACTATGATCAACGATCTGACGGCCAAGCTGGCCGAGTCGGAAAAAGAAAATGCCAAGCTGCCTGAACTACTCAAACAGTATCAGAAAATGGAACAGGAGATAAAATCCCTGTCCGAACAGCTTAAAACGAAAACACCAGAAGGGGGAGCAAAACCATGAGAATTTTCAGTCTGACAATCCTGCTGGCAGTCTTGATGACGGGCTGCCTGTTCCAATCCGAGCCTTATAACGAAATAACGTATTATGATCTTGCCACCGCCAGGCTGAACATGCCGGCCAATCTGCCGATCATCGTGGATTCTTTTCAGTCCAGCGAGGCCGGCCGCGCCCAGATGACCTACCTGACCGGTAACAATCAGGTCAAGGTCGATTCCTATAACCGATGGATACAACAGCCGGAGATCCTGATTACGCGTTACTTGCAGATTGCGTTCAGCAACAATTCACCGTCGGTCCGGGAATTCAAGGAATTCCGCCAGACCCCGGCCAACGGTATCCGGGTCAGCGGGAATATTTTTACCATGCGCATCGATTTGAAGCACCGGGAAGCCATCCTGGGAGTCAATTACACGATCCATTGTGTCCGCAGCAATGAAAACATCTCTGAATTGACCAACTCTGTTGTTTTCTCAGCCAAATACGGCAAGGAAACTCCTGCTGAGTTTGCCGCGGCAATGTCCGAGGCCGCCGAAAAAATGGCCATGCAGCTTCAACATGAAATACTCAGTTTGTATAACAAAAAATGGAACAGTACCGATGTCAAAAACTCCGCTCCAGCTTCAAATCCAGTCGCTGATTGACCCGGAAACCATCCGGACACGTGTCGCCGAACTCGGGCGCGAAATCACCGCCTTTTACCATGGCGAGCCTTTGACGTTGCTGATTGTGCTCAATGGCGGGATTATCTTTGGCGCCGACCTGGCCCGCTCGATTGACTTGCCGTTATGGCTTGACTCCCTCCGGGTTTCATCGTACCATGGTTTTGGAAGCACCGGCAGGGTCGAGTTCAGCTCCATGCCGAAAACCGACCTGTCGGGACGCCATGTCCTGTTGGTTGACGATATTATCGATACCGGACTCTCGCTGAAACGGGTAGCCGAAGAGATTGCCCGTCTGAACCCGCTCAGTGTCAGGAGCTGCGTCTGTTTCGACAAAGTTGCGGCACGCCTTGAATGCGGTACCGCCAAAGCAGACTGGACCGGTTTTGAAGTTCCCCCCAAATATGTGATCGGTTACGGACTCGACGCCGATGAATATTACCGTAACCGTCCCGACATTGCCATTGTTACCAACAGTTGATAGAGGTTTATATGAAAAATGTTCTTGTTACTGTCCTGATTGTCCTGGCCGCAACGATTTTTGCCCAGAGTACCAATCCGCTGCCCATCTTCGGAGCCACCCCGGAAATTCAATACCAGAAACATTACTATCGACTGTATACCGCTCATTGCGATATCGAAACCGCCCGCCGGGCCGCCGCCCGCGACGGCGGCTACCTGGTGGAAATCAACGACGAAGCGGAAAACAAATTCCTGGTCGAATGGCTCCACCCGTATGTCGGCAAATTTTTTATCGGCGCCGCCCGCAACAACAAAGGAAAATGGAGCAGTCCCAACGGTTTGGAATATACTTTCACCAACTGGATAAATGACGCAGCCGCCCGTAATGCGCGGCTTGCCGTGATCGAGATTCAGGAAAGCGACGGCCAATGGTACGCCATGCCGGGAAATATCAAAGCCAACGGCTTTATCGTCGAATTCACCTCCAAACCCAAGCCCCTGCCGAAAATCGCCACCGACATCGACCTGATGGAGAACTATGAGACCGAAGTCACCACGGCGTCGGAAAGTTCCGAAGGCCGCCAGGTGGTACTCTCCGACCTTCCCAGCGGTTTGAGCGCCAATCTTTTTTACAGTCAATACGCCTACGCGGGGGGGATGTTCCGCGACCGCTATCTGGACCAGAAAACCACACTGGCCGGAATCACCGATACCACCGAAATCCGTGAAATTACCGAAAATGACCCCTTGTGGAGCAAATACAAAGGTAAATTTTTCATGCGGCTGCTTGGTGACAATGTCATCTGCTTTCTCACTGCCCGTCCGTTGCTTGAAGACAACGGCGGCACTATGATTTTCCGGGTTCAAGGCACCGTCAAAAAAGGGATCATGTTCCAACAGGTCATTCTGGATGACGCCCGGGTGGTTAATTTTCGTAAAATTTTGTCGGAGAGAAAATTATCGATCGGTCGCCATCAGGACAATCCGCCGGTAAGCGGACTGCTGACCAAATTTGACAACTTGTTGAATCAGGGAACCTTTGAATTGCAGGTCGGCAAAGAGGGCGAAAGCGTCCAATGCACCATGGGACCCGACCCGGAAGGCTACGCTCTGGAAGTTTATTGCCTCAAACAGAGCGGCGCCATCAAAGATCTCGCCCTGATGGTTGTCGGAACTCCCACCGCCGCTGACGACAAAGAGAGCCCTCAGACTAACTGCCGGATTTTGATCTGGGGCTCCCCGCGGGCGTTGATGCCCGGTGGCGGCGAACAGCGTCCCCGCCGAGCCCCGAATGCTCAGCCCGCTAATGGCCAGTCTGATTCGAAATGATTGAAAAAAGACTTGCTTTTTTATAAGATTTCAGCTATAATATTAGCGTAAACATCAGCAGAGGAATTGTCGATTATGAAAGTACTGTTTGGATTGATCATCGTATTTGCTCTGGTTTTCAGCGCAATCTATTTCTATCAGACTTATTTTTCACCGGAAGCCAAGTCTAAAACCGAAACCGTCGCCCAGAAGACTCCTGCCCCGCAGCAGAGTACGGTCGCCGAACGGATAGCGGCGGAGCAGGTCGCCGCCGCGGAAGCAAATCCGGCGGAAGCCCCAGCTCCAGCCGCGCCGGTCAGGACCGTCAATTATCCTGGCGACGTGCCGTTGAGCACCGCCAATACTCCGGTCTCCAAAAGCAAGATCGGTAAGAAAATCAATAAAATCTACAGCGACCACAATAAAGGTCTGGAAAAAGGCGGCGGCGAATAACGCCGCTCCGCGATTCCGATAAAACCGGCTAATTTGCGGTGAGGTTTGTGTTTATTTTGCCATAATAGGCGTAGGTGAACGATGGGCTGATGCCTTTCCAGTCTTTGGCGAATCCTGAAGGTGAAGAATGCCGTGCCGAACCGTCATGGTAAAGCATGGTCAGATTGTTGGCGTGGACAACGCTGGCCCGGTAGTTGAAAGTGCTGGAACTGATCCAGTACGGTTCAAACCGGTTATACGGAACAATGATTCCTTTGGTATTGACGCTGGTCCGGGTGGTATCGCCCAGGTAGGGGAGTTTCGACGGATGCCTGATCAACCGCATGGAAATGGCACGCGCTTCCTGTCCGTTGATCGTAAACACGTCTCCTATTTTCAACATATTCGTCAACTGATCAAACCCGGTACTCTGAAGGGTGCCGTAAGTATTGTAGGTGTTGGCGAAGCTGTCGGCTTCCTTGTGTTCGAAATTATTGATCGTTTGCGGACAGAAAAAGATTTTATCCTTGTTGCGTTTGGGGGTAACACCATAGCCGGCTCCGTCTTTAATCATCATCAGCCACCAGGAAACATATTTCGCGTCCGAGGCATATTTCTCGTAAATCATAATGGATTCATTGTAAGTGTCCATGTAAAATGATTTCAGGAGACCGCATTGTTTCAGGTTGGAGAGGCATTGCGCTCCTTTGGCGGAATCCCTGGCTTTGCTGAGCGTGGGCAGCAGCAACGCGGCGAGGATGGCGATGATCGCGATCACCACGAGGAGTTCAATGAGGGTGAATTTTTTTTTATTTGCAGTATGCATGAGTTTCTCCATCCATTATTTCATTATGAGTTCTGAAAAACTATAGGGTTTGTGCATGGCCGATCCATTCAGGCTGGTGATATGCTTGAAACGGTTAGCCTGTACCGAAATCGGAAGCGCCTTGGTTTTATCGCGGTAATCGATCGTGGCAAACGGAATTTTGACCATGGAACTCCAGCCGCGCGCCGTATAACGGCTTTCGATTTCAGTTCCTTCGGCGGTCCATTTGTCCCATGGCGCATCCTGGGCTGAGTCAAGAATGTTCTTTGCCGGATCGTAAGAGAAATACAACCGGCGTTTGCGGTCCGGCGCGGTCGTTACGATCCGAACCACGCCGACCGCGGTTCTCAGAGTATCGCGGACAAGCTTTTCCGGCATGGTGGTCGGGGGCTTCCGGTATAACATTTCAACCCCGATATAAAGGTTCGTATCGTCATAAAGAAACCGGATCCGGGTTTTTTCCTTACTGTCTGCGGTATTGTTGCCATCGTTGTCGAGAAATTTATCGTAAACAGGGGGCTTTCCCCAGTCGCCAGAGGCGAAATCGGGATCAAAAACGACTGGAGCGGCAGTCCGGATTGCGGTTAATTGAAGATCCTCGGCAGCTTTCAGATTTTTTTCCATGCCGTCCGCTATGCGGCGAATGGCATTGCGGGCCTTTTCCGAAGATGCTTTTGCGAGAGCACGGTTTAGAATCGCCCGGCATTCATTCGCAATGCCCGGGATGCGGACGAACTGATTGAAATCGGCCATACCGTCGTCCGCATAATCGGAACGTCCCGGCGAATCGCGCCATTTCTTTTCGATGATGGCGAAATATTCTTTCATATCTGCGGCAGCCGAGCCGAAAACCCTTTTCAGAAACTCGCCACGAAGGCTGTCGACGCCATCCGGCATTTCCCACATGCTGTTTACGACAACCCAGAAATACATCATATTTTGGTCCCATACCGCGGGTTTGCCGGCGGTTCCGGACCAAGGCACGAATTCCGTATTGGCAAAACCGCCGAAAGGAAAGACTGATTTATAGTATTTCATGTCCGCCAGTGCCGCGACATCGCGCGGAGAGGGGAATGAACCGACCAGTCCGTAATATTCATGAATCGCCAAGGGCGTTTCTTCCGGGATCTTGCCGATCCAACTGGAAATCCTTTCCGCGCTGACTTTATTCTTCCGGGCATCACTAACGGGATATTTGAAGTTGCGGAAAATGGGGCAGTAACAAATCCGGATATTGGGCTCCAATTTGAGCTCGGGGGCTTTTTCGGTACTCATATAAGCGAGCGCGGTGATTTTCTTGCCGGGATACTTTTTTTGCGCATGCTTCGCCAGTTTGTTCAGGAACAGGAAGAACCTGGTTTTGACGAAATCATCATCTTGCGACGTGAGTACTTTGCCGCTTTCCAGCGTGATTGGCTCGCGGCATTTCTCACACTCGCAGGGAGTGATGAACGTATCCGCCAGTCCGACGGTGTAAGATTTGACATGAGCGGGCAGAATAGCGGCGAGCTCATCGAATTCCTTTTCCACTGTCCGGTACATTTCTTCGCTGGTGAAACATGGCGCGGTAAACTGGTTCGGAGTCCGTTTTCCGTTGATCTGCGCCCAGAACTCGGGATGGTCCTTTCCCCATTTCCGGGGGTTGAGCAGTAGCCAGCCCAGCGCATGACCGCTCATGCCGGTGGCATCCAGATCATATTTCGCATATTCCGGTTTATAATTGCGGTCGGCATTGGGGAAGTGCGCGGCCATCAACGAACCGTTGCAGCCGTTGCGCAACTGCCAGTCGTCGCTGGGGGATACTCCCGGCGGGTCCTTCTGGATGTCATAAGCAAACTGCAGGCCGCGCTCTTTCAGTGCAGGTATGTCGATGTAATTGCTATGGTTGATTTCAAGGGTCGGGCAAGGGGTGAAAAAGGTTCCTTCCACTTTATCCGGAGTCGCCCAGATAATATCCGTATTCCTGAATAAAAACCGGTAAACACCGTTTTTAACGCCACGGGGGCGGCCGGCGAGGATGGTAATCATATTGTCGCGTGTACGAACGGCATAACCGTCGGAGTCCTGAAGTTTTTTCAGGTCATCTCCAAATTCCGCCGGATTCACGGCGAGGTTGATTTTGATCTTTTTCTTCGCCGGCGAATCAACGATGGGCAGGGTGGCCCCGGAAATTTCCTTTATCCAGTACTGGAGTTCTTCGGCGGCATATTTCACTGTGTCATGAGCGTTGGGATCGATCACGATTTCCGCTTCCGGTTTGCCGTTTGCGGTGATTGACAGTCCGGCAGGGATATTGATGGAAACAGATATGGCAAGCAGAATCAGAAACCATTTTACATTCAGAAATCTTCCTTCTCAATTGGATTTCATGAAATTCACAATTTATATTATACGCCGCCGGGCTGTTTTTAGCCATAGAGAAAAGAAGTAAAAAAATGGACAAAACGCGCAAATATGACAACCTACTTCAATGAAATCGAATTCGGGGCATGGGGACACTACCCGGAATATTATGCACATCTGAAAGACCACGTCTCCGGTTTTTATGGGATTCAATATAATCATTCGGGTTCATTCTGCGTGAGCGTGAACAAAAAAGAACCCGTTACTGTGCAGGGGTCCCATCTCCTCCTGATTTATCCGGGGGAAACATACGATTACGGAGTGGCGAAAAAAGGTGAATTCCGGCATCATACCTACGTCTCATTTCGAGGAAAACGGGCCGAAAAATACCTGGAAACCGGGTTGCTACCCTACTTTAACGAAGAAATGCCGCTGATCAAGATTACCAAGCCCGAAGTTTTCCTGTCAACCATGCTTCAGTGTCAATTCATCCTGAGCGTTTCCCGTAATACCTTCAATCCCAGGAGTGTATTGCTGTTGGAAGATATCCTGCTTCAGATTCAGGAACAGCCGAAACTTTCGTTTAATATTTCTCCGTTCTGTGAAAAGCAGCTCAAGGAATTAATGGAAAAAATCAACAAAAACCCGCAAATTGATTGGAACTTCGGCAAAGAAGCCGCCAGGATGTCGATTTCGGTTTCACATTTCCGGCGGATTTTTAAAATCATGGCCGAGTGCTCTCCTCTGGCCTATTTGATCCAGGGGCGGGTCAGGCAGGCGGAGGAACTGCTGTTGAATACCGTGCTGCCACTTCAGGAAGTCGCCCGGCAGTGCGGTTTTGAGGATGTCTTCTACTTTTCCCGGATTTTCAAACGCCATAAATTCATAACCCCCGCCAAATTCAGAAAAGAATCACGGGTGCAATGCCGGTAATTGCGATAAAAGGTAATGGGAATCAAAGTTTTAAGCAAATCTGCCGATGGCAATATAGTGAAAACTTTGACTAACCGATTGCGAAAAATTTCGAAAAGGTGGAGAAAACCACTTGAAATATTATCTTTTGCTTGTATACTCTATATCAGGAAGCAGGTAAATCTCTGAACAATATTGCATCGGGTCCGCAAGGGCTTATTTATTATTGAGTTACTTAGAGTAACGCCTGCTTCCTTTTCTTTTCCTCTTAACTCACGATTTCATTGATTTCAGCCAGTTCTTCCATGGAAAATTCCCGGTTGTCCAGACATTTGACGATGTCGATGATTTGTTCCGGGCGACTGGCGCCGATCAGGGCGGAGGTGACGGCGGGTAGACGCAACACCCAGGCGATAGCCATTTGAGCGAGAGTCTGGCCGCGTCTTTCGGCGATGCGGTTCAAGGCCCTGAGCTTTTCGAGTCCTTCCGGGGTCAAATATGTATTCTGCAGATTGGCATTGCGCGAGGCCCGGGAGCCTTCGGGGATATCCTTCAGGTATTTGCCGGTCAGCGCGCCCTGGGCCAGCGGAGAGAAGACGATGGCGCCGACTCCGGCTTCCGGCAAGAGCTCGAACAGGCCGTTATTTTCATACTCCCGGTAGAGCATACTGTAGCGCGGCTGGTGGATCAGACACGGCGTGCCGAGCTCGCGGAGAATACGGAAAGCTTCTCTGGCTTTTTCCGGCGGATAGTTGGAGATGCCGGCGTATAATGCTTTGCCGCTGCGGACGATGCTGTCGAGGGCGCCCATGCTTTCTTCCAGCGGGGTATCGGGGTCCGGACGATGATGATAAAAGATATCGACATAATCCAGGCCGAGGCGTTTCAGACTTTGGTTGCAACTGGCGATCAGATTTTTCCGTGATCCCCACTCGCCGTAGGGGCCTTCCCACATCAAGTAACCCGCTTTGCTGGAAATGATCAGTTCGTCGCGATACGGACGAAGATCCCTGGCGAGGACCTGCCCAAAACAACTTTCGGCGGAGCCCGGTTCCGGGCCGTAATTATTGGCCAGGTCGAAATGGGTGATGCCAAGGTCAAACGCGGTATGGATCATTTTCCGGCTGTTTTCAAATACATTGACGCTGCCGAAATTCTGCCAGAGTCCCAGCGAAACCGCCGGTAATTTGATGCCGCTTCTGCCGCAGCGTTGATAGGTCATGCTGCGATAACGTTCCGGTGATGCTTGATACATGGTGATGATTCCTTTATGTTTTTGTTTCGAGGTTATATGGTAAGCGAATCGTGAAAATACAGCCATTGCCGGGGGAACTCTCCACCGTTACCATCCCGTGATGGTGTTGCGCCACGTGTTTGACGATGGCCAACCCGAGGCCGGTACCGCCGAGCTTGCGGCTCCGGTCTTTGTCGATCCGGTAGAAACGTTCGAAAAGCCGCGGCAGATGTTCGCGGGGAATTCCCACGCCGTTGTCAATGACCTGAATAATGATGATTTCTTCTTCGAGCCAGGCCTTGACCAGAATTTCGCCGGCGAAAGCATATTTGACCGCATTGTTGACCAGGTTGGAAATAGCCTGATCGATCAGATACGGATCGCCGTACATGACCAGCGACTCCGGCAGTTCCATCCGGATGTTGGATTTCTGTTCGGTCATCTCCACGACATTTTGCAGCACTGAGACCAGATCAAAATCACAAAACCGGCTAACTGCGTCGGTCGTGGATTCAAGGGCTGAAATACTCAAAATATCTCTGATCAGGTTATTCAGTTTTTCCGATTGCCGGACAATCATATTGAAAAAGTCTTCGCTTTGCCCGGGATCGCTGTATGCGCCGTCTCTCAAAGATTCGATCGCCCCGGAAATCACGGTCAGCGGAGTTTTGATTTCGTGGGAGACGTCTGCAATAAAATCGCGCCGGAAATTTTCCAGTTGATAAATCCGGGTCCGGTCATTGAGCGTCAACACCACTCCGGTAAGCTCATACTCGCCCAGCTTCAGCAGAGATCCTTTGACCCTCAAGATGATCGAATCATTTTCTCCAACTTTGATATCAGCGGTAGCCGGGCGGCGCTCTTTCATGATTTTTTCGGCGAATTCCGCTAATTCGTTGCCCCGGTAGAGGCTATGTAGCGACATCCCTTCGCATAAGGTAGGAACTCCCAATATCCGTCCTGCTTCCGGATTCAGCCCGAAGATAATGCAATGGCTGTCCACGGCGATAATCCCCTCAGTCATCGATGATAAAATTTCATCGTATCTGCTCAGGTCGGATTGCTGCTGCTTGATTTTTTTATGTAAATTTTCAATCATATTGCTCATATCGGCGGCCAGCCCATCAATAATACGATGTCCTCCGGTTATTTCAAAAGTGGTTTCGGAGTCGGCTGTAATCTCATGGCAACGCCTTCTGATTTGGGCAATCGGCCTTAGAATCCGGAGATTGGTATAGAGTCCCGCCAGAATCATACAGAGGATCATAATCATACTGAGAAGGAGGGTGTCGCGGCGCGCCATGGCCAACATTTTTTCAAAAATATGACTGGCCATGCCCATCCGGATAATATAAATTTCTCCGTCCTTGCCCGCTATCGTAGTGGCCACAAAAAGCTGATCTGCTTCCACGGCATTGCTGTAACGGTTTGCCACTCCCACTCCATTTCTGAGTGCACTAAGCACTTCAGGCTGGTTCAATAAATTGGGAATCTCCTTCGGGTCAGCATAGGAGTCGAGCAGAACATTGCCCTGATTGTCGATGACGCTTATTCTGGTTTGGGCCACTTTACACCAATGTTTGATTTCATCGGCAATATCCTCCAGATTTTCCCCCAGATGCGGTTCGATCATATTCACGAATAAACTGGCGCGGGTTTCCATGTTATAGCGATAGACATTCAGAAAAGCAGTTTCCAGGGATTCACTTTGGAACCAGATCAGAGTCACCAATATCAGCAGCATACAGGTCAATATCCCGGGATATATTCGAAAAGGCGGGCTGTTCATTACTGTACCTCACTGTTATGCTGTTATGAAATCGCGGCAGCCCATTCGGCCGCCGCCGGCAAATGATGAAAATCACTTACAGAACGGGCTTCCGCATCCGGAAACGCACTGCGAACCATATTGGTCAACGCATTGCCGGGGCCAAGTTCCAGAAACACCCGGCATCCGTAGCCATAAGTATTTTCCAGTACCGCCCGGAAGTCAATGGTATGGTTAATCTGGGCGGCGAGAACTTCGGCGGAATCCGCGGCGCTGAAAACCCGGCCACCGTTGATTCCGGCCAGCAGTTTGCTGCGCGGAGCTGCCGCGTTCGCTTTCAGAAGCGGCGCCACGAGATCGGCCGCCCGATCCATGAACGGTGAATGTGAACCGACATTCAGCGGGAGCCGGACCGCCCGGGAGGCTCCCGCTGCTTCGGCTTTCGTCAGTAAATCATTGATTCCAGCCTCGGGCGCCGCCAGGACGAAATGGTCGTCGGCATTGACAATCGCGACATAAGCTCCGTAGCCGGCGGTGATGTTTTCAATCTGATCCCGATTCAGACCGATAATTCCGGCCATGGTTTGGGGTATGGCTTCAGCCTCGCGGCTCATGGCGCGGCCGCGCTCAGCGGTGATCATCAACAGTTGCTTGGGCGTGAATACCCCGGCCAGGGCGGCGGCGGTATATTCACCCAAACTGTAACCGGCAAAAAGTTCTACCTTGGGTAGTTTGGGGGCCAACACCGCATATGTCATCAGTTGGCTCAATGGTATCAGAATTTGCGCGACATCGTTGCGGAAACGCAATTCGTCGTTATCAATTTCAGGAGATAGACTCAATTGGCTTTCCAGCTTTTGCGCTTCGGGAAATGCACGCAGGTTTTTCAACAGGCCGGGCGGCTGTTTTCCCTGGCCTGAACAGAGTATCGCTAAACCGGCCATGTCAGCTCCTCCAGAGATTTGATGAATATGGCGGCAGCCAGCAGGTCGGCCACACCGCCGCAGCTGAGATTGCGCTCAATGAATTGGCGGTGAATGGTTTCCGCATTGGCATAACCGGAGTTCCGCGCCGCGTTTCTAGCGAAATCCCTCCCGGCGACGCCACCGCGATGCAGCAAAGTCGAGTCGTCGGCATGGCTCAGCATGGCGAAAAAACACCTGACCCGCGCTTCATTGCGGGGAAGCGAATGGTCAAACGCGGGCAAACCGTATTGATAAATGGTGGGGAACCCCTCGGCGGCTTCCGCTCTGGCGCCGCCGCAACCGTAACGCCGCCTCATTTCATTGCCGTGGCTGCGTGGATTGAAGTTTTGCTGGATGTCGTCACCCCATAATTCCCGGACGATTTCTCCGAAATTTCCGCCGTGGCGAAGTTTGTAACCCGCCGCCGCCGCCAGCAGGCCCAGGATAAAAATCGCGCCGCGGTGGGTGTTGACCCCGCCGGTGGCGCTCAGCATCGCTTGTTCGGCGGCAATACCGATTTCGCAGAGTTCGGAGTAAGCAGCGGCGCGGCTTCCGGCCTCGGCGGCCTGTTCGAAAAACGGCCCCAGCACCTTGATCGCCGCCAGGAAATGGCCGGCATTCATATCGCGGTGGCTACCGCTGTCGATCATGCTGACCAATCCAGGTTTGGGATATGTGAACAGCTCTTCGCGCAGAGCGTTGACCGCATGAAACGCAATCATGCCCGAGTCGATATTTTGACCGTTCAGGTAACGTTTCGGAGCCAGATAAACATCGTAATCGGTTTTGATCAGGATATCGGGGTTGGCGTCATTGAATTCCCTCAGGGAAAACCCCTCGCCGTTGGCGAGGATGATTTCCGCATCGCAGTTGGCGGGAAGATTTTCCGGCAGTTTGCCGTTACGGTAAATCAGGTCGATATCGGAACTCCGGTGTCGGTACTGAACTCCGGTCAGGTATTCCCAGGCGTAACTGCCGAAAACCTCCGGGTTGCCCGGCAAGTTCAGCGACAGATTGGAAGCGCGCGGCCGCCTTATGACCCGTCGCACTGCTTGTCGGGGAACCACAAATCCGAGGCGTTTACGGCCGGGCAGAGCTATGCCGCAATGGACCCCTTCGCCGTTGGTGGACGGACGCCGCACTACTACCGGCAGCCCTTTCCGGAGATAATCACGGGCGGCCGGATCAATGCTGTCCGATTCCGCTTCCGGGTCCACCATCAGCAGATCATGACGATGAAACAAAAACGGAAGAATTTCACTCATGCCCCACCCGGTTAATGACTTTGGCGGCGGCAGGACGGCCACCGCGTTTCATGCCGATTTCGGCCCGTTGATCAATTGATTGGTCTTTGGCCAGTGCTTCCGCCAACTTGCCGGCCAGGTCGCCTTGCCAGACTTCCTCCAAGCCGCCGGTCTGGTAAAAGTTTTCCACTCCGGGGGCAAATACCGAAACGGACTTGCTGAGGTCTTCCAGATATTCCCGGGCGAGTTTGGTCACGCGGACAATCGCCGCCAGCTTCATGACCGAAGTTTCGCTGTCCGGCAGCGCGTAAGTCTGCCCGGCGCACAGCCCGAAGGCGATAAAGCCCCCGGCAATCGAATTGCCGTAAACCAGCGCGATGATTTTATGCCCCTGCCGCCGGGCCAGGTCCTGCAGTTGGACGAGATGAGCGATGTATTGATTCAGGCCGAGCAATTCGTCGGACAAAGCCATTTTCTGGCCGTTGTTGTCCACCAGCATCAGGATCGGCCGCCCGGGGTGTTTTTCCATCACTTCAATGAAACACCGGGAAAGCGCCAGCGCCACATCCACGCCGATGACGGTGTTTTCGGTCCCGATCACCGCCACGGTTCCGGCGGTACTTTCGCCGCTTCCGTAAACGATATTATCGTTGATTGCGACTTGATGCCCGGCGGGAAAAAGTTGATCGAGGAGAATATTCAGTTTCATTTGACACCTCGCATGGATTTGAGTTCGGCGGCGGTCAGATCCGGAACTTTTTGCGGTTCTCTGATACCGAGCTTGGCCCACACTTCGCGGCCGTCGCGGCATTCGCCGAAGTCTTGACGGCGTTTTTCGAGCTGTTGTTGCGTTTTTTTCAGGGATTCCAGACTATAAGTCGATTGATTCGGGAGCAGTCGGACCAGGGCCGTCCGGAAGTCGCTCATCGTGTTTTCCACCAGCTCCGCCACCTGACCTTGCAAATAACGGTTTTTGCCGCCGTAAGTACGCCAGGTCAGGGCGCGGTCACGCGAGTTGAATACCTCCGCGCCCATGTTGCTTTCGATCACCTCCGGCCCGGAAACGCCGATCCGGCCTTCCTCCGAAGCAATCAGGAAATCGCAGCAGCCGGAGATGATTCCCGCGCCTCCGTAAGCTCCACAACTGCCGCCGACCAGGCCGATTACCGGGATGCCCGCGGCGCGGACGTCCAACAGAGCCCGGATGATTTCCGCCACCCCGATTTCACCGGCATTGGCCTCCTGTAACCGGACCCCGCCGGAGTCGAACAGGAAAACTACCGCGGCGGGTTTGGTAACCAGTGCGCGGTGAAATAAACCGATAATCTTGCTGCTGTGCACTTCGCCGATGGCTCCGCCCATGAAGCGCCCTTCCTGGGCGATGACCGCGACCGATTTGCCGTCGAGCTTGCCCTCGCCGATAACCACGCCATCGTCGAATTCAACGGGGATGTTGAAATAATGCAGATGCGGGCTGATGACTTTCTCGGTCGGCAGCAGAATTTCTTTGAACGTTTCCGGGTCCAGGATTCCTTCGATCCGCTGCCGGGCGTTGGCTTCCAGATAATTTATTCTCATGCTTCGCCTCCGGTCAGAAGCTCATAAGCTTGCTCGATTCTCAGGTTGACCACCGCCGGACTGGCGGCGTTGTCGTTGATCGAAAAAAGCAGATCGGCGGGTTTGCGCCGCTCCATGAAGTCGCCGATCACCGCTTCCCACGACGGACCGAAGTTTTCGGCGGCGGTATCGATGACGAAACGGCATTTTCCGCCGAGGTCTTTGGGTTCGACCATGACTTCCAGGTTGCCGGAAGCAACCACCCCGGCAATACTGTATGGCCGCCGGGCAGTACTTTGACTGCTGCCGCCATTGAATTCAAATTCCAGATGTTCCATTACTTAAAATCCCTGTCTTATAGTATTACCAGTTGCGGAAACGGGACGGCGGTTCGTACAAACCGCCGGAGGCGCGGACCAGGTCCTTGATATTGGAGGCCGCCAGCAAGTCGCGGCTGGCCTGGCGCAACGAAATACCGAGGTCCTCCGGCCGCTGAACGATGCCCCTATCGCGCAGATTTTCCACCATGCGTTTGTCGCGGGCCAGCCCCATCGGGGTATAACCGGCCACACCCCGGATCGCCTGTTCGCGTTCTTCCAGAGTCCGGCACATCAGCAGATTGGCGATGCCTTCCTCGGTAACGATATGGGTGATGTCGTCGCCGTAAATCATGATCGGCGGCAGGTCGAATCCGGCTTTTTCCTGGAGTTTCCAAGCGTCGAGTTCTTCCACGAAGGTCGGTTGCATTTTGCCGTGGAAAGTTTCCACCAGTTGGACGACCAGCCGGCGTCCCCGGGGCGGAGTGTCCAGACCTTGATAAGCTTCTTTACCGGCTTTCAGATAGGCCGGGGTAGTGTGGCGGCGTCCACGCGGGTCGCAGCCGAAATTCGGCGCGCCGCCGAACCCGGCAATCCGGTCCGCGGTGGCCGTGGAACTGTTGCCGTGCGGATCGATCTGCAGACTGGCGCCGATAAACATATCAATGGCGTAATGCCCCGCCATCTGCCCGAACGCCCGGTTGGAGCGCATACTGCCGTCGCGCCCGATCGGAAAAATATCCGGTTTGGAGGCGATGTACTTGCTCATGCCCATCTCGCTGCCGACCGTGTAAATGGTTTTGACGAATCCGGCTTCGATAGCCGGAATCATGGTCGGGTGCGGATTCAACAGCCAGTGGAGACACGTCTTGCCCTTGAGTCCGAGCTCTTCGCCGTAGGTCGGCAGCAACAGCTCGATGGCCGCGGTATTGAAGCCGACGCCATGATTGAGGGACTTCGGCAGGTATTTGGCGTAAATTCCCTTCATCGCGATCATCGCGGTCAGGATCATGGTTTCGGTAATCTGGGCCGGGTCGCGGGTGAACAGCGGCTCCAGAAAGAACGGCTTCGGACTTTCGCAGACGAAATCGACCCAGTCTGCCGGAATATCCACGCGCGGCACTTTGTCCACGATCCGGTTCACCTGGGCGATGACGATACCGCTTCGGAATGCCGTGGCTTCCGCCACTACCGGAGAGTCCTCGGTATTGTCGCCGGTGTACAAATTGCCTTCCCGGTCGGCGGCCTCCGCCGCCAGACAGCAGACATTCGGGCACAAGTCCATGAAATAACGGCTGTAAAGTTCCAGATAAGTATGGATATTGCCGATCTTGATTTTACCGGCCTGGACGAGTTGCGCCATCCGGAGTCCCTGCGAACCGGAATAGGAGAAATCGACGGTATCGGCGATTTTCTTTTCGAACACATCCAACTGGTCGCCGAGGGCGAGATTGGACATCACCATATGCAGAGAATTGACCTTAGCCGGATCGACGGCGGCCAGACATTCGGAGAGGAAATCGGCCTGTTTCTGATTGTCCCCCTCCACACAAACGATATCGCCGCTTTCGATCACGGCCTCAAGCAGCTCGGTCATGCGGGAGGACTCAACGACTTTGCCGCCGGCGATGGCGGCGCCGCGTTTCAGCCGCCGCGCGCGGCTTTTCACTTTCAAATCACTTTCCATTTTCGGGATTCCTGTTTAAAATATGACCCTTCAATGTAGCACGGCTCAATACAGGAATCAAAGATTTATCAAGAACAGTTAAAAGAAGTTGTAGAATTCGCGAAAACTTCGCATTCTTAAGGGTAGAGCAACAACTAACACATGGAGGTAGAATATGAAAAAGCTTATGACACTGGCAGCCATCGGAATGCTCATTGTCGGAATCGGCGCAGCGGAAACCAGCGGAACAGGAAATCATCTGACGGATGCTGAACTGACGGCCAAGAGAGCCGAGGTCGATGCGAAAATCGAAAACAGGCGAACAGAAGGAGATCAAAAGCGCGATGAAAGATATCAGGAGCGCCTGGACTCCGCCAAGAGCGATCAAGTCAAACAGAAAATGGAAGTGAACCACAACGAGAAGACCGAAAAGCTCACGGAAAAGCGTGATGTTCGTGATGAAAAACGTACTGAAAAACGCGCCGCGGTCGATACGAAACGGGCGGAGGCCAAACAGACGGCTTCTGCGAAAAAATCGAAATCTCAAAAATAACAACGAAACTTCACCACAAACAGCACATGGAGGTAGACTATGAACAAGCTCATGATATTGGCAGCCGTTGGGATGATCGCCGCCGGAATTGGTGTGACCACCGTTAATGCGGCGGAAACCACGACCACCACTACTAAAACGTTGAGAAACGGTAAGAAGAAAGATCTCAAAAACGGCTTGAAAGACGGTCTCAAAAATGGCCTCAAGAATGGCTTGAAAAACGGCAAGAAGAATGGTGACATGAAATAATTGATTCCATTGGGGCCGCCTCTGAATCTTCGCGGTTCAGGAGCGGTTTCTTCATTTGTACATTATCTGTTTCATGCTATATTGGCGATGGAAGGGCTTTATATTATGTCACAGTCAAACACCGAACAACTGAACTTTTGGGCCAATATGTTTCTGGAATATCGGGAACAGCTTCTGAATTTGGCCAAACGAAATCTGAATCCTATTTTGTCGCGGCGTGTTTCAGCGGAAGACGTGGTTCAGGATACATTGTCGGCGGCCTGCGGGAAAATCGACTTTTTTGAAAATAATCCGGAAGTCCCGGTCTATTTCAAGCTGCGGAAAATCTTGTTTCAAACCATCACCGCACTCGAACGCAGGCATTTACAATCTCAGAAACGCGATGCCTACAAAGAACAGGAAGTCGCGGACGATGAAAACGACCAGACCGCGGCCCGGTTGAACTGGAATATGTTTGCCGATTCCGTTACGGGGCCGCTCTCCAAAGTCGCTCGCGTAGATCGCTATGCATTGCTCCGGAAAGCTCTTGACGCCATGCCCGAAAACGACCGCCAGATTCTGGAGCTTCGCCATTTTGACGGAATGTCCAATCAGGAATGCGCCCAGGTATTGAAGATTGAGCAGAAAGCCGCGAGTATCCGTTATGTGCGCGCACTTGAGCGTCTCCAGAAACAATTGATCGAATTCACCGAGTTCCGCCCATGAGTGTAAATCCATCCTTCGAAGATCTGGTCGAGCAATTTCTGGACCGGTGCCGCCTTGGCGATGCTCCGGAGATCGGCTCCTTCGCGGAACTCCACCCGGAGCATGCCGTAAGGCTTCGGGAACTCTTGCCGTTGCTGCTGGAAATGGAAGGTTGTTCCGTCGAGAAAACACAAAAAATAGCGCCGCAATCATCCGTTCCCCCGGACCTCTCCGGCACGGATTATCGTTTGCTGCGGAAAATCGGCAGCGGCGGCATGGGCGTTGTTTTTGAGGCGCTTCAAGTATCGCTGAACCGGAAAGTCGCCGTCAAACTGCTTGCTTCGTCACTGGCCGCGGATGCCGCACAGCGTGAATTATTCGAAAACGAAGCGCGGGTCATCGCCATGCTCCATCACCCGCATATCGTCAAGGTGCTCAGCGCCGGTTCCAGTCCGGAGCGCTGTTATTATGCGATGGAGCTGATCGACGGCAAGGGGTTGGATCAGTATAAGTTCAGCGACTTGCGCGAAATTGCCCGGATCGGCCTTCAAGCCGCCAAGGCGTTGGCGTATGCGCACAGCTGCGGGATTATGCATCGGGACATCAAACCGGGCAATCTCCTTCTCGACGCGGCCCGGGAAATTCATGTCAGCGACTTCGGGCTTGCATTCGTGTTGCAGGAAAGTGGTGAAGTCATTGAAAAAGAGGGTACTCGAAGTGGCACGCTGCGATATATGGCTCCGGAAAGGCTGGCACATGGAGTTAATACCTTTTCCTCCGATCAATATTCTCTCGGGGCGACACTTTACGAACTGGTCGCCAATGCGCCCATGCTTCCGGAAAAAAATCCGGAGGAATTGATGGCGAGAATTTGTCAGGGCCCGGTTCCTCCTCTGAAATGCAAAGAACCGGATCTGGCCGCGATCATTAATAAGTGCATCAATTTCAATCCGGCAGATCGTTATGAGAGCATGGATGACCTGGCGGAAGATTTGCAGCATTTTCTCAATCATGAACCCGTTGTGGCGGCCAAATCCTCCGTTTTCAGGCGTTTTTACCTGTGGATGAAGCGTAAACCGGCGGTGGCGGCTTTGGGTATGCTGTCCGCGCTCTGTGCACTGGCGTTTGTCGTCGCGTTGACGATCGGCTATATCCGTACCGCTTCCGCGCTGAAATTGGCGGAGCGAAACGCGGCGACGGCAAATACCACGCTCACGAGCATCTTTTCCCATATCGAAACCCAGACTCCGACCGCAAGTGCCAGTGCGTTGCTTTCCACGCTGATGCCTTACTATCAGGAGATTTCCAGGCAACGGAATTTACCGGAAGCCCAGGTTGCCGAAGCGAATAACATTGTTGGTACCTCCGCGTTGAGGTCCGGGAATTATCCGCTTGCGGAAACGGCGTTCCGGCGGCTGTCGGAGCTTCGCGCAGACGCATTTCCGTTGAATCAACTTGCCGAGTCTATGCGGAAACAAGGCAAAAACCAACAAGCCGATGCGATTTCACGCCAAGTGGTCGAACGCTATTCCGACTCTTCGCTCCCTGCCGACCGCTACGAGGCGGTGCGTGCACTGCTGGCACTTTCGGAACAGAATCAGGCGTTTGAAATGGTAAAAGATCTTTTGAAGGCGACCCCCGCCAATCCGGAATACCGGTTCCAATATGCGGTCATTCTCGGCGCTAATCCGCGGCTTTTCCATATCGGGCGAATTGCCGGAGTCGAGCCCAATGCGGTGACGCTTCTTAATCAGCTTGCCGGGGAGAACCCGGACCGACCGGAATACGGTCTGGCGCTGGTTGATCTGATGAACCGGAAACTGCGTTACGCCCGGAACTTTACCGATCGCGACTGGAAGGATCTCGACATTGCGCTGGAACTTTCGGATCAACTTCTGGGGCGCTTTCCGAATACGCCTCAAGTGGTATCCTCCGTCGTCCAACTGCGAAACGCCTATATCACAGCTTTGCGCCGCAAAGGCGACATGGCCGAAGGCAGAAAAGAGACCGAACGCCTGCTGGGACTGCTGGAAATATTGTTTTACAACCCTGAAACCCCGGACGCCGCCAGAGAATGCCTGATCCGCATGCAGCTGGAACGTCTGGAGCAAATCACCGGCAGCAATCGCGCTGATGCCGCGAACCGCCTGGCGTCGGCGATCCGAAATGAGCTGAAAATCTACAAAGGAACGCAGTTATCCGAATTCCAACAATGGCTGAACCGCTTGTCCAGTAAATCCTGAATTCCGGAAAGTTTTATAACAAGGCATTCTCCAAGATTGAATATATTCGCAATCGGGCATAAGCCTAACCTAACCATTTTAGACTCAAATCAGAGAAATTCGCTAACCATTTTTTGTTTTTGACGATATCACAGACTCATTATTACTGTATTTAACCCCATTGAAACTCCGAATTTTACCCTCGAAACGGTTAGTGAAAAGTTAGTAATT
>JAVBRM010000140.1:0-16751 GCA_031548025.1 Victivallaceae bacterium | reverse complement strand
AGAAAGAAAAACAGAACGAATCACGAGAAACAGTCAGCAGCTGCCATTTCGCATGGGTAAGGGAAACTTTGCTCCTGAATAGACAAAATCAAGGAAAAAACAAACATTTTTACACGTCACCACTTGACAAACTATATCATAGAAGGAACGCAAACACAGTAAGCTTAAAAAGCCCGTTTGATTTTGCCTTTTTATGCTTATTCGCAGATGAGTACGCATTTGTCTGTATGAGTTCAAATACGAGAAAAAAAGGGGATATGGCCGGTTACTTCGACGGGCTGAAATGTCGGGTGGCAACCACGCCAAATCCCCACAAAATCATCAGTATTTGTTATTTATATCAATTTTTAATTTGAGTAACCTTCAGGATAGATCGATAATGCAATTTCTTGCCTTTAATATATTCTGTAATTCTGCAATATTGATTGTGCTGAAATCATCCCCTATGGAAGAGGCTACTCCTGCGGCTTCTCCCATGACCATGCAGGATGCCATGACCCGGACCGGGCCTAGAACGTCTCTTTCCACGCTGACTCCACGACCAGGGCAAATCAAATTATTTGCTCCGGCAGGAAGCATGATTCTATATGGCAGGGGAATAATATCTCCTTTAATCATTATGTTCTGCTCAGTCATAGGCTGAAAACTGGGGCGTTTCGGATCAGGCAAATCCCAGCCATAACAACAGAATCCGATGACATCATCAAAGGTTGTTCCATTAATCAGATCTTCAGACTTCAGAGTGAAATTTCCTTTCAATCGCCTGGTTTCACGGACACCCGGATTGGTGGCAATACAACTGATCCGGGCATTGGCGAATCCTGGGAAATGAGCTTGCATGATCGAAAATAATTCTTTGATTTCCCGGCGTCCCTGAATCATCATTTTTGAAACATCTTTTCCGTCTATACCATTCACTCCAACCAACCTGGAAGTATTGATCAAAAAAGTATCTTGCTCCGGCATTTGGACGCTGATAAAACGGTCATAGGGAAAATTCCAAATGCCTTTCTCCTGCAGATATTTGATTTCTTTCAGAAAGCGCGGCGCTTTTTCTGTATCTATATACTGCTTCAACAGTTGATGGTCCACATGTGAAACCTGGAATTCTAAAGTTGCCGGTGCCATTAGATTATCTTCTTCTCTCCCAAGTTGCAATGGAACACCAATTGAAGCCGCCAAGTCAATATCCCCCGTCGCATCAATATAACGTCCTGCAGCTAGAGTGAATAAGCCACTTTTATTATGAAACGTAATATTTTCAATATGATCATCTTTTCTGACGGCGGAAACGAAACGTGTATAAAACAATATTTCTACTCCGGCTTTCAAGCATTTCCGATCAAGGAATTCACTCATCTCAAAACGTTTGAAAGGGATTCCAGCCGTCAAATGTGGATTGCCTTCCCAGCCATATGGGGAATAACCATTAATTTCCAGCTTTGGAATAACCGCAATGTCTTCCTTTTCCGCCTCAAGAACCCAACGTTTAAAGAGCCCGCCCACAACAAAATCGGAACAATCCGCCCGGCGCCCGCCAAGCCAATGCGAAACAGCGCCGGAGGTACCCGTTCCGCCTAATTCACCGGCAGCTTCGATCAACAGGGTTTGTGCACCTTGCTCCGATGCAGCGACTGCGGCCGCAATTCCTGCCGGGCCGCCACCTACAACAATGACATCATATTGTTTATTATTCATGCTTACCTGATAATATGATCATAAGTGGAAAATAAATTTCTCTTATGATATTTTCTAAACAATTTGGGAATAATTATATGTTAAGTCCCTTATTAAATCCAGCCCCTGTAGCGCGCTTCCCAATACGCCCACAGCCAATTGGCTATACTGTCGGCGGAAATGGAACGGTTGAGGAAACGGTGTTGCGGCAGCAAGTTGTTGCCAGCGGGATCGACAAACTGCCGCATTTGTGCAATGCCGACATTGTGAAGGATCTTCAATGCGATCGGCAAGGTGTTCAATTCTGGCAACCAGTGCTGCATATTCATCCCCACTCGCGCCAGCATGACACTTCGCGATGAAACCAATTCCGCGCGCCAACCATGAAAACTCCAGCCCAGTTCGCCACAATCTTCCATGCTGGCTTCTGTAAGCGGGGATGTGGCCCCTGTCCGGGGATCATAGAGAAAGTAGCGATGGCACATTCCGTCGTCGGTCAGCGCAAGAGTACCTTGTTCCCACATGATTTGCAGTGAATTGAGCCAGAATGATTTGAATTCATCGGTATACTGGAGGCATTCGTCGATCTCCATGATATCCATAGCGGCTAGTTCCACAGTGCAGCCTATCAGATAACGATTGCCGCACTTTTTCTCGTATTCGTTGAACGGTGCTGACGACTGAATCCGCTCGAATGCCGATTCCCATGGGCAAGTATAAACTTTCAGGACGCGATTCAGACGATTGAATTCGTCGAGATACTTCTGTTCTCCCGACAGTTCATGACTGATGATATGGAGTGATGGAAAGCGACCAGGCTTCCATTGCATGTCCGGAATGGTGAAGTAAGGATATACGTAATTACGGTCCATCCAAAAGTCCGACATTTTTGTACAACAGGCCGCAATTTCTTTCTGTATCTCTTTCGGAGCGAGAGGATGAAATATCTTCATGCCTTTCATTGCATAGAGGTATTGATCCGAGCTGGTCTGTTCACTGAAATTTCCGCCATGAATCTTGGGAAAAAATCCCTCCTGCTTGCTGCTGCCAATATCGTAAATATGACGGATTCCCCGCCAGCAGCGCAAAGCTTGCTCCATAGTTCCCGGGTCTTTATCAATCAGATATTTGTAACTTAAGGCAGCAAGGTATGCTCCAGTAGTCATCCCACAATTTTCATAAGTTAGGCATTCCCAAGGAGAATGACCGGGAACTTTGATATAATCGAACGAATCATCCCAGTTTTCCCGATTCCACGGCTGCATGGTTTTTGCATCGACAAAGGTATATACCACTCCGCTCGGATCAATGAAATTTTTTTCGAGGAGATTTTCCAGCTCATTGGCTTTCTCCGTCAATATAGTGTTATCAGAATGCATATCGAATCCTCCTAAAAAGTTGTTTATAAAATCAATTTCCCCGCAATGGCAGAACCTTTTGCTCATACCGGCGGATATCTTTCATGAAATCCCTGTTGGGCGGGACGCCATGCAGTTCACAATAATAATGCCAAATCCACTGCCATGGCAACTCCTTAACCTCTTCCTGCAAGGCGAGGCGTCCGGAAAAATCACCTGCATTTTCCAGTTCTATGAGCAGGCTGCTCGGTTCGAGCAACGCGATCAATAGCGACTTCAGCAGATTACGCGTCCCGATCACCCAGGCAGCCACCCGATTAATGCTTGCATCGAAGTAATCAAGGCAAAAGTAAATCCGATCAGCATAGTCGTAAACAAGCGCTTCACGGGCAAGCTGTAAAAGCCCATCGGCAAGAGTGATAACATGGTCACTGTCCCAACGGACTCCACGACTGACGTGAAGTAGTATTTGCCCCTGCATGGCGACAATGGCAGAAAGTTTATCCGCTATCGATTCAGTGGGGTGAAAATGTCCGGTATCGAGGCAAATGAGTTTATTGCGTCTGGCGGCATAACTCAAGCAAAAATCATGGGACCCGACCGTATAGGATTCAGCACCGATGCCAAACAATTTCGATTCTACCGCGTCCGCCAGATAATGCGGATCAATTTCATCGCTGAAAATGGTATCAAGCGCATCCCGCAAACGTACGCGAGGCGAAAAACGGTCAGCCGGTGTATCTTTGGAACCATCCGGAATCCATAAATTACATATAGACACCGTGTTCAATGCCCGGCCGAATTCGGCCCCGATCCGACGGACAGCCCGGCCGTGTTCAATCCAGAATTGCCGGATGCCATGGTCGCGATGTGAAAGTGACGCCCCAAGCTGAAGATTGGGGTGTGAGTAAAAAGCCGGCGCAATATCGAGCGGCAATTGTTCCGCGACGCTCCAATCCCGCCAACCGGAAAAATTATCGATGCTGAAATCATTGCGGTCGACTCCGGGCAACATTTTATCGACCTGATGTGCTTGCAAACAAACACGATGACGACCCGGAATCAACTTCATGGCAACAGTAAGATCCTGGCGCAATTCTTCCGCATTGCGGGCGCGTCCGGGATAATTGCCCGTAACCTGACAGCCACCGGTCAAGGCATGATCGGTATTTTCAAATCCGGTGACATCATCGCCCTGCCAGGCATGGATGGAAACTTTGATCCGGGCGAGCTTTTCAATAGCGGCAGCGACGTCGACACCATATCTGTTATAAACTTCACAGGCGGCATGGAATAGTGCTTCAGAATTCATGATATTTTCTCCTCTCCGTGAATATGATTTAAACCGTTGTTATAATATAGTTTTTTCATGAAGAAATCCAACATCGCAACAATGTGATCATTGAAGTAATCCCATGAATGGCAGCCGGAATCGACCACGAAATCCAATGGAAAATGATGTTGTTCTAATAGCATGGCCAACTTCCGGTTCTGCGGCAGCAAGAAATCTTCATCGCCGCAGCACAAATAAATGGGAACATGCGCGGTTGCTTGGCGAATCAGATAAAGCAGATTGTTTTCACTCTTCTTCGATTGCGTAAAATCTCCGAAATAACTCTGCAATTCATTAATGTCGACATAATCAGGTGGCGCAGCAGCAACAAATTCATTGACCCCGACCAGCGGGGCCATTGCCGCTGCTGCACGAAAACGTTGTGGAAACTGCAACGCCAACTTGAGTGCGCCAAATGCTCCCATTGATTGCCCGGCAATAAAAGTGGCTTTGGGACGCGAATCGACCGGAAACATATTGGCGATTGTTACAGGTAGCTCTTCCGCAAAGAACTGCCAATATGCACCGGTGTAAAAACTGCGCCCCGCATCTGCCATGACGATCAGGAACGGGAAATTACGGGAGAGATATTCCAGATTGGTTTTGCGCAGCCATGAACTGTGGCTTTCGCTTAATCCGTGCAGTAGGTACAAAACCGGAAAACCCGACGCCGGGCGCGGTGTCGAGGGCACAAGTATATGCATCGTGCTTTCCTGATGGATGGAGTAATTGTGGTAATGGCACTCTAACAAAGGCATGGGTTCATATCTCCGATAATTTGTAATTCCAGATCTTGGCTGCCAGAGTGAAGCGGAACACGATTTTGCGAAAGAATCAGCTCTCCATCAATTCCTTCGGGCAGGACAATTTGTGTGCGCAGCATTCCATTTTGTTTTTCATATTTCACCCATATGGTTCCCTTGGGATGGGGGCATTCGATTTTGAGTGATGTCAGTGTTCCCAGCTCCGGTGCAATTTCAACATGCGAAAACCCAAAACTGCCGGGATGAATTCCGCCGATTCGGGCCGTTAGATGATAAAGCACCATTGCGCCCCAACCATGACAGTCAGAACGGCTCTGGTAAAATGTTTCGGGGAAAGTCCGGAACTTCTGTCGTAGGCATTCATGCCAGAAATTCAGTCGATTGAAGCAGGCGTCAGTATGGCCGACCTGATATGCCGCATCCCAGAGATAATGTGTAAAAAATAAAGAGCACTTCGCTATTTTCGGAGCAGCAAGCATACGTTCAAGCAGAAGACGGTTTGCTTCGGACTCGGTAGGCATGCTTAAAATGGCAAGGATTTGGCTGTGCTCCGAATAACTTTTGAAGGTCGTGTCATCAGCATACAACCCACAGGCTGGATTGAAGAAAGTTTTCAATCTTTGCGCTAGAACCTCTGCATAGTTGCGATACATTGCCGCGTTCTTCGGCTCGCCCACATATTCTTCTAACTGAGCCGCCAGATTCAAGGCATAAACCAATTGCCAATTGGCCGTACTGTTTTCACCATTGGCAGCAGGAGGAACACCCCAAGAGAGAACGGTGTCGCTACGCCGCCATTCGGTAGACCAATCCATGAAGTTCCAATCGCATTCTGGCGGATAGCGGTAAACTCCATGTTTTTCCAGATTATCGATAAAATAACGCAGTGTAGAACGCATTCCAAGCAGTAGGTATCTGACGAACTCCGGATCGTTCCGCCATTGTGCGTAATCATAGATCAACCCCACGAACCACAATGAAAATGACGGTATATACTGCTCAAAGCGCGAGGGGGTCCGGGATTTACACACTCCGTTCGTTCGGCAGCTTTGCGCAAACAAAAACAGCATTTTCCTGACTAGCCGGTCGTCGCTGGTAAGCGTATAATTGATCAGCGTCTGAATTCGTCCGTCACCCGTATAAGGAATTTGCTCATAATACGGGCAGTCGATGAGATTGTCATGTGCTGTCATCTTGAACGTTTGTACGCAAATGGGAATTAACCGAGCGATTGCAACGTCATCACAGGCGATCCGGGCTGATACTTCCGGAAAATGCCCGCAAGAGACAAATTTCGTGCCGCCGATCAGCAGCGGCTCTTCTTTCGTTTCAATAACCAGTTCGATGAAATTTCCAGCCCCCCACACCAAGGGTGTAAGGTTTTCGTGTTCATTTCCGTCCAAACGGAATTCATCAACGATACCCCGGAAGAACTTACCGTCGATTTCGTCACGACTACCCTTTTCCATACCTTGTGGCTGCATGAAAAGCGATTCCGCCCAGACCATGCGAATTTTGCTTCCACATCCTCCTTTGACGGACAGCACAAGCCAGCCGCAACTGTAATCGGTCAGTTTTATAATAATCCGATATTGTTTCCCGGCGTCAACCAGCCAAGAGGGGCGACAAAACGCCGATTTGACTTCTACGAGGTCCATAGACATATCTACACGGGAATTGAGGTCGGTACTGTCATCGGCATAAACCGCGTCGCCATAATCAACCACGCTTTGATTCATCCGCAGTGGCAGCGAACTGTAATAAAGCCGATGTCGCAACTCCAAGCGATCAGGCTTCTGCCATTCTCCTGCCTGATGATTGTAATCGGTGATCTGGCCGGGTGCAACTGATGTCCAACCGTTTTCCTCAAGATGATGGGCTGAGAATGCCGTATGATACAACCGTTGCTGCCGCCAATCAGCAAGCAGAGCATTGTCCTCGCGATGATATGGACAAAACCAGAAACTAGGACGATCACTTTCAACTGAGTGAGCAGTCAATTCCCCGCAACTCCAAACTATCGCGGATAGAACATGATGTCCTGGTGTTATCTGCGGCTCGTAGAAATTGACAAACCAACACTCCAGAGTGCCACGATCATTTGTACGCCCAATCTCAATCCCGTCCAGATACAGGATATAATACTGATCTGCGGTAACATAAAACGGCAGTTTTCGCGCCACGGAAATCTCAAATGCCAGCTGATATTCCATCACACTCGGCCGGGTATTGGAGTCGTTGATATCCCCGATCCAGCAGGCCAAGTCCGGGGGAAATTCTTTAAAAAACGAATTGATCGGATTCATGAAACTTCCCCTTCTGAAAGATTAATATCCAATTGAGTTAAATGCCCGCGTTCCAGGTAAGAAATGAGATAAATGGCCCCGGTAATCAGGAAATTAGTTATAATCTGTCCTAACGCGAAAACCAACAAATACCGAGGAGAATTTAAAGAAATGGAAATAATCAACTGCGCAATAAAGCTCCCGGTAACGATCAGGTGTTGAATCATCATGAACATCAGTACACCATGATGGGGAATGCCGTTTTTCAACGGCTTTCCGGCTTTGCTCGCCGCCATGTCGCGTTTCACCGAACGACGTACGAAAAAGTAAAATCCTGTTCCTGCAGCCGCAAACGGCAACAATAAACCAAAAACCTGTCCTGAGGCAGCCGGGAAACAGAAACCCGCAACAAGCAATGCGACAAAACTCAGGATAATAATCACATCGCAAAGAATAAAAGTCATGTTCAGCCATTTTAATTTTGGAGCATAAATCAAAACCGGTGCAATAGTTTCCGTACGACTGTTTTCCCAAACCGCCGGGGCTTTATAACCGGCATCTCCGCCTAGTTTATACCATTCCCGATACATCAGTATCGCAAAAACCGCCGCGATAAGCTGTGCCGCACCGATCCAGGCAAAAATAAAACGGTAGGCGTAATCCCCGTTGCTGCAAAATGAACGGAGGAAGTCGAGAAAAACGCCGATTAGAATTCCGCCGATCACGCCGCACAGCGTAGCCACCATTCCCTGTGCAGAACAGAATTGACCGAACCGGGACTTGGGAAAGGTGCGCATTACCCGTGGTAAACCCGTTGCTCCGGCCAGTCCGACGTCGAGCATGCCGGCAATACCATAGACCAGGAAAAGCCAGAAAAGCATATTGCGCGGCAAGTCGACAAACAGCCAGACCCAGTTCGCCAAAGTACTGATCAACACCGAAAGCGAATAATACGTACCGACCCGCAACGGATGCCAATGATCGATAAAACGCATGACGTAATACAGAAAAAATATCCCGACAAAACGGGTTATGGCATTGTATTTGCCGATGTCGTCAAGTTCCATGCCCAGGTTGCGGTAGAAGAAGACATTAAAAACGATGGCGGCATTTGCCACTGCGACAAAACCAGTGTATAGAAATGAGAACCAGTAGAATCGATGTGAAAAACACTCGCGCCCATAAGTCTTCCAAAAACCTTCCTTTTTCTCTTTTTCCTGTTGTTCGACTGGAGGATACTGCCCCTCTTTTACGCAAGTGCAGAGGATGGCAAATCCAATAAAATAAAGAACTGCCGCCCCGACGAAAATCTCACGCATGTGGCTTTCTGCATACTGAAAGAGAAAATAATTGTACAATACCCCGGCAAGTCCGCCAACAAATCGCAGTCCACCGATCACATTAGCGAGGAACTGCGGCGGAACGACATCGTTGAAAAGATACCAGAACGTAGTATTGACAAAGATATCGAAAAACTTGAACATCAGCAGGAAAAATCCAATCACGGCAATTGTTACAGCCGTGGGGCTGACTTGTGCCAGTTGAGGAATATTCGATGACAACAGCTTTGCAATGTCTTCACCAAATCCCAAGAGAATCAAACTGATGCTTATGAACGGAACCGCAACGGCAATAAACGGCAGACGCCGTCCCCAACGGCTACGCAGCCGATCACTTCTGAATGCGATAACCGGGGCGACGGTAAACTGGAATACCCCCGGTAGCGCCGTCAATATCATTCCCATGATCCAGTTTGGACAGTCCAATGCTTTCAGTTTCAGTGGAATAATACTGGGAACTACCTGTTCCATCATGGCCCAGCAAAAATCCCCCCATAGCAATGAGGCGCATAAATATGCCAACGTCAACTTCGTATAGGTCAACGTACCACAATGATAAGTTTGATGTGCTTCGCTGCCTTTTCGCCAAAACAAGAGATTCACAAACGCCACCCGTTATTCAATCGTTGACAGCACAAAGTTAACCTTGCCTGGTTCCGCGGCACCCCGATAATCCTTCACCGGGGCTAGTGATAACAGCGAAGGAGGCGCCCCAATGACAACGTTCAACCCAAAGCGGCATTTCGCCGCCAAGGAAAGCGGCATGACCGACACCTGAGGTATCGTCACTTTTACGATCAAACGCTCTCCGTCAACCATACGTGTCAGTTTAATTCGCTCGTCAATTCGATTTTTCTTGGGTGTCTCGGGACCGGAAGCCGCCTGTACAGCTGGAACCTCATGGACATAGACATCCTGTTCTCGCAGTTCAAAGATGAAGAGGTCCTGAAATTTCTGTAGCGGCAGAAACCAGTTCTCTGGAGTCGCCGCCGGGTTAATAATAACTGACAGCGGAGACTTCCCCAAGCTGCCCGGCATATTCAGCATAAGCACCAGCGTTCCGTTGCCGGCGGCAGTTTTAAGCATGGCTTCACGCCCCAGAGAAATGGCAGGAATATTCTCCCAATTGGGTTCCTGGTCCGGTATAATCTGCGGCAGTGGTAGTACATTGCCGGCGACACTGAATTTTTTCTCCTCAAAGTTTGCTGCCGCTGCCGTTAATTCCAGATTGAACGGATTTAATTTGCCCGTCTGCGGTTTGAACGGAAGGGGAAGATTTGCCGAACTCTGTGGCCCAATATCCAGTCCTTCTTCGATATTTGCCGCATTGAGCTTGCCCGCGAAAGTTACTTTCAGCTCGACCATACTACTGTTCTCTACCTGGACTCGTGTGACGGTGCCATCAGGAATAACTGACATCACTGCTGGAAGTGTTTTATTGGAAAGGTTCTTCGCGCCAGACAGCAGTCGCTCCAGGTCTACCGCGTTTCCGGCTTCTCCAACGATGAAAAACGGAAATGACCCAACCGGCAACGAAACTCGCCCGTTAAGTGCCTGGCACTCCATCGGTTTACCCATAAAATCAGTGAATTGATAACTTTTCCCACCAAGGTCGAACTCGAAATTCGGTGGCGTTTTCTCACCCCGGTCAACCGCCGGATCAAAACCCCAGATTGCGGCGACCGGCGTTTTATCTTCCCGTTCAAACAGATAGCTTCTCACCTGGGGATAGAAATTAACGGTCTTCCGGTAATCCGCATTACCGAGCATAGTGGACAGAGTATTGATGCCGACCAGCTTGGCGCCGATGGTACAATCGGCATCAAAAAAGTTGCGACGATGCCCCCAATCAGTCTGACAAAGTACTTGATTCGCATACTTCAGTACTGCGAGGTAATGCCTGGCAGTAAATGCCGCCGCCATTCTTTCCGCAAATCCCATATCGTAGCTGAGCATGCCGGTGTACCATGAATCTCCAGAGTTTCCAAAAAATGGTGTCATGCCGCGAGCTGACAACTGATATTCGAAATAGTTCATTCCTTCATCAAAAATGATCGGTTTGTCCCCATAACCAAACGGTTTAAGCATGGCGATATAATCGGCGATCTCCTGGTCCAAATCCGGTATTTCCGGGCCTTGCTGATAAGTATGAATTGCAGTGCCATCAAATTTGACCTCTCCATGATCCTTCAATACTTGCAGGAATCCCTTCATCCAACCTTGCCCGTTGACGCTGATATTCCATGGCGTACCACCCGGATGAACAAAAGCCTGCGGATTGGCCCGCTTTATACCTTTGTACATGGCGGACGTCACCTTCGCTACCGCCTGAGGGGAGTCTATGAACGGTTTATAAGCTTCAATCTCATAGGCAAGCCCCCAGAATTTAACCCATGAACGGTTCTTTGCTTTCAGATAACAGATTTCCTCGATTTCACGAATCTGCTCCGAAGTCGGATCTGTCATATTACGAATATTGGCAATTTTTCGGTCGCCTTCTTCAAATACGCCATTTTCCCGTAGTTTATCCAATGCCTGATAAGAAAGGTTCTCAAATCCGAATGAAGCAAGCTTATCATACAACGCCTTCTCAAGAATGACATCACCGCAAGCAGTGTAAACGGTCGAACCAAATCCGATGTCACGCAAACGCTGCAACCTCAGATCAATATTTTCCGGACTGAGGGTATTGGCATATAAAGTCGAGACATTAAAGATTTTCCGATTTTTATGTTTTCCATTCAAACGGTTGATCACTGTAAACCGTGAATATTCACAGTATTTTTTGCCATTCAGAGTTACCGTTGTGCCGGCGGTAAAAATGCCTGTGCTTATTGCTTTTGCAAGCTCTGGAACCGCAATTTCCGTTTCGCCGTTAATATCGTAGCTTTGAGAGAAAATGGCATTTCGATTAAAATCCTTTACCATCAATTTGACCTTGCAGGCGACGGAAGGCGCCAGGACTCGCAATTTAAATTCCGGGTCATCGCTCAGGTCGAAGCAGTTCCCCCGAAACTTGCTGACCAGCATGGACTGAACTGGTACTTCTGTATAATTGGTGAGTTGTTCCGATTCCAGCTGGAGAGCATCAAGCCAAACATTAGTTCGCGGACTTTTGGCTCCGGCCTTGACGCCAGCGGAAAAATACAGGCTCGTACATTCATCTGGAGCGGTAAATTCCAAATGGTAGCGCTGCCATTCACCGGTAGGATTGATGACGCGTCCTTTTTTATCCTCGAAAAGATGGTATCGAAAGCCACGCCCATCAACATATAGATAGCTTTCGTCCGGAGTATCGGTTTTGGCGTAAAAACTGAGCATGTACTTTTTGCCTGGCTCGGTCGGAATCGTAAAGGTTCCCATTGGTAGGACTTGATGGATGGGCCGTTGATCTCCGGTTATTTTCAGCGATTTCTTGCCGCGATAGGCAGTTGTGTCATCAATGCTGTACGTTTCATAATCTTTGAACGGAGCATACCCGCCGTAAGATTTCAACGCATAATAGCGAAAATCACTTTCGAACGAAGGATTTTGAATCAGATTCCGACAATTCCGGTATTGCGGCAAACGCAGGTTATCCACCTTCAAAAAGTCAATTCCTGCGTAATATTCTTCGGATTTGGCAATATCCTTCTCGCCTCGCAAATCCAGCAGAAATTCCACATAACCGTCCTTGTCATAATCCAATCGGAACATTCCGCGCTCCGGCTGAATAATGATCGTATCGTATTTGATGGGAATCAAACCGAGCTGCCGCGACGGATCTTCCGGATAAAATGTAATTGAGAGTTTAGGACGTTTGGAGAAACGGATATCCGTGTCGGTAATATCGAATTTGCGGCTGCCAAGCTGATAATTTCCTACAAGTTTATCCTGTACGCGCATATAAAAATAACAATGTTTCGGCAATGGCTTTCCCTCGTCCATTTTGTACGAATTGGAAATTTTGACCATACCATCTTCCTGCAAGGTTAATTCCGCACGGAAATCACCATGAGTTTCCGTTTCACCGCGCCCTGCGGTAATACGTGCCGTATAAACAATACTGTTGCCGGTTCTGATCGGAGTTTTGTCGGCAAAAAATACGACGCCTTCATCCTGTTTTCCCAGATTAAAGATAGAATTTCCCTGTACCCGAAGCTTATCAGCTAACACCATTTGATAATGCATATAGCCTTTAATAAAGCTGATGGACTTACTACCGAGTTCAATTCGGCCCGCTTCATCCATTTGGGGAAGAGGAAGCTCCGAGGCATAGCCGCTGAAACTCAGCGTCCCTAGGAGGAAAACGAACAATAACATATTTTTCATGAATTCTGGAACTCCATATTTTATCAACGGAAATCAATGATGAATTGAACCATATTATCTTTGAACGTCATCATGATACGCTTGGTACGCGGTATGATGCTGAACGAGGTATAAATATCAGGCTGCAGGCTGAACTTCATGACCGCGTTCTCCGGAAAAAAAAACGCGCTCAGTTTGGCTCCGGTATTATTGTATTTCATATCGGCTGCGGCTATGGGGATTTTATTGCCTTGCCGAAGCACATACCCCGCAATCTCTTCTTTCGTGCTGAAAAAGACGTAAATGTCATTGACTTTCTGTTCAGGCAACAATTCACATTTAACAGTTACTTTAATTCTTCCGTCCGCATCCAACACCGCCGTTGAGGTATAACTGCCGATCAGTACTTTCTCGCGGTTGATCATTTCTGACACACAGGTGATTTTGTTGGATTCCACCGTTGTCTTGTGATTGCGCAACGCGATCAGACTATGGGAATCCCCCTCCGGCAGCCTGAAAACAGTGAGCGAGTTGAAGTCAACGGCATAATCAAGTGTCATGACCATTTGATTGTTGGAGGTTATTTTGAATAATTTACCATCGGAAGAAATGGTCCCTTCCTTGTCTATTTCAGGATTCGCTCCCCAAGCTACCAAAATAACCGAAAACATCAATAATATCAATACATGTTTTTTCATGATTTTCATCTTATAATCAATGACTTAATGGCACAAGATTTACATCAAACTCAGTAATTCGGTTATGACTGCGAACAGCGCCGCTGGCATAAAGAAAATTGCCACTCCCATTATGAAAAAACGGATATTTCACTGCAGAAGGATCTCCTCCCATATAGGATGAATCTCCAGGCTTGAAAAATCCGTATGTTTGTCCGTAAGTATAAAAATATGGAGCCAACGCATAATACTCTGGTGTCAGAGAAACTCGCGGCCCTTGTTGGTTCATGCCTTGCTGTTCGAATAAAATCGCTGAACCCGGTATGATATTATTGATTTTCCTATGTGAATGTTCATTGGCTGTACCCGTCACGATGGTCAAACTACTCCCGGATCGAACCAATAACGCCATTCCACCGTAATTTGTGGTGAACAACCCCGGCTTGCTTTGATCGAATGCGGTAGGCAAATAGTTGGTCAAATCAAGTTGCTTGTCGGTTGATGGAAGACTTTTACTGCTGGGACAAACAAAAATACTGCGTTTAGATGTACTGATCGGATACAGGCCATTGTACGTGTAGGGAGCTGGTCCCTTCAGGGATTCGTTGATTTGTTTGGTATAATAGATCCCATGGCTTGGCATATAATCTTCGTAATCGGAAACATATATGTGTATGCCATTGCCGATTTGTTTTAAGTTGCTTGTGCATGATGCACTACGTCCCTTTTCCCGTGCCTTGCCTAATGCCGGCAGCAGCATGGCCGCCAGTATGCCGATGATCGCGATCACCACGAGGAGTTCGATAAGTGTGAAATTCCTATCTTGCTTCATGCTTGTTGTCCTTGATGTTCATGAGTTCACTTTAAATTATTTGATAATCCATGTAATAGTATACTGTATTATATCGGAAAATTGAATGGCTGATTTTTCAAAATAAATGTATTTTTCTAACAAAACGATTGATTTTCCAATTATCAGTATTATACTGTTTAAAAATTGATTTTACAACTATGAATGAGTTCAACCGTTATGAGTGAGTTTAAAAATCATACTCCGTTTCTGCCTCTCAAGGTGTTTACCTGGGAATACTTGCTAGTTTCAACGTGGAATTTTTCTCTGCGGTTACCATTCTGGCGTTGCTATTATAACTTGGATGCTGGCGCGGTTCTCTCATGTAACGGCAAGGTTTACCAGCCGGACCAGCACCAAATTCTGCTTATTCCCCCAGAGGTTCAGACTGAAACCAACTGCTTGAATCCCTTTCATCAATTTTATGTACATTTCTCTCTTGAATGGAATATCCGCAACCCCGATAAACACGTCTTTGAAATCCCATCATCAATCTTCACTCCTGAGCTATTAGCCAGATTATGCCGGGACGACGGCAGCCGGGACCGCCATCGGCTCCTTGCTGTCTATAGTTTTGTCACCGGAGTAATGGCAAATCTGCCGCCTTCGATTCTGGAACCATGGACAAGAGATGACATGCGGATCAAAAATTTGCTTGATACCCTTGAAGCGAATGATGACTTATGTCGTAATAATGCAGTACTTGCGGCACGTTTAAATCTCAGTGAAAACGGTTTTGTCCGTCTTTTCACGGAAACCATCGGCATTTCACCCCAAAAATACCTGCGCGGAAAACGCATTGAAAAAGCATGCTGGCTGTTGCATTTTACCGAAGACAGCATTGATGATATCGCCGCCAATACCGGCTTCATTGATCGTTATCATTTCTCTAAAGTCTTTCATTCCGTTACCGGCAGTTGGCCGGCAGCTTTCCGGAAAGATAAGAAATTATGGCAAACAAACAGGACCCACCCAAACAAAGTTTGAATAAGTTTCTATATGGCATCGCCAAAATTGCTCAAAAAAATTGCAGATCTATGATCAAACAAAAACAAAATCTGCTGGATGGCAATGACAGCAATCACGGTAAGCTCAAGAATGGACTTGGAGCTTGCAGTTTCTTGCAGTTTTTGTATTTATGCGTTTCTACATTACAATCGGAACGAATGAATTACAATGGGGGACAATTGCTTTTGGGTCGATTTTATTCACCGATTTTATTTCGAGTGGGGGATGATTGGGATTTTGTCTTGGTCTTGGGGTTTGATTGAAAAAAAGGAGTTTGGTCATTGTAAAGCGTCATACTGGACTGCAATGATGCTTTCAGCGAGAACCAAACTCCTCTGAAGCGGGGGAGAATAATGGGCTATCTTATTGTCGGCGTTTGTTTTTCCTGGGTTACTTTTGTTTGGGCGGAGCCGCGGGATAGAGAGGACTGGGTTTTGGGGGCTTCGGGTTGGGCGGGGGCGAGCGGTTCCAGGAAGGTGATCAGGGCGGTTAGTTTTTCGGGGAGGAGATCGGTTTTCTGGTTTTTGTCGATTTGGGTGATCAGGCGGTCGAGTTCGTTGAAACGGGTAACCAGGGCTTTTCGGCGGTCTTCAAGCTGTTTCAGGGCTTCAGGAGAGGCTTTCTTGGCTTCCAGTTCAGATTGTTGCTTGGTCATTTCTGTGATGGCTTGGAGCTTGAGCTTTTCGATTGTCTTCTTCGAGTCGATGATGTTCTGCAGTTCTGGGGCCAGTTGCTTGACTTGAATCTTCTTTTGGACTTCTTTTGCCTGGTTCAGCAGATTCAAGGAGAAGGCGTCAACTTGATTTAGCTTTGAAACCTGGGTCGGAGCCTTGGCCGCTTCCTGAGATTTATCTGCCCAAAGTAAACATGACGAAATAAGGGTGAAGATGATTAAAAAAGTCTTCATAAAATCTTTTCCATTTAAAGGTTTAGTGGTTTAGAATGTTCTTTGCCCATTTTAATCCCTTAACTTAGTGCCAGTCGGGCCAGTCCCGAATGGCACAAAGGTAAGGGGTAAAAGCCTACAATCTCTCCTGTTTTCCACGATGGTGTAAAATCTGCATTTCTGAACGGCGTTTGTTGAGCAGTACGACTTGTTTTGGCCTGCGTTTTTTAGCACGCGGTTCGGTGCGGAACGGACGGATAATCAGAGGCGCATCGATCAACTT
>JAVBRM010000161.1:0-26665 GCA_031548025.1 Victivallaceae bacterium | reverse complement strand
TCAACGGCCAAAATCGTATAAATCTCGTCCGCAGGACGGGGTTTTATGCCGATTTTGCGTCTTGACTCCGTCGACAAACGGAGTACTCCCCGACCGCCTAAAATTTTCTTTCATTTTTTCATATTACTTTTGACACTACCTGCATTGCGCTTTGGCATATCCTTGTTCAGCGGCCTTGCTCCACCATTCAACGGCTTTAAACAGATCACCCGGCGAATAACTTCCTCCATTGAAATACATCCATCCCAAGCTATTCTGTGCCGCCGCATGCCCCTGCTCGGCAGCTTTGAGAAAATATTCCAATGCCTTGGCCGGATCCTTTTGCAATCCGCCTTCTCCCTTATAATACATCCACCCTAAGTTATATTGCGATACGGCGTATCCCTGATCCGCGGCCTTGTGATAATACTCAGCCGCCTTTGACTGATCCTTCGGCAGCCCGCCTTCTCCCTCGTCATACATCCACCCTAAATTATGCTGCGCTTCGGCGTACCCCTGCTCGGCGGCTTTGCGAAAATATTCCTCCGCCTTCGCCAAATCCTTCGGCAGCCCGCCTCTGCCCTCTTCATACATCTGCCCGAACATGCACTGCGCCTTGGCATTTCCCCGCTCGGCAGCCTTACGATAGTTTTCGGCCGCCTTGCGAAAATATTCAGCGGACTTAGCCGGATCCTTCGGCAGCCCGCCTTCGCCCTCTTCATACATCTCGCCGAAGAAGTATTGGATTTCCGGATCATTTTGATTCGCATCTTTCATCAATGCCAGAGCCTTTGTATAATCACTTTTATAATAAGCATCTTTTGCCAGTAGGGTTTTCTCCTCCATTGTTGAGGGCTGATTTTGGCACCCGCTAAGTCCGGCAGCAGCCACAATACCACCGGCGATAATTATAAACGCCAATTTCATATTCCATCCTCCGAATTATACTGTAATATATCGTCCCTATACCTTTGCGCAAGCCTTAGGAAATTATTTTAAATAAATGTTATTGAATCCCGCCTGACACGCTTATAATAATTGAAAATCATAGGAGAGGCCATTAGCTCTCTTCGATAGGTCCGACCAATTCGGCCGGTCGGATTTTGCCTGCCTGAAATAAAATTGAAAATCCCCGATAAACCATGTTGAAAAACTTGTCTAGCATACTACTGTAATCCTTGGATGATGGTGGTTCTATGGAGGTGCACGACTTACCTTTGAGGAGGAAAAATCCGAAGCCGTGTTCTGCCCGGATTGCCTTTATTGTCGACTGGTCCGAATATTTTTTTCATAATCTATTCAACTCCCGCTTCGGCGGCTGGAAGGAGTAACAATGACACAAAAAGAGTCCGCGACGCAAGAAATGAAACGGTGGTTATCCCATCCCGGAGAACTGGGCAAGGAACCGGCCAGAATAGAATGCACCAGTGAGTTTGAATATTTGGATTTGAAATATTACACCTTCAAATTCAAGAAAAATATCTTTGATTTCAAATGGATGCTTGGAGTCTGCGGCGGATACGAAGAAAACGAGGCCGATCACTGCGGACATATTTTCAGCAAATTCGGAAAATATATCCCGGAGCGTGAAAAGGAAGACGCCATTGAGATGATCGAGATGATAAGACAATATTGGATTCAGCAAGCTCAAATACAAGAAAAACAAACTCCTGAATCTCAGTGAAATAAGAGCATTGACCGGATATCATTTATCAAAGGAAAAATAGAATGACTTTGCCGAAAAACCTGAAGAATGCTATCAGAGTGATATTATGTATTCCTGTGCTTGTCGGTTTATTTGTTATACTCGAGGGCCTTAAATCAGCGATGTCCGATCCGGGGCACCTGGAAAACTGGAAGCTGTTGATTTTCTCTATCACTGGATATATTCTTTATATGCCGCTTTGTTTTCTGCTGGCAAAATGGCTGAATCGGGAAGATGACCGGCCCGGCCAGTTGCTTAATGACAATTCCACCGGATCTCCGTCTGCTTCCGCCGATAATGAGAGAATTCTCGAACTAGCCCGCGCCAATCCACCGCAATGTCTCAACAGTTTTATTTTAAAGCAAAATTCACCGTTGTTGGAGCAATTGAAAATCACAGATACCGAGATCGCATATCAACTGGAATGTTCCTGTGGCGGAACGCATTTTAAGCTGCATGGGTTCCGTTATCCCGAGCGGGAACGAAATGGCAATATCAGCTTTCTCGCTCCGATTGTCGCAGTTTGCGCACGCTGCGGTCGCGAAAGTTCAGTATTCGACGACGATAAGGATGGTTATGATGCGAGGATTGATTTTCAGTCCGAGCGTTCCGATCCGCACGAGCCGCGGATGTTGGACGGAGAATTTCAACTTGCCGTATCTTTTGAACACAGCATGACCGATGATGAGATTCCGGACTTCCCGGAACTGACCAATGGACATGGTGGAGATTATTTCACCTGGATCACCGTCTATGGCCAGAAAGACGGCGAAGAACCGCAAAATCTCTTCGACTGGGAGTGCGCATGATTTTCGACAGATTCAGAAAAATATTCAGGAAGAAACCACAGAAAGAACAAATCGTCGAGAAAAAGGGTTTGACTCGGCAAATTTCCCAGATATTCGTGGACAATCCCCATAACCGGAAGCCTTTGATTGCGTTCCTGGAGAAAGAGCTTGGAAGCAAAGTTTATGAGACCACGATCGGCATTCGTTATGAATTGGAGCGGATAACAACACAAATTGCAGAAGAGTTATTGGATGAAGATACCGCCGAAGAATTGAAACAATTCATAAAAGACATACCTCTCGGTGGCAATTTTTATACTTCGTCGGCGGAATATAGTCATACCTGCAATGGTATAACGGCTGATATCTATCTCGCCATCCGGCTGACTCCCGGAAGCCTGAGCCTTACCTTTATGGCGGCGTCGGCAGAAATAATCGCGTCCTTTGATTCCGTTTTGCGGAAATATGCGCCGGAAGTTGATGCCTCCGACCGCAGCAGCATTGACCGCTACTTGTTTCATTTGACCGGTGAATGCACCAGCCAAAATGATAAGGCCGGAATTTTGGAGAGGAAGAAGGTAGACCCGGAGTGGCTACGCTCTTTATGGGAACAGCCAGATAGCAATCAAGACGAAATCATATCGATCATAGAGGCATGGTCGATCAGCGGTTGCGAGGATTTTTTGATTGATGAATTATTGCAGAATCAGCAGGATTTGAATGTCCCTGACTATGAAAATTATTTCTGGCGAATAACGTTAATGCTGGCTTTGCATGGGAGATCCAATAAAGAATCAGTCAAGAAAGTTCTACCTCTATTCGATATTATCAATGAAATCGGAGCCCGCCATTTCCTGATGAAGTTTGTCGGCAAAGCCAAACATCCAGAGCTTTTTGACTTCTATGTGCGGAGTCTGAAAGACAGAACTTTACAGGAGGCGGCAATCTTCGCATTAGGCAACCTCGGCAAGCAGGCTGCGGTCCCGCATTTGAAACCGTTTCTGGCTTGCGGCAAGGCTGATTTGAGCAAAGCCGCTTTGAAGGCACTGTCCAAGCTGTTGCCGCCCGAGGAACTGCCGCCGCCTCCGGTCAAACCGGTCAATCTCGAATTCGTCGATGATAAACTGCGGGCAAAGCTCAGCAAGATCGTTCGCGATCGTGGCAATCCGGTCGAATCCATCTCAAAGACTATGAAAAAGGAGCTGGAAGAATTCAGCACTTCCATGGACGCGGAAAACTTTGCCCCGATGTTCACCAGACTTGAAGCAGCGGGTATTCCCGGTTTTTCCCACGCCATGGGCGAATTCCTGGGAGCAGAGTTCGAGAAACTTCGCACCGAAGCATGTGCGGTTTGTACTATCACAAACGGCGCAACAATTTTCTACCTGGTACTCGAACGCGAAGACTTAGAGACACTTTCTTTCTGGCTCTGCTCGGCGGATATCGAGCCCATGCGCCAGATCAATGCTGAGCTGGATAAATATTTTGAGGAGCGCAATGCGAAAGAGGAAATTGAAGTGGTAAGAACGCGCAAAGAACCGGATTTTTGCCTTGTGTTTTTAGGGAGAAGCTTTTCGTTTTTGACCGAAGAGTACGGCTATACGCCTCAACAGTATTATTCATTCAGGCTGGAACGCTCCATATTTTACCGGAATGACAATCTCCATCTTGGCGTTAAAATCTTTTATAATCTATGTGATGTCTCTGGCTGCGAAATCCGTATCGGCAAGTTATTGCCCGACGGTGGATTTGATTTATCAAAAGAAGTGTATATCCCGAATTTCGCTGAAATCATGATGCGGGTCGCACCGGAAAAACATCGGGAACGGTACGATGGCGAAGGCAGTTTGGAAGCCTATCTTCAAGAATGTGCAGACAACCTGAAAAACTATGGCGCGGAATTCCTGAAAGGCGATTTTAAGTCTTGGATAGAAGCTCAGAACGAAAAATAATTTATTACAAGGTGAAAAATATGGAATTTGAAGTCAAGTTTAAAGAATCAGGCGGCTTGGAATATATTGAGGGTGAGCGCCGGATGTTTATTGAAGCGGAAACGATCAATGACCCAAGTCGTCAGCAGAAAATTCTGATGATTAAAAAGAGCTCTATCAACTGCTGGAATTCGCCTCATGAACAGGATGCCGTCAATGATCAGGAGCGGGAACGGATCTATATGAATGCGGTAAGATCCTGCAACCAACTCGGCTGGGCGGTCGCGAGGCCGAAAACCGTCCAGCCGAAACCGAAGATGGAAAAAACAAGACTTGTCCTTCCGGCATTTCGCCTGACTCAAGAACCTCTGGATAGTGAAGGCCGTGAGTTTTTGGAATGTTGCGGAGGAGCCGCTGAGGCCAAACATCAGTTGGGCGGAACGCCGGCGTTCATCAATACGGAATATTATCCCAAATGTCAGGGATGCGGTGAAGAAATGACCTTTTACGCGCAATTGGATTCCTCTTTTCAAAGGGAAGACCTTGCCGACAGCGGAATGATTTACGTATTCGTTTGTTTCGACTGCTGCGAAACCGAAGCATATCTTGACTCATATTGAAAAATGTGAAATTGGGGGAATATAATATGACCATATCTGAAAAAATGGCTGAGCGGCTACTTAAGATCACCATATGGGTTGTGATCGGCTATGCGGTAATGGGTGCTTTGGGTAGCGCGTACCGACTGTTTAACGGTGGAAAATTTGATATTTTGATGCTAATTCCCATCTGGCTTGTCTATGTCGGATTTAAGATTCTGAAACGGGATAATTATTGGCGCAAAACGTTGCTTGCGTGTTGTTGGGTCATTGCTGTGTTGCTGTTGTTTTTGGACGGTAATTCGCTGGTCAAAAATGGAACATTCTTCCCTGCCGGTTTCAATATCGTTTATCAAGTCAGTTTTGGGCTTTTGTTGCTGGGAAATATCTGGACCTTGATGGTTCTGCATCATCCGGCTGTTAAGCGCATATTTACGAAACAGAATATGAAGGTACCGGAATGGAAGTTGTACCGACAGGATGGGCCTCCTTTGTTGCCCGGATACTTTCTTGATTTCGATCATGCATCCGGCTTTCGGAACCATACCGGCGGCGAGAATAAACATGCCGACGCCATCTGCCCCATATGCGGGCGCAAGTTGATTCTTTATCTGCACCTCGACCTCGCCGCCCCCGAGTTGGCGGCGCTTCGGATTCCCGCGAGGCGGAAGGAATTGGATTTTTATTATTGCATGCGCTGTTATCTCCTGGAGTCGGATTTTCAATATCGGGTCGATCCGAAAAACGGAAATTTTTGTGCGACTCAATTCGATCAGAAGCCGGAAGGATATTCATACGGAGACGAATGGAAAGAGGAATTCAATGATTGTGAATTTCTGCCCGAACGGTCATTCGGATTGGCTCCGATTTCCTCCGAAATACAGGAGTTTTTGGAAAAATCATCCGAGGATTATCATGAATATTTTCTGGAATATAAAGACGCTATGGCCCCTGAAATGAAAGATTTCTGGGACCCTAATGCCGATTATTCCGGTCCGAATCAAGTCGGAGGAAAACTATATCTGCTGCAAAATGTCAACGAAATGGAATGTGCTTATTGCCGGGAACTCCATCGCCGGCAGCAAAAAATGTCCTATATTATAACTTTAGCCAATCGGCCAAGCCGCTCAATAAAAATCGCTTACGACGGTGTACAGATACTTTTCGCCATTTGTCCGGCCTGTGGAAGTATCGGAGCCGGGCAATCCTGCGATTGACCGATGGTACCACCGATCACTATTACCCGTGGAAGGTTGAATGAAATCCAAAGCAAATATAGAAAAAGAGGACAAACTGAAAACTGAAGTTTCGTGGGAGCCGCTTCCGTGTCCGTGGTATGTGCCGTCTATGAAAATTTACGGCTTTGCCATTCTGCATTCCTGTTTGGGGCATGAGATCAATACCATAAGGCAGAGCTCTTGCAATCTGATGGAAGGAATCGTATGGTGTCTGGTTATTATCTTACCATTAGGGCTTGGGGTATTATTCCCTGAACAGTTTTGGGTAGGAGGAGTTTGCCTGGGGGTATTGCTGTTTGCCTGTGTGTTGATGATTGCCGTGCAAATCCGGTATAAGCCGCATTTTGATCTGCCGAAGCGCTTTTTCTATCGCGGCATCAATCGTTTTGACTGCAAAAGAGGACAATTCGATCAATTGTCATTCGATGAAATTCATGCTTTGCAGATTGTCCCGATTGGCAAAAAAGAACACTGCCAACTCGTCGCGGTTCTTCATGACGGTTCCCGCAAGTTGTTGATACATGGAGGTTATCGGCAGTTATTGGGGGTTACGGTTTACGATAATGTCAAAGGCAAAGCCGAATTTTCGAAAAAGCCTTCTCCATGTTTTTTGAATGCTGTTGCGCCGATTTGGGATGATGCGCAGTTCCCATTGCCTTACACGCCTGTTCCCGAACCGGTCGCCCAGGAGTCCTATCAGCCGCCGGATGGTGTGATTCTTTGTGAGCCGGAGGATTTGAAGCAATTCAACCGTGGTTTCAAGGAACAGGGATACTATGGTGCGATCAGCTGGGCTGACGCAAAAAACAAAGGGACAGGCTTTCAGCCCCTCCCGCTTTATCTGCTCATGGATGCATTTGAGGTCTGGCCGGAAAAACTATACGCCGCCGGAGTCAAAACCACCGTTCAAACGGATGATCTTTACGAATGTTGCGGGCGAAGTCTGGATACTAACCATTTCGACGGTCTGAATCTGACGGTCGAATTCGAGAACAATATCTATAGCTTGCTGTTATTCCTGAAGTTACCGTTTGCTGACTCAGGAAAAGTCGAAGCTTTCTTTTACAGTGAAAACCCCGAACTGTTGAAAGCACTGAAAAGCGCCGGTTTAGAAGATAGCGCTCTGTCCGACAGGTCCGACCAGTCCGACCAGTCCGATTGCTGAAGGCGAAAGTTAAGTTTTTGCATCAAATTGCACTCTTGCTTGGGTGAGGTATTTGATTTTCGATTATGTCATGCTTTATTAGCCCAACTTCCGCACTCTAAAAAATGTGAAAAAATATTTTGAGCTCAAAACGGAATTTATGCATTCCTGTCATGAGCTCAAGAATCTCAAAAAAATTCATTTGTTGTGTCACCTATTTATTTAATTATCGTTTGATTTTTTTATTGGTTGGCGATATAATTATGGGTGACTATTTTGGAGTAAAAATGTACATCCGCGAAACTAAAACAAAATATGCGACCGTGTTGCAATTGGTACGGGGACACCGTGACGAAAATGGCAAAGTAAAGCAGCAGATAGTGCTTTCGCTGGGTGATATTCAAATTTCGGACGATATCCGCAAAGAAGTGGCGCACGAGGTAGAATACCGGATGAACGGTTATCAGAACCTCACGCCGTTGGATTACGAGGTGGGCAAGGCGGTGGATGCGATTCTGTCTAAATTACAGGAAGAAAAGAAGTTGCCTCCGGTGACGCATTGCGAACGTGATTGCGTAGAAGTATCGGCGCCGGAGAGCATCAGCGTTGATGAAATCGAGCATGAGGGCGGGCGTGAAGCAGGGCCGTTGCTGCCGCTTTTGGCTGCTTGGAATTCCTTGGGCTTGAGTGAGTTTCTGGAGGAACGCGAGTTCAGTGCGAGGCAGATTCATTCGGCTCAGATTTCAGTTTTCAACCGTTTGCTGGAGCCGGTGAGCGAAAACGAGCTCATTGACTGGGCTTCGACGACGGCTTTGAATGAGTTGCTTGGCGAGCGGATTGAACTCGGCGGTGAAGACCGTTTTTATCGGATCAGCGACAAGTTGCTGAACTTGCGTGAGGAGTTGGAGCCATATTTGCGAGCACGTGAACATGAGTTATTCAACCTGAACCGGACAATCATTTTATATGACCTAACCAACAGTTATTTTGAGGGAAATTGCGTTGAAAATCCGAAAGCCAGGCGCAGTGTCAACAGCAAGGAAAAGCGTTCGGATTGCCCATTGATTTCCGTGGGGTTGGTGCTGGATGGCGATGGCTTCATTCTGACCCATAAAGTATTTCCGGGCAATCTGAACGACAGCAAGGCCATGGTCGAGGCAATCAGAGATTTGCAGTTGCCGCACGGTAATGACTCTCGTCCAATCGTGGTGCTGGACGGTGGTATTGCCACTGAAGCAAATCTGCGTTATCTGCGCGAACACGGCTACGATTACGCCGTCAATGGCAAGCGGATCACCCGCAAGCAGTTTGCGGCGGATTTTCTTGACCTCAACCGTTTTGAGAAAGTTGGTGGGCGCGAAGATAAAGCCCCGGTTTTTGTGCGCCGGATCGAGTCGGCGACGGACCACATACTGCTCTGCCGCAGCGATGAGCGCAGAAAAAAGGAGGACGCAATCATCAGCAAAACCGAGGAGAAACTACTCGAATCCTTGGCGAAACTGCAAACGCGTATTGCGAAAAATGACGGCAAATTGCACCTCAACCGAAGCTCGGAAACCGTCAACCGCAATATCGGTAAAATCTGTGCCAAATACACCCGTGCGGCCAAATTCTACAGCGTTGAATTCGATCTGCCGTCGCGCACGATGTCCTACCACCGCAATGACGACGAATACCAGGCCGATGCCGAACTCCATGGCTGCTATCACCTGCGTTGCAGCCGGCCCGACTTGAGCGACGACGAAATCTGGCATATCTACATTACGTTGACCAAGGTCGAATCCGCATTCCGCCTCATGAAAAGCGAACTCGGCTTACGGCCGTTCTATCACTATAAAGAATTCAGATGCGACGGCCACGTATGGCTGACCGTACTGGCGTATCATCTGCTGCATTGGGTCGAATACATGCTCAAACTTTCCGGCTATGACGCTTCGTGGCAGCGCGTCCGCCGCATCCTCCAAACGCATTGTTATAACACCCTGATCGTGCCGACCAAAGACGCATGGGAATATCGCATTTGCCGTCCGGGCCGCCCCGACGAACGCCAGCGCTTCATCTACTCGACTCTGGGTATCAATACCAGTCTGTTGCCGGTGAAAAAACAACGGTTCAAAAAAAAGATGTGAAAGCTTTGTTGTGTCACCACAGCCTCAAATTGCTATAAGAATGCGGAAGTTGGGTTAAAATTCCATATCCGGCTGGTTCACAAAGCCGAGCGTGATGTGAATATCACTTTTCAAATTACCGGGCAGCATGGAACGGATAGAATCGATACGATTTTTGGGGCCGGTTTTTGTCCCGCTCCCCTGGCTAATATCGACGACTATGATATTCCGCAAGAAATCGGCCGCATTACCCGTGTTTTGACCGATATCCGAGAACGCTAAATGGACGGTTTCACGCTTTCGCGCTTGATCAGGCGATAGGGAAGGACGATGTCATTGGCGATTTTCCGGCCTTCGAGGTGGTGTTCGATCACATCCGTGACCGCGGCACCCATGGCCGAATAATCCGGGGTAATCGTGGTTTGCGGCGGCACTGCGTATTGGGAGAAAAAGGTCTGTTCCGAGGCGATCAGTGAAATATCGTCCGGCACTGTTTTGCCGAACAGCGAAAGCGCGTACAGCGCTACGACTCCGGCGTTACCGCCGGGGCAGAACAGCGCGTCGATGTTCTGTTTGAGGAGCTTGCCGATCAGGTCGACGTATTTTTCCGAGCCGGGACCGGAATAATAAATCAGGTATTCATTGGCCGGAAGTTTGCGGGCTTTGAGGGCTTTGGCGATGGCGTCGTGGCGGATGTCGGCATTGCCGGTGCCGGGATCGCCGTGAATGATACAGCCGATCTTGCGACAGCCGCGTTCGTACAGGTGATCAATGGCGGTTTCCATGCCCTGGGCTTCGTCGGAACGGACAAAAAAGACGTCGGAGGGAATGTTTTGCCCTTTTCGGTCTACAATCACCAGCGGTGTGGAAAAACGATCCGACCAGCGCGGAAAGTCCGCGGGCTCGGCCCCGATGGCCACAGCCCCGCAGAACTGGATGCTGTCGAGGCGTTCGAGGTTGTTGTAAGGAAGGATTTCCACCCTGAATCCGCGCTTGGGGAACTCGTGGGTCAGGGCGATCAAGATCATATCCACGCAGCTCTGAACCGGATAAATCGAATCGTAAGGAGTGATGATGACCACATTGCGCTGCTTATTCGAGACCCGAGGATGATAATCGTGCTTCCGGGCGACCGCAAGCACATGGTTGCGCACCTCTTCCTTGATGTTCGGATGATGACCGAAAACTCTTGATACGGTGGAGGTCGAAACCCCGGCCAGTTTGGCGATTTCTCCGATAGTCATTGAAAATGTTTCCTTATTTTTGCGTTATTTGCAATATATCATCGTTTTTCTCGGGATCAAGCCCCGGATTACATCATACTTTTCAAAATTACCCCGAAAAACGGTTGAGATTGCCATTCTCCGGCTGTATCATATTGAGAGAAATTGGTGAATTGGTGAATTGGTGAATTGGTGAATTGTAGTGGTGAGAGAAATATGGAAGTATTCGGCGAAGCCACCTCCGCCAAGGCGGAAGTAAGCGTGAGCGCAAAAGCCGCGCAGCGCATTCATTCTCCAATTCAACAATTCCCCAATTCAACAATTCAAAAAAATCGGAGATTTTTTTATGAGGTATTCTTTTCTTAATCGCCCTTATCCGGTGGTTTGCGGGATTATGGCCGGGCAAACTCCGCAGGAATTGATCGTCGGAGCGAGAAATGCAGAATTTGAAGGTGCTCAGGGAATTACTATTGAGCTCAAGGATTTGAAACCGGAATTCCGGAACCAGGAAGCGTTGAAAAGTGTTATCGACTCTGTGAACCTGCCGTTTATGTTCTGTTTTTACCGCAATGACATGTGGGAAGGTTTGGAGGATGAGGGCCGGCAGAAAGTATTGATGGCCGCTGCCGATGCGGGGGCCGCCATGATCGATGTGATGGGGGATTTGTATGATCCTTCGCCCATGGAAATTACTCACAATCCGGAGGCTATCGCCAGGCAGAAGGAATTGATTGAGGAGATTCATTCCAAGGGCGCGGAGGTGGTTATTTCATCGCATATGAAATGTTCCAGGACGACCGAGGAAGTTGTGGCGCATCTGCGTGAAGTCGAATCGCGCGGCCCGGATGTGGTGAAAATCGTAACGACCGTCAATTCCGAGGACGAACTGGCGGAGGCTTTCCGGACGACCATGACTTTGAAGCGCGAACTGAAAACACCGTTTATTCATCTCTGCAATGGTAAGTTCAGCCGCCCGCACCGTTTCCTGGGACCGGCGCTCGGTACCTCGATTTTGTTTGCGGTTTCTCATTATGAACCGCGTTACGCGATGGGACAGCCCACGATCCGGTCTTTGAGGACCGTTCTGGATAATTTGCACTGGAATATTAACGACGTCCGGTAAATGAGGAGATTTTTCATGGAAAAGCGTTTGACTGGAAAAGTTGCGTTGGTAACCGGTTCCGGCGGTCGAATCGGCCCCGTGATTGTGCGGCGGCTGGCGACTGAGGGAGCGGCGGTTGCCGTAACCGATTTGTCGGCGGAAACCGCTGAGGAACTGGTCCGGGAGATCGTCGCCGGCGGCGGCAAGGCGTGGGCCGGAGCTCTCGATATCACGGACAGCACTCAGGTCGCGGCGGTTTTCGAACAGGCGGAAAAGGCACTCGGGCCGATTGATATCCTGGTTAACAATGCCGGGCTGTTACGGAAAAAATCCGAGCCGTTTCAACTAGTTGAAGAAGAACTCTGGAAAAAGATTCTTGAAGTAAATCTCGGCGGAACCATTATTTGTTGTCGCCAAATCCTGGGCGGCATGATTGACCGCAAGCATGGAAAAATCATCAATCTCGCCTCGATTGCCGGGGTGTCCGGGCTTCCCGGTTGGGCGGATTACGCCGCGGCCAAGGCCGGGGTCATCGCGTTCAGTCAGACGCTGGCGATGGAGGCCGGGCGGCATGGGGTTACCGTCAATTGCGTTTCGCCGGGAATGATCTGCGGATTGGAACCGCGGGAGAACAACGGTACCTGGCTGGAGAGATCTGGTACTCCGGACGACGTGGCCGCCATGATTGCATTTATTGCCTCGCCTGAGGCGGATTTTATTACCGGTTGTAACTACATGGTCGATGGCGGCCGGGTGGTTGGCCCGAAAGGCGCATCATGGACACATTAAATAATACGAGGGACAATATGGAATTTCAAGGTAAAACAGCGATTATCAGCGGAGGAGCTTCGGGGATGGGGCTACTGGCGGGCCAGCGGCTGGCGGAAGCGGGGGCCAAAGTGGTGCTGACTGACGTGGACGAGGCGAAGGTGAAAGCCTGTGCCGGGGAGATTTGCGCGAAGGGCGGCGAGGCGATCGGGTTGAAGGTCGACGTCCGCAATTATGCCGATATTGAACAGGCGGTCAATCAGGTCGCGGCCAAATATGGTTCGGTCGATATCCTGATCAATTGCGCCGGAGGCGCGGCCAAACGGATATGGCAACGGCCAGAACCATTCCACGAACTGCCAATAGAAGTTATCGAGTGGGGAATTGACGTCAACCTCAAAGGTCCGGTACTTTTTTGTCGTGGAGTCATGGGCAAGATGTTCGAGCAGAAGAGTGGGGTGATTATCAATATTGCCTCGGTCTCGGGCATGCACGGCAGCCGTGCTGTCGATTACAGCGCGGCTAAACGCGGGATTGTCGGTTTGACCGAGGCGGTGGCGTTGTGCGGAGCCGAGTATAGTGTCCGGTGTTGTTGCGTGACGCCCGGCCCGGTACTGACCCGCGCCTCCATGGCGAATATGAAAACTCCGATGAATCGGGCTGCGGAACCGGAAGAAGTGGTCAACCTGATCCTGTACCTGATTTCCGACAAAGCCGCGTTTATCACCGGCAGCAACCACTTGATCGATGGTGGATACTGCCTGAATGGAAGGGAATGGAAATGACCGGTAAACAGATCGTTTTCGAAGCGAAGGGCAGGGCCGCGCTCGTTGACTGTGAAATCGAACATCCCGGCGCCGACGAGGTACTGATCGCCTACGATTATTCCGTCATCAGTGCGGGTACCGAAGTGGCCAATTTTCTACATATGCCCAATACCGTAACCGCGAAATCCGGGTTTCCGTTCCGTCCCGGTTACTGCGGTGCGGGCCGGATTCTCGAAATTGGCTCGGGAGTCGAAGACCTGAAGGCGGGGGACCGGGTGCTTATCACTTGGGCGGGGCATCGGTCGCATGTCATTCGCAAGGCATCATTAGTTACTCGCATCGACGAGGATTCTGTCGACATGCTTGACGCGGCGTTCGCCCATATCGCCTCGTTTGCTTTTCTCGGTGTGCGCAAGCTGAAAATCGAGCTGGGTGAATCGGCTATGATCATCGGGCAGGGGATACTCGGAGTATTTGCCACGCAGATTGCCAGACTTTCCGGCGCTATTCCGCTTATTGTCACGGACTTTGACCCCAAGCGCCGCGAGCTGGCGCTTCAGTTTGGAGCCGACTATGCATTCGCCCCCGATGAGCCCGGCCTGGTCGAAAAGATCAAAGAAATCACCGGCGGCAGAGGCGTCAATGCCATCGTCGAGGTGACCGGCATCGCGGCGGCGTTGCAGCAGGCGCTGGAGTATGCCGCCTGGCAGGGACGGATATCGTTGCTGGGCTGTACCCGGATTCCCGATGTCAATATCGATTTTTACCGTTATGTCCACCAGCGCGGTGTTGCGCTGATCGGAGCCCATACCTTCACTCGTCCCAAGGTCGAGTCCCGCCCCGGCGAGTGGACCGAACGCGACGATTACCGGACATTTCTGAAACTCGTTGCCGCCGGTAAACTGCAGGTGCGTCCGATCATTTCCGAGATCGTCTCGCCTGTCGAGGCCCCCGAAGTGTATACCAGGTTGGCGGAAATGAAAAATCCGCCGTTGGGCATTGTTTTCGATTGGAATAAATAAAATAGAAGGATTGAAACTTATGGATGTGATAAAATTCGGGGTTTGTGGACTGGGACGGATTGGTACTGTGCATTGCCGTTGGAGTATTCATAACCGTGAGCAGTACCAGTTGGTGGCGGGATGCGACGTCGATCCGGAAAGAGCCAACGCCATCGCCGGTGAATACGGTTGCAGGGGCTACACCGGTTTTGAGGAATTTCTGGCCGATCCTGAGATGGAGCTGGTGATTATCGCCACCCGTTCTCTGGATCATGTTTGCAATGCGCGTCAGGCGCTCCAGGCCGGGAAGATTGTTCTCTTGGAAAAACCGATCGGAGTGACCGAAGAGGATTACCGGCAGTTGCTGAAACTGGACAAGGAATATTCCGGGAAATTGTTTTTCCTCCACAATCACCGTTTCGAACCGGCGTTTATCAATGCCCGTGCCATCATCGCCGAAGGATTGATTGGCAAGGTTCAGGTGATAAAAATTGCCAAGCATCATCGTTTCGTTCGCCGCAATGACTGGCAGATGCGATTGGATTGCGGCGGCGGCCAGCTCAGTGTCTGGGGGCCCCATATCATCGATCAGGGGTTGCAGTTGCTCGATTCACCGGTACGCGGGGTTTACAGTTGCCTCCGGCGGCTTCTCACCCCGGGAGATGCCGATGACCATGTAAGAATAATCCTGGAAGGGGAAAACGATGCAGTGGCCGAGCTGGAAATCAGCAATTCGGTGGCGTTACCCGGTCCTTATTGCATGATTTACGGCGATAGAGGTTCATTGAGTTATGAGCAAGATCAGAAGAATATTCAGTTGAGATATCTCGATCCGCAGTTCCGCTGGCCGGAAGCCGCGGCCGAAGCCGGAACTCCGGCGCGGGGAAAAGCATATGGCGCCGACCCGGAACTCCCATGGATCGAGGAAACGCGCAAGGTCGAGCCGGATACCAGTTTGTGGCTACAGGTGGAGATCAATATTGCCGGGCATTTGTATGACACCATCCGGAAAGGCATTCCGTTTCCGGTGAAAAGTTCCGAGGCGTTGGAAGTGGTCAGGATTACTGAAATTGTGAAACAGCAGAATAATCAATTTGCCTGGGTACAATAACTATGGAAAAAATTAAAATCGGCCAGATCGGCATTTGTCATGAGCATGCATCAGCTAAAATGAAAACTTTGCGGCTTCTGCCCGAAATTTTCGAGATCGTGGGCGTGGTGGACGACCGCGCTACGACGGCGGCGAAATTCGCCGGTTCCAACCTGACCCACTATGAGGGGTTGAAATGGCTTACCGAGGATGAATTGTTCAATACCCCCGGCCTGCAGGCGGTTCTGGTCGAGACGCCGAATCTCGACTTGGTACCGGCGGCGTTCCGTTGTTTGGAGCGTAATCTGGCGATTCATATGGACAAGCCCGGTGGCGACGAGCTTGAGATGTTCGGCAAACTCCGCCGGGGTTACGAAGAGCGCAACCTGCCGTTTCAGATGGGCTATATGTTTCGCGGCAACCCGGCGATGCAGTGGGTTCGTGAGCATAAAGAATACCTCGGCGAGATTTTCGAAATTCAGGCGAGCATGAGCCATAATTACGGCGGCGACGATTATCAGGAGTACATCGGCAAATTCTCCGGTGGGATCATGTTCAATCTGGGGTGTCATCTGATCGATTTTGTGATTTCGCTGATGGGGCGTCCGACCGGAGTTACTCCGTTTTTGAAGTCGGCTCCCGGCTGGCCGGACCGCATCAAAAATAATGCAATCGCCATCATGGAATACCCTAACGCCACCGCGACATTGCGGGCTTGCAGTCTTGAAGTCGACGGCCTGAACCGGCGGCGCATGAAGATTTGCGGCACCAAGGGCTCGGTCGACTTCTGCCCGCTGGAACGTTTTGACGGGAAAGTACTGGAGATGAATCTGGTGCTGAAAGACGGCAACGCGGAATACACCGCCGGTTCGCATACGCTCAACTTTGGCCCGATACGCGACCGTTACGAAGATCAACTGCTGGAGCTGGTGCAAATGATTCGCGGTGAAATTCCGAATCCTTATAACTATCAACACGATTATCTGGTACAGGAAGTTCTGCTCGCCGCCTCCGGATACACTAAATGGGAAAACTGATTATGTATGCAATGCTGATAAAAAACGGTGATTTTGTCCGGGCACAAGTTCCGGACCCCGTCCGCAAAGAAAATGAAGTAATTATCGATATAGAAGCGGCGGCCCTGAATCGCGCCGACCTGCTGCAGCGCACCGGTAATTATCCGCCGCCTCCGGGGTGGCCGGAATGGCCCGGGTTGGAAGTTTCCGGGACCGTCATCGAGGTTTCGGCCGGTTCACGTTGGAATATTGGTGACAAGGTTTGCGCTCTGCTTGGCGGTGGAGGTTATGCGGAAAAAGTGGCCGTACCACATGATATGGTTTTGCCGGTTCCGCAAGGTATTTCCATGATCGAAGCCGCCGGTATTCCGGAGGTGTTCGCCACCGCGTATTTGAATCTGCATATCGAGGCGGGGATGAAATCCGGCGACACGGTGTTCATCCAGGCGGGCGCCAGCGGCCTCGGCCTGGCAGCGATTCAATTTACCAAAATGCGCGGCGCCAAAGTCATTACTACTGTCGGCAGCGATGACAAAGCCGAATTTGTCCGCAAGTTCGGCGCCGATATCGTTGTCAACCGGAAAACCGACAACCTGTTGGAAGCCCTGCAGAACAATCCCCCGGATATCACCTTGGATTGCGTTGCCGGGCCGGCCTTGGGTAAGTGTTTGGAAACCATGGCTCCCGGCGGCCGCTGGATCGTCATCGCTTCGTTGGGGGGCGAGCTGACGGAAATTGACATGAATAAATTCTTCAAACGCGGTATTCGTCTGATCGGCAGTACTCTCCGCAGCCGAACTTCCGCGATGAAAGCACAAATCCTGGCCGCCATGGAAAAAGAATTCTGGCCGGCCTTTACCGCTCAAACCCTCAAGCCGGTGATCTATAAAACCCTGCCGATAGCCGAAGTCGAAGCGGCTCATGCCATTCTACAACGCAATGAAAACACCGGCAAGGTTATTCTATCCCTGAAATAAATAAGATTTTCAACCACGGAATTTACGGAAATCCACGGAAAAGGGAATACGAGGTGCTGCGCGCCCTCGCGCTCCGGCGGCGACAACGTGTCGCTACGAAGATTCTGGTTCAACAATATTGACCGGGGGGGAAACCTGTTCAGCACAGGTTTTCCCCTCGACCCCTTTTCCAAAGTTTTACTCCTTCGACAATGTTCTACTGGTAGAATCAGAAAGAGGTTTGCTGCCGTGTAAGTGACTGCTTTTTAGAATCTTGCTTTGTGGTTAAAAAAATAGAATTTTTCCCCAAAATGCCGATAAAAAATTTGCAAATGAAACATGCATGTTTATATTATCCTCAAATGTGATGGATTTTGTGGTGTAGCAGATAAAGGAGACCAGGGGTGTTCTCTTGAATAAAAGTGAAATTGCAGAAAAGACAAACATGGGAAAAGTATTTTTCTGTGAGGATAGGATCAGTGAAAACATGACTGGGTTATTAGGCGGTCATGTTCTCGCTGTCTCTGTTTGAATTCATCTCCTCTCTGTCGCCACGAAATGAAAAATATAACGGAGATTGAGGAAAAATGATGCAGCTGATTCAATCCGGCGGGGAGCAAACAATCACCCCACCGCAAATAATATATCCGGGTTTCGACAGCGTAATAGCCGAAGACTTCGGAGTGGCGCAATATGAGTATTATGCGAAAAAATATATTATTTCATCCGGCGTAACCAGCTCCGGGGTGGTAATTTCCGCAGGGGAAGCAATGTTCATTTATGATGCGGGAACGGCAAATGATACGCTCATCAGCGGCTATCTGGATACGAGGGCGCCGGGGGGGCATTATATGGCAAATCATGGCTCCTGTTATCAATATATTTCATCCGGAGGATCGGCGAACGATACTACCATCAAAGAAGGCGGCAATCAAATTATCGAGAACGGAGGAGTGGCGAATGGTACAATCATTAACGGGCGCTCTGAAAGGTGGACGGAAATTATACCGGCCGATATACCAATGTGGAATGAGTTCTATGCGGAGCTCTGCGGTAATCAAACTATTTCCTCCGGAGGAATAGCGAATGATACAGTAATCAGCAATTTAGGCATCCAATATATCTCCTCCGGAGGAATAGCGAACAATACGACCGTTCATTCCGGTGGTACTATGCACATATTTTTCGATGCATATCATTCCGGTACTTTGAATATTGGTAGTGGAGCGGTTGTATCGGCTTACGGCGGGGAATTGGATTTCACAGTTGCCGGGCGGGAGGTTACTGACGAGGTGCTTATTTCCAATTACAATTTGATTGGTGGACGGGGGAATCTTGATTATTCCATCACCGTTGATGCTGAGCAGGCCACAGGTACTTATAAACTTGCTTCCGGGGCTTCGAATTACAATTACAACGCCACAGTCAAATATACCGACGGCACGGTGCTTGGAACTATTGCGGTGGATGGAGCCCTTATAGGCTATGGGGTAAGCTATACGCTTTCGATAAACTCCTCCGGTATTCTTCAGTTGTCAGTTAGCGATGTGGATATAGCGTCCGACGCAGTCATGCTCTATTCGTCCGGAGTTTTAATTAGTTCCGGTACAAATATGAGGGACGTCTGTCTCAATTCCGGGATGTCGCAAATTATTTCTTGCAATGGTATTGCTTTTCGGGCTGTCGCTAATTCTGGCGGTAGTCAAGTCATCTCTTCCGGAGGGACGGCGAATAGTACTATCGTCAACTCAGATGGGCTCCAAGCTATTTATTTCGGGGGAATAGCAAACAGTACATCCATCGGTTCCGGCGGCAGTCAAATTATCTCTTCCGGAGGGACGGCGAATAGTACGATCATCAACTCAAAAGGTCTCCAAACTATTTATTTCGGAGGAATAGCGAACAGCACGGTTATCAACTCAGGCGGAGAACTGGTTGTCTCTTCCATGGGGACCGCAAGCAGTACAGTCGTCAGCGTCGGCGGTAAACAAATTATCTCAGGAGGAACGGCGAACGCTACAGTCGTCAGTTCCGGTGGTAATCAAATAGTCTATTTCGGAGGAGTGGCGAACAGTGCGGTCATCAGTCAGGGCGGTAGTCAAACTATTTCTTCAGGCGGAACAGCGAACAGTACAGTCGTCAGTTCCGGTGGTAACCAAATTATCTCTTCTGGAGGAATGGCGACAAATATAGAGGTGCGGCAAGGAGCCAGGCTGACACTGACGGTGGCATCGGATACTTATATCCAAGGCACTTCCAATGGCTTCGCATTTGAGATAAAAGATGCCTATACCTCCGGTTTTACCGTCAACGCCGGTTGGAATCTGATCATTGCCTCCGGGGGAACGGCAATCAACACGACTATCAATGGCGGCTATCAATATATCTCCGGGGGAACGGCAAGCAACACGACTATAGTTGGCGGCTATCAACATATCTTATTCGGGGGAATAGTACAAACTGCGACCATCAACAACGGCGAGCAAATCATTTCCTGCGGAGGAGTAGCAAACAGGACAACCGTTATCAATGGTATCCAAACAATCTCTTCCGGCGGAACTGCGTTCGGTACAAACCTCAGTTCCAATGGTCAGCAACATATCCTGCAGGGAGGAACGGCGTATGGTGCGTCCATCAATTCCGGTGGTAACCAAACTATTTTTTCCGGGGGAATGGCGAGAGATGCGCACATTATTAGTGGTGGCATCCAGACCATCTCATTCGGCGGGTTAGCTGACTATGCGCTGATTTCTAATGGCAGCCAGTATATTTCTTCCGGTGGAACGGCGAATGCCACAAAGATCATGAGCGGTCATCAATATATCCTTTTCGGTGGGGCGGCGAATGATACAAGCATTATGAGCGGTCACCAATATATCCTTGCCGGGGGAACGGCGAATGGCACGGTTGTTAGTGGCCTTGAGATTTGGGATGCAATGACTTCTCTTGAGTATTATGGTTGTCAAATTATCTCAGCCGGAGGAACTGCGACCAATACGATGGTTCTTTCCAGGGGGGTTGTGAGTATCTCATCCGGCGGTTGTCATTCCGGTACTTTGAATATCGGCGATGGAGGGTTTGTATCGGCTTACAGCGGGGCAAAATTGGATTTCACAGTTGCCGGGCGAGAGGTTGCTGACGATGCGCTTGTTACCAATTATTATCAGATTTCAGGAGGAGGCAATCTCAGTTATTCCATCACGGTTGATGCTAAACAGGCCACAGGCACTTACAAGCTTGCTTCCGGTGCTTCGAATTACAACTATAGCGCCACCGTCAAATATACCGATGGCACAGTGTTGGGAACTCTTGCGGTGGATGGAGCCCTTACTGGATATGGTGTAAGCTATGCGCTTTCGGTAAACTCCTCCGGTGTTCTTCTGTTGTCGGTTACCGATGTGGAAATAGCGGCCGACGCAGTCAAACTCTATTCATCCGGAACTGTGATCGGTTCCGGCGCGAGCATGAGTGACGTCAATCTTAACTCCAGAATGTCACAGACTATTTCCTGCAATGGTATTGCTTTTCGAGCTATCGCTAATTCTGGCGGCAGTCAAATTATCTCTTCCGGAGGGACGGCGAATAGTACGATTATCAACTCCGGCGGTCTCCAAACTATTTATTTCGGAGGAATAGCGAACAGCACGTCTATCGGTTCCGGTGGCCGTCAAACTATTTCTTTAGGAGGAATGGCGAAGAGCACGGTTATCAACTCCGGCGGAGAACAAATTGTCTCTTCCATGGGGATCGCAAGCACTACAGTTATCAGATCTGAAGGCGAGCAAATTCTCTCAGGAGGAACAGCGAACAGCGCAGTCGTCAGTTCCGGTGGTAATCAAATAGTCTATTTGGGAGGAGTGGCGAACAGTGCGGTCATCAGCCAAGGGGGTGGGCAAACTGTTTCTTCCGGAGGGACGGCGAATAGTACGATTATCAACTCCGGTGGTCTCCAAACTGTTTACTTCGGAGGAATAGCGAACAGCACATCCATCGGTTCCGGTGGCCGTCAGACTGTTTCTTTAGGAGGAATGGCGAATAGCGCGGTCATCAACTTAGGTGGAGAACAAATTGTCTCTTCTATGGGGATTGCAAGCGCTACAGTTATCAGATCTGGAGGCGAGCAAATTCTCTCAGGAGGAACAGCGAACGGTACAGTCATCAGTGCTAGTGGCAATCAAACTGTTTATTTGGGAGGAATGGCAAACAGTACGGTCATCAGTCAGGGAGGAAGCCAAACTATTTCTTCCGGGGGAGTAGCGAATGCTACGATTGTCAGCTCCGGCGGCGAACAAATTATTTCCTCCGGGGGAACGGCAACGAATATAGAGGCGCGGCAGGAAGCCAGGCTGACACTGACGGTGGCGTCAAATACTTATGCACAGGGGACTTCCAATGGTTTCGCTTTTGAGATAAAGGATGCATATATCTCCGGTTTTACCATCAATAGCGGCTGGAATCTGGTCATTGCCTCTGGTGGAACGGCAAGCAATACGACTATCAATGGCGGCAACCAATATATCTCCGGAGGAATGGTGAATGGTACGATTATCAGTTCTGGTGGCTACCAAGTAATCTACTCGGGTGGAATCGGAAATGGTACGTTCATCAGTGGCGGTGGCGGGCAAATTATCTATTCCGGAGGAATAGCAAACAATACAGGAATCGGAGGCGGTAGTCAATATACTGGGGGACACTATATGCTCATTGCTGGTCGCCAATCTATTTCTGGAGGGACGGCGAATAGCGCGGTAATCTACTCAATGGGAGAACAAACTGTTTGGGAGGGAGTAGCAAATGATACAATTGTCAGCGCCTCGGGCCTCCAGAGTATTGCATTCGGAGGAATAGCGAACCGTACAATCATTAATGTGGATGGTAGTCAATTTATCTCATTCGAAGGAGTAGCAAACAGTACGGTTGTCAGCGGTTATCTGGATCTGTATGGTTATTCTCATGGCTCCTGTTATCAATATATTTTATCCGGAGGAACGGCGAATGTTACTGCCATCAAAGAAGGCGGCAATCAAATTATCGAGAGTGGTGGAGTGGCAAATAGTACAACCATTAGCGGCCGTTCAGAAATGGTGGATATGCCAATGATTGGGGGGAGCAAAGTAGAGCTTTGCGGCAGTCAAACTATCTCCTCCGGGGGAAAGGCAAACAATACGACGGTTCTTTCCGGTGGTGTTGTGAGTATCTTATCCGGCGGTTGCCATTCCGGTACTTTGAATATCGGTGGGGGTGTATCGGCTTATAGTGGGGCAATGTTGGATTTTACGATTGCCGGACGCCGGGGTGCCGGCGATGCGCTTGTGACCAATTACAATCAGATCAGTGGAAAAGGCAATCTCAGTTATTCCATCACCGTTGATGCCAAACAGACTGCGGGTACTTATAAACTGGCTTCGTGGGCTTCGAATTACAATTACAGCACCACCGTAAAATATACCGACGGTACGGTATTGGGGACTCTTTCTGTAGGTGGTTTCCTGGCTAATGGAGATTATATTTACGGTTTGGTACTGAATTCCGGTAATCTGAATCTGATCGTCGAGAGTACTGCGATGAATAATGAATTTGATTCCAACACGAACCTGCTGTCGAATGGTTATTCGCAGATTGTGGCTTGGGACTCGGCGGGGGGGAAGGTGGGTTATGTGGCAACTGATGGTCAGAGTGCTCCGACTTGGGCGGGGATATGGGAATGGGGGAGCAGCGAGGCTACGATGTGGAAAGTGGTCGGTGTCGGGCGCTTCTCAGCGGATGTCGAGCATGACGGGATTTTGCTTTATAACGGTATCGGCAATACTTTTGCCGCTTGGACGGACCTGAACGATCCGAGTTACGGATATATTTCATTGTGTCATGTGGACGGTAATTTCCAGACCCTGGCGCTGGCGGACTTCGATGGCAACGGACTGGATGACGTGATTATTTACGACGAAAACGGTTCGTTCGGGATCGTGTCGGACGCGGCCGCTTATCATGACGTCTGGCATGTCGACAATCCGGAAACCAATGTTCAGCAGGTGATCGGGGCGGGATATTTCGGCAATGCCGACGGCAAAAGCGATATCCTGGTCAAGAAGACCGATGAAAATGCTTATTTCCTGTGGCACAATGAAGACCCGACGTTTGAAACTTGGAACTGGAGCCTAACCCACATCGGCAGTCTGGACGACGACTGGGTGGTGGCGGCGATTGGCGACTTCCAGGGGGACGGTGTCGACGACATCATCATGTGGCAGCAGTCTACCGGTTTCATGTATGCTTGGGAAGACGGCAAAGCCTCCAACCAGCGCTGGGTGGGAAAGCTTGACCCATCCGACTGGGAAGTGGCGGCGGTGGGCGACTACAATGGCGACGGCAAGGAAGACCTGCTGTTGCGCGAGCTGAACAGCGGCTGGGGCGGCGTGGGTTATTGGGCCGGCGGCAGCGCCGACAACTGGACCGACCTGAACGCACGTATTGAAACCGATATGGAAAGCAAATTCGCGGTGATCGCGTAAAAAAATTATTGAATAATATGAAAATCATAGTAATACAAGATAATAATAAGGAGAGTCAAAAATGGCGAGTTATGTAAGTCAAGTTATAAGTGCGGGGACAAGCTTGGTTTTGTCCGCTTTGGACACGGCAACCAGTACTCATATCAAGTCTGGCGGCAGTATGCGGATTACCAGTGGAGGCGAAGCCTGGGGAACTTATATCAGCGGCGGCGGAGTATTGCTGATGTCAAGCGGGCGTGCCAGCCGAACGGTGGTTTATTCCGGCGGCAAATTGCAGGCGACATATTATGGGGGATTTTTAGAGAGTACTACCGTTTATTCAGGCGGGCGAGTCATGGGATTCTTGTATACCGGGGCGTCTCCGGTCACGATATCGGAAATCAATAGCGCCAGCATTCGCGGCGTTTTCTCCAGCGCTACGGTGGAGTCCGGATATGCCGGTTATATCGGGTCCAATGGAAAAATGACATCCGCCACCGTCAATGGCGGCGGCAGCATGTATGTGGAGGCCGGCGGTTCGGCGATCGATGCCCGGATCAACTCGACCGGATATATGTTGGTCGGCAGTGGCGGTTCGGCAATAAATACTCATATCAGCGCTGGCGGCACAATGACCGTATCGCAAGGACGTGTGGACGGCACGGTGGTTTATTCACGCGGCATCCTGTCGGGTGGCGGTGGGGAGGTAATGAGCAACACGACTGTCCATTCAGGCGGCCAGGTAATCGGCTTCACATATACCGGAGCGACTTCGGCCGTGATATCGGAAATCAACAGTAACAGCCTTCGCGGCGCCTTTTCCAGCGCCACGGTAGAGTCCAGACAACTTGGCCGGATCGGTTCAAGAGGAATAATGACTTCCGCTACGATTAATGGCGGCGGCAGCATGTACGTGAGTGCCGGCGGTTCGGCGATTGATGCCCAGATCAACTCGAACGGCTACATGCTGGTCAGCGGCGGTTCAGCCACGAATACCCGCATCAGCGCGGGAGGTACAATGACCGTAGCGCTGGGACGTGCGGAAAGCACAATCGTTTCTTCTCGTGGAATCCTGCTGGGTGGAACAGGCGAGATGCTGAGTAATACGATTGTGTATTCCGGCGGCCGGGTAATCGGCTTCACATATACCGGGGGGGGATCGACTACAATCTCGGAAATCAGCAGCAACAGCCTTCGCGGCACCTTTTCCAGTGCCATGGTGGAGTCCGGGCAGGTTGGCCGGATCGGCTCTAAGGGAGTAATGACTTCCGGCACGATCAATGGCGGCGGCTATATGTATGTGAGCACCGGCGGTTCGGCGATGTATACCCATGTCAAGTCAACCGGCCAAATGGTGGTCAGCAGTGGCGGTTCGGCGTTTCGCAGCTACATCAGTGCGGGCGGTGTCTTGACCATATCGCAGGGGCGAGTGGAAAGCACAGTGGTTTATTCACGCGGAACCCTGCAGGGGAATTATTATTATTATGAAGGAGTGGCGATCGGTACGATCGTGCATTCCGGTGGCCGGGTAATCGGTTTCACGTATACCGGAGTGACTTCGGCTATAATCTCGGAAATCGCCAGCAACACTCTTCGCGGTAACTTCTCCAGTGCCATGGTGGAGTCCGGGCAGAGTGGCGGGGTTGGTTCCAATGGAGTAATGACTTCCGGCACGATCAATGGCGGCGGGTATATGTATGTGAGCGCCGGCGGTTCGGCGGTGTATACCCAGATCAATTCATCCGGACGTATGTATGTGAGCAGCGGCGGTTCGGCGCTTTACAGCTATGTCAGCGAGGGCGGCATATTGACCGTATCGCAAGGGCAGGTTGATAGTACCGTCGTCGCTTCGCGCGGAGTCCTGACTGCCAGCTATTATGGCGGCGTGCTGAGCAATACCACGGTTCTTTCGGGCGGCAGTATGGTGGTTGGAACCAGTACGTCACTTGCCGGAACGACCCGGCTGGGCGGTACCATGATTGTTTCTTCCGCCTTCAATGCCAATGGTATTATTTACATGGATGTGTCGGAGCGCAAAGCCTCCGACGATGCAATCATCAGCAATATCGGCAGAATCAACAATGCTACTTACTGTATCACGGTCTCGGCCACTCAGGAAGCGGGTACTTACAAACTGGCGGAGGGAGCTTCCATCTTCTCGCAAAGCATCAGCATTTACAACGACAGCGAGGCCCTGCTTGGAACATTTGCGAACGGCAATTGGAGCTTCGTGGACAACGGCAGAACTTATACTCTGACCGAAAACTCCGGAACTCTGGCCATTACCGTAGCCGGCGACATCCCCACCCCGACGGAGGTGGATGTCCGTACCAATCTGTTGGACAACGGTTATTCGCAGATTGTGGCTTGGGACGCGGCGTTGGGCAAGGTCGGCTATGTGGCGACTGATGGGCAGGTCGCTCCGCCCTGGACCGGGATCTGGGAATGGGGCGAAGACGAAGTTTCGATGTGGAAAGTGGTCGGAGTCGGGCGTTTTTCGGCGGACGTCGAGCATGACGGGATTTTGCTTTACAACGGGGCCGGCAATACTTTTGCGGCTTGGACAGATCTTGGGCGAGGGGATTATGGGTATGTTTCGCTATGCCATGTGGACGGTAATTTTCAGACCTTGGCGCTGGCGGACTTCGATGGCAACGGACTTGATGATGTGATCATCTACGATGAAAACGGTTCGTTCGGGATCGTGTCGGACGCGGCCGCTTATCATGACGTCTGGCATGTCGACAATCCGGAAACCAATG
>JAVBRM010000078.1:0-7747 GCA_031548025.1 Victivallaceae bacterium | reverse complement strand
ATGCACGCTTCCCCGAATTAAAACCTATTATCGTCATATTTTGACAAATCTCCGTCATTTTATCGTCACATTTTTTCATATCTGCTCAAAACCAGTCGTCAATTTTTTTCATATTTTTTCATATTACTTTTGACACTACCTGGTTTAATAACAGTCTAAGTCCACCGTTGCGGCATTGAGCCGGAACGGGTTCCAGAAATAACTTTTCCACGCGTCCGCGTGATAGCCGATAAAGGTGCTGGCGTTGTGCGGAACGCGGTCTGATTTCAGCATTACGGTGTGCCAGTCGGCGAACAGTACGTTCGCCATGCCGCCGTGGGCGAAACGAAGGTAGTTCGCTTCATTATAATTCATATTCTGGGTGCTTCCTTCGATGACGACCATGGTTCGGGTCGGGCGCTGAAAACGGTTCAATTTGAGCAGAGCGTCTTCCGTCTCTTTGAATACCTGGTTATAGGTATAGGTGTAGGTCCATACGGACGGCCCTTGCGCCGGACAGGCGAAGCGCGAGGCGCCGGAGCTCTCCACCATGCCGATGACATGTTTTTCGTTCAGTGCTCCGAGGTAAGGGGCGATCATGCCGTTTTCATCGGTCTTCCAGGGGCGGGTGGTGGAGGAACCCGCGCCGCTGTGCGGAATGTAATCGTCGTAATCGCTTGTATAGGCGGCAATCGCTTTGCCGATTTGATTCAGAGTGGAAGCGCATTTGATCGACCTCGCTTTGTCCCGCGCCTTATTTAATGCCGGCAGCAACATTGCCGCGAGAATTGCAATGATCGCGATGACTACGAGGAGCTCAATCAATGTAAAAAATGAACCCGGGAAATTTCTGTTTCGCTTTGGATTTACGTAACTTGAAGAGAAAAATTTCATTTATCAATCCTCCCTGTAGGTTTGGTTATCGGGGCCGTGCTGCCACGGATTTTTAACTGGTATGGGGTCATTTCCAACGGCGGCGGAATCGGATTGCCATCGGCGTCGGTACGCTTGAACCATTGTGGAGCGGAGAGCAGCATTTGCATGGCCAGCTGTCCGATATCCTGGTAAAGGATCGCCGCTGTCGACAATGGCGGGGTCATGTATTCACTGCCTCCCGAACCGCAGTAGCCCATGACCGACACATCCTCGGGAATACGCAGATTGAGTTTCTGCAAGGCCCGGTAGATCAGAGGAGCCCAGAAATCGGAATAACACAATACCGCGGTAGGCCGGTTCGGCGCGGTGAAAACTTCCCGGAATTTGGTATATATATCGTTGAAATCCATATAACAACGTAAAACCAGTGCCGGATTCGGATCAAGCCCCAGTTCCCGCAATAAATTCTCGTAGGCCTCCGGGGTAAAAATGGAACGGATCGACTCCGTGTTCATATTAACCGTAACTATCCGGCGGTGACCGATTTTGCGCAGATATTCGAGTGAGGCGCGCCAGATGGTGGCGGTATTCTGCGGGATCGCGGCAAATCCCGTCGTATCATAGTCTTTGCGGTAGCAGTAGGCCAATACCGTCGGCACCTCAAGCGCACACAGCATCCGGTAAATCGGCTCGTCGCCGAAAAATTGACTGCTGTAGAGGATCGCGCCACGGATATTGCGGGCGGCGAAAATGGTCCGCGCCTCGTCATGGCTTAGTGAACAGAAACGTTCCGGCAGGCAGATATCCAATTCCATGGCGTTTCCGGCAAACGTCCGCTCCAGTCCCTGAATGATTGACGGCATAACATGAGTCGCATATTTTTGTGTCGGAACTGAATTATAGAAAAGGTAACGGCGTACTGCTGAATTGCCGACGCCGTCCGGAGTCGCAATCGTGCCATGTCGTCGTTCGCGTCGCACCAGATGTTCGCTTTCCAGGCGCGCCAGCGCCGAACGCAACGTATTGCGGGCTACGCCGAGCTCGCGGGCAAAATGCAACTCAGCCGGGAAACGCTCGCCGGGCGAATAGACGCCGTGCAGAATGTCTTCCTTCAAGCGGGCGTAAAGCCGATTTTTCAGATTCAAAATATCCATGAAATTTTCCCTGAGTTTATGCATTAGTATACTCATTGGTTCCATGGTCTGTCAAGATGTCAAAAAAGAAAATGCGATAAAAATTCGCGGGGCTCAGGGTGGGTGATTTTTCTTGAATTTTTCCCTGAAATGCGCTTTTAAATGGACTTTTGACGTGCTATGTTATCATTTGAATTTTTGTATTTAGGAGAAAGTAAAGAGTATGAAGCAGAGTTTTGAAGAGCGCCTGATTGCCGCCTCCAGCGAAAATACGGTAAAATTGGCGAAACAACTGCTGAAGGGAAATAAATTGATATGCGCCTGGCGTGATGGCAAAGGTGTCATGTATGGCGCGTTTCAGGATAATGGTGTTTACCAGTATGCCAGGGTGATTTCGGGGGAAAAGGCCCGTGGCAAGTGTGGCTGTGCCGATGCCGCCAAGGGATTGTGCCCGCATGCGGTGGCGTTGATCATGTATTTCAGCCGGACCCGCAGTGCCGAGGCCGCGGAAAAGGCGGACTTGGACGATCCGGCGCGTTTTTCCGGATTGAAATTTGAAAGTTTCGCCGAGTTGGCGCAGAAAAATGCCGAGGCTCCGAAGGCCGAGGTGCATGTTTCGGTCGAGTCGGCTTTCCCGCACGTGCCCAGTAAATGGGAAAATGCGATCCTTTCGGTCAAATTGAAGTTTGACAAGAAAGAATATATCGGCAATGTCAACAATCTCAGACAGTTATATTTCGGTAAAAGCCTGTCGGCTCTGCTGAAACTGAGTTTCTTTTCTTTGCAGGACCGGCAGATTATCCGTTTTCTGGCGGTGAATGCCGAACCGGAAAACTCCAAACTGCTGCTGAATTCGGAGCAGACCGCGGAATTTTTCCATTGTCTGATTAATTATGAAAGGTTTACGAAGGACGGCAAGAAGATTATCGTCCATCTGGAAACGGCGACTCCGGCGGTGGTTTTCAAGCGTTCGGAGAGCAATATTCTGCTGGTTCCTTCGATTATGCTGGACGAGGCTTTGCTGCCGCTGCAGGCGACTAAGGTAATTACCGGCAGGGCAGGGGTTTGGATCGGCGTCAAAGGCGAATACTGGTGGGTCCCGGCCACGGTTGACGTGGGTTGGCTCCGTAACTTTTTCGGTACCGGCAGCCAGGTGTTTGATGTTCACGACAGTTCGCAGGCGATCAAGGCCGCTTCGCAGATGCCGGTGAAGCTGATCAAAGATTATTCCAGCGAACCCGACCACAAGGAATGTACGATCTGCCTGAACGGCGGGTTTGATACCGACCGTAGTTTCAACCTGGAAATCAAATTCTGCTATGAAGGCCGGATATTTTCCGAAGATGAAGGGCGGCTGGCGGCTTCGGAAGGACACTTCTGGCGTCGCGACGACCGGCTCGAGAAAGCGGTGATCCAGGAGATTTTGAATTTCGGATTCAAGCGCCGGGGAGGGAATTTTTATCTGGACGACATCGAAGCGGTCGGGATTTTCCTGGATGTGGTGATTCCGATGTGGCGCAAAGAGAGCCGCGATTTGCTGCTCAGCGGCGGCATCGGGGCGATCAGTCACGGCGGAGCCGGGCTGCCGCAGGTGACTTTTTCCTGCCGGGAACTGCCGCGTCAAGCCGAAGCTTATCCGCTGGAGTATGAGATCAAGGCCGACAAGGTGCGGATTCATTGGAATACCATCGCGCGGGCGGTGAAAAATAATTGCCGGTATGTCTATCCGGCTCCCGATAAGATTATTCATATCAGTACCGAAATGTTCAAGTTTTTCAACGCTGTTTCCAGCGTGGTTCAGAACATCGAGGATACCGATTACCGTTTCGACGTGCCGCGCTGTGCGGTACATTACTGGAAAAAGATCGGGGAAAATATTCCCGGGGCGGTGCCGCCGGCGTTTTATATGGATGAAAGCGCCGGAGTGCTTAATGGCGTGGTGGATGAAAACGACGCGGTTTTTGCCGATCCCGAGATTTTCAAAGGGGTGTTGCGTAATTACCAGATGGAAGGCGTGCGCTGGATGCGGATGATGACCGACCATGGATTCAACGTCATTCTGGCGGATGAGATGGGGTTGGGGAAAACGATTCAGACCCTGGCCATGATGGCGTCGCGCAAGGACCGGATGAAAAATCCGGCTCTGATCCTGTGCCCCGCCAGCCTGGTGGAAAACTGGAAGCGAGAAGCGGAAAAATTTGTGCCGTCGTTTCGGACGGTGACCGTGGCCGGAGCCGACCGCCAGCGTTACTGGAACGGTACGGATAATTATGATCTGATGATTGCTTCATACTCCATCGTCCGGCGCGACGCGCCCCTGTTGGAAGGTTTGAATTTCAGTTATCTGATCCTGGACGAAGCCCAGCATATTAAGAACCCGACCACGGTCAACGCCCGCAGCTGCAAGGCGATCAACTCCGATCACCGGCTGGTTCTGACCGGTACGCCGCTGGAAAATACCTCGGAAGACTTGTGGAGTATTTTTGATTTTCTCACTCCAAACTTGTTGGGATCGTTCAACGCATTCCGCAAACACTACGCCAATATCGGCATCGACAAGGATTTACAGCAGGATTTGACGATGCATATCGCGCCGTTCATCAAGCGCCGTACCAAAGCCGCGGTCTGTACCGAACTGCCGCCCAAGCAGGAACATACATTCTTCTGCGAAATGGAAAACGGCCAGCGTGCGCTGTATGAAGAATACTTCAATGCCGGACGCGAAAAGTGCAAGGCGCTGCTGGAAGACGGCGGCCGCCATTCTCTGGAAATCCTGACGATTCTGATGCGGCTGCGGCAAATTTGCTGCGATCCGACTTTGCTGCCGGACAAGGCGGGCGGCGGGGCCCCTTCCGCCAAGTCGGATCTGCTGAAAGAATTGATTCTTCAGAATATCGACAGCGGTCACAAGATGCTGCTGTTCAGCCAATTTACCTCGATGCTGGCGATTGTCCGCGAGTGGCTGGAATCGGAAAATATACCTTATGAGTATCTTGACGGCTCCACCCGCAACCGGCAGCAGTGCGTTGACAATTTCAACAATTCGCCGGAGATTCCGATATTCCTGCTGAGCCTGAAGGCCGGGGGAACCGGTTTGAACCTGACTTCGGCGGATACGGTCATCATCTACGACCCGTGGTGGAATCCGGCGGTGGAAAACCAGGCCGCGGACCGGACCCACCGGATCGGCCAGACCCGTTCGGTCGACTGTATCAAGCTGGTGGTCAAGGATTCCATCGAGGAAAAGATTTTGTCGCTGCAAGCGCGCAAGCAGGAAATTTTCGACAATCTGATCGAAAATCCGGCCGCCGGATTTGGCGACAAGCTTACGATCGACGACTACAGGCTGTTGTTCAGTTAAGATAATTTGATTGCTTGAATTTGCCGGATAAAGAGTTACATTATCATCCTAATATGAAGGGTTTGTTAATGTTCCAGAGTATTTTCCGGCGTTTGGGTAATTTATTGTTTGCTGTGGCAATCGTTCTGATATTTTGTCTCGGGCAATGGTTTCTGGCTGCCCCCGATAACGAACCGGCGGAAAGTCCCGATGTTTTGCTGACCAGTCCCATGGCCGATAATATCACCGGTTTCGGCGGACGGGTCCCCTCGCGAATCAAACTGAATCCGGATGACGGCACCATCGCCGCTATCGAATACCTGCCGAACAACGAAGACAAAGATTACTGGAGTGTGGTGGTCGAAGCAGATCTTATCCGAAAGTATATCGGCAAAACCCCGCGCGAGGCAATCGAACTGCCGATTGACGCCGTAACCGGAGCCACGTTGTCATCGCGAGCACTTCAAGAATCCATCCGCAAGCGCCTGATGGCCGCATCCGATTATGTTCCGACCGGGACGAACAGCATTAGCCTCGGCTGGTCGGATATTCTGGTGATCGTGGTTTTGCTGGGCAATGTGGTGACCTTTTTCCTGAAAAATAGCGCTCGGTGGCGATTGGTCCAGAATATAATCAATACGATTGTACTGGGCTTTGTCGGCTATACTTATTTGTCGCTGGCGCTGATGGTCGGGTGGATCAATTCGGCCCCGCATTGGCGGTGGGGGAGTCTACTGGCTCTCTTTTGCGTGACGGTGGTTCTGGCGTTGTGGCGTGGGCGCAATATTTATTGTACCCAGATTTGCCCCTACGGTTGTGCTCAGGAGCTGGCGGCCAAACTGGGGCGCAAAATAGACGCTCCGCTGATCAAGGCCGACTTCAAATACGGTATCTATATCCGCCGGATTCTGCTGGCGGCAGCTATTGCCGCTGTATTGTTCGGAGTGAAGTTTTTTCCGCCGGAACCCTTTGGGGCTTTTGCTTTCAATGTGCCCTGGTGGGTTTATGTGCTGGCGGGGGGATTTCTGGTGGCGGCTGTTTTCAAGCCGCGGCTGTGGTGTCGCTGGTTTTGCGGTTGCGGCGCCGCATTGGATTTTTTTGTAAGAACGGAAAGTAATATCAAAACAATAAAGGGAGATCGAAAAATGTCTTACGAACGTTGGGTAATTCTAGTTCTGCTATTGATTGTCGTGATCGCGCTGCTTCGTCCGCAGTCTTCTGGAATGGCGACGATGTCCCCGACAGTTGACGCCGAATCCGCCGATGTGCTGAAAATTATTCATCAGCGCAAGAGCGTCCGGGAATATACCGCCGATCCAGTGTCGCTGGAACAATTACATACTTTGGTCAAGGCCGGTTTTGCCGCGCCGAGTGCCGGTAATCTCCAGCCGTGGGAATTTATCATTGTGACCGAGCGGAAAAAACTCGACGCCATGGCGGATGTGTTGGAGTTCGGCAAGATGTTGAAACATGCTCCGGCGGCAATTGTGGTTTGTGGGAACGGCAATGAATTCAAGCCCGCGCGGGTGAGTGATATGTGGCCGCAAGACTGTTCGGCCGCCACTCAGAATATTTTGTTGGCCGCCGAAGGCCTTGGGCTGGGAGCGGTTTGGCTGGGAGTTTATCCCATTGAAAAACGGGTGGAAAATATTGCCAGAATTATGAAGCTGGATAAAGAGGTCGTGCCTTTCTGCGTGATCTCGATCGGCCACCCCACCGGAGTTGAAAAGCCTAAAGATAAATACAAACCGGCCAAAATCCATTTTCAGGAATGGGACAAACCATTTGAAGTCAAATAACGGAGAAGATCATCATGGCTAAGAAAACGATCCTTATTAAAAATGGCACCCTGGTAGATCCGTTAAGCAATCAAACACCGATCGGGGATGTTCGCATCGAAAACGGACGAATCGGCGAAATCGGTCCGAACCTGAAAACGGGGAGCGCCGACAAAGTTTTGGATGCCGAGGGCAAATTGGTGATGCCCGGCCTGGTGGATATGCATGTCCACTTCGACCGTTGTCCTTACGGTCATGCCATGCTGGCCCGAGCCGGAGTCACTACCGCATTGTCGCTTTCGGACCTGCCGGAGAGTATGCTGACATTGGCCCGCGATCACGGTAATGGAATTCGGGTCGGCTATGTCTGCCCGTTGACACCGGGAGGAACTGTCTCCGGTACTTCGCCGTCGGCTGCTGAAATCGGCAAGGTGATCGATTATGCTTTGACCAACGGGGCGATGGGGATCAAGGTCATCGGCGGGCATTATCCGTTGACGCCGGCAGCCATGGGGCGGGCCATCAAGGGGGCGCACCGCCGCTGCTGCTGGGTGGGAGTTCATGCCGGGAGCACCAAGACCTCCGGCGATGTTTGCGGCATGGCCGAGGTGGCGGAGCAAGCCGCCGGTCTACCGGTGCAT
>JAVBRM010000045.1:0-16801 GCA_031548025.1 Victivallaceae bacterium | reverse complement strand
CAAACGGGATTTCTCCGGATTTCGCCGAACCTTTGAACCGCCGGCATCATATACATCGCCGACTTGACGGCAGGCCATCAGAGACCCGGCATCGGCGGCTTTTTCCCAGTAAAGAATCGGAATCCTTTCTATGCCGAGCAGACGGATGCTGTATTGCAATACCAGGTCATATATCTCAGGAATATTCAAATGATCGAGTTTTTTCACGATGCTCAACGCCTGATCCAATTTACCGCGTTCCTGCAAAAACTGTGCCTGCAGCATAGCGGCCCCCGGATTGTCGGTAGTATCCAACCACGCCTGAAGCTCCGTTACTTTGTAAAGCGTTAATTTCCACTTCATTGCGAGCAGAGCCAGCAGATAACCGGCTTCGCGGTTTCCCCGGCTGAACGCCTTCTCTAATTTTTCGATCGCTTTCCGCAATTTCACGGTTTCACTCATCGGCATGGGGACAATCAGGTTGTTGAGATCACGCCTTTTGACCATGAACTCACCGAGGGCCGATGCTCCCTCCACCATATCGGGATCGGCGGTGGAGCTCTTCAGGCGATGGATCAAAAGCCAGAATTCGGGATACTCGAGCAATTTCACGTAATGCTCGTTCTGAATATCCGTCAATTTCAAACTCTTGATTTCATGCTGGAAAATCAAACGGTACAACAGACATTCCACGCTACCCAATTCCTCCCCGCTTTTCAGAAGGGAAATAGCACTCTGCGGGTTATCACGCCTCAACAGTGCCTCATACAAAATCGCCGGGCCATAGTCATTTAAACTCCCCATGATCTTTTTGGCCAATTCCGGAGTCGCCTGATTATCGCCGCAGCGATACACTTGTGGCTCTCCTCGCGTGATAATGATCCGGGGCCCGGGTTTATAATTATAATAATGAGCGGCGTAAACATATTGCTGTTTCACCGAGCCGTATTTTTTCCACGTCGACAATGGCTCCGAGGACTGAATGCCGCCAAGCGGCAAGGTGATTTTTCGGACTTCATCCAGTGAATTCGGCCAACTGGCTTTGAGTTTCATCAGGATCAACAATCTCGCCGCGTCTTCGACGCCGGCCTCCGCGGCCCGGGTCAAATAACGAACCGCCAGCTTTTCATCCTGCGGCACTCCGATTCCCCGGTAATAACACAAGCCCAGTTCGAATTCCGCCAGGCTGTGATGATCATGCATCGCCTGCCGGAGCAACTTGATCCCCTCCGACCAATTCCTGTTTTTGCCATACAATAACTCCAGCGCCTGCAGATAAGGAATTTCCGGATTGTCCTTGATTTCCTTATTCTCCATGATCTTGTAACGGGAATACGGGTACTTCATATATTGCTGTTTGGGTAACCCGGCAAATTCCGATGTCTCTTTCGCGTGATATACTATGGCGGAAGACAATTCGATTTTAACATCCCTGCTGGAACTGATGGCAAAGCTGTTCAGCTCCGGAGCTTGAAACTTTGAGGTTCCGGAGTTGATCGTGCTCATATCCTTGACCTCGGCCGAGGGCAAATTCAATATTGTCTTCATGATTTCGTTGCATTTGAAATAATAAGTCCCAAGCTCCATCTGGGCATCGAAAATAAAGCGGCAGTCATAAACTCCGAAGCGCGAATCCAGAACCGGAGAAGCCACAGGGAAATTGGCCCCTCCCAGCGCGTCTCCGCGCAAATCGGTAGTGTTACTGAGATAGGTCACCTTCCGCTTGCCGCAATAATTGAAAAAGGTGTCATAATACCGGATATCGGAGTTTTTGAGAATGCCCTGCTTGTTGTCACTCCAACCAAACTCAAAACAATCGCGATAGGGCTTTTCTTCATTCTCCGGCGGACTGAGGGGAGATATCCGGATTTTGAAATCGATGACGGTATAGCGCGTCCGTTTTTTCTCGGCCTTGGAATTGCGGTACAACCGGATATAGACGCAGTTCGTCGGAATATTATTGGCGGATTCGTTCTGATAACGATACAAGCCAAACTCCCGCATTCCCGGCAAAACTTTGCTTAAGCGGTAAGACTTCAGGCGATAAAGTTTCCCCAACGGGGTTTTGAACTCCTCTTTGACAAATCCGGCCGTTTCCCATTCGCAAATCTGGCTTTCGGCAGCGGATACACCGGCAATCAGCAGACAATAAGACAGTATGATAGTTCGACACAACATTATCATTTCTCCTCGTCATAAATTAATTATAACGCAAAGAAATGGCATTGTCAAGCGCCTGCCGGAAAAATTAAGAGATTGTTGAAAAATAATTTCCCTTTTATCCCAATATTTTTCTTTAGCCATTTGCATAGTCATCGGCAATGTTGTATACTATATGCCATCCACTCTTAAAACAGGAACAACATATTATGACTGCGAGACTTAAAATCTGATGCGAAGCAATATTCCGGCGTGATATTATTCCGCCCGGAATGACAGACTTCGTCTTTATTTGAATCAGAATTTTAATCTCAAGGATTTATTATGTTGAATCTGCAAGGTCGTTATACCTGCTGTCGAATTATGATCGACTCCGTTGATCCCGAGGCAATGCGCCAACTCTATGCCATTATCAATGCCCGGCTCAGCGAAAATACCATTGTTGCCGTCATGCCCGATTGCCATCAAGGCAAAGGTTGCGTCGTCGGCTTCACCCAAAAACTGAACAGTGCCGATCCGCGCCTCTGCCCGAACCTGCTCGGCGTGGATATCGGCTGCGCCGTGACCGCCATTCGGCTCGGAAGCGCGGATTGCGATCCGGCGGAGCTGGACCGTTTTATCCGCGCCAACATTCCGCTCGGAGCCGGCGGTTATCTGCCGGAACGCGACCGCAAGTTGGAGGACAAACTCATCACCAAGGATGATTACGCCCTCTTTGCCGAGGCCGAAGCGTTGACCGCCGAAGACGGCACCGAACCGAAAGTACCGCTGCTGAACCAGCTCAAATCAGTTGGCAGCGGCAATCACTTCATCGAAGCCGGGCGCGACTCCGCCGGAGAAATCTGGCTGACCGTGCACAGCGGTTCGCGAAATTTCGGGCTGGTCATCTGCAACATCTATCAGCGCAAAGCGGTGGAAAATTGCGATGACCGCTGTCACAAAGAACTGAAATACTTGGACCGTTCCAGCCGCTATTTCGAGCGTTATTTGCTGGGCGTCAAAGCGTGCCAGCGCTTCAGCCGGATCAATCACGCGATGATTCTGCAGACGATCGCCGACGGATTTTTCGGCCGCAAACCGCTGGAAACGGTGAGTACCATGCACAATTACATCGACCTCAACGAAGGAATCGTCCGCAAAGGCGCGATCCGGGCACAAGCCGGAGAAAAACTGCTGTTGCCGTTCAACATGCGTGACGGTATCGCATTGTGCTCCGGACGCGGCAATGAGGAATGGAATGTCAGCGCACCGCACGGAGCCGGGCGCATCCTGAGCCGCGGCGAGGCCAAAGAACTGCTCGATATTGAGGCGGTCAAAAAGGAAATGGCCGACCATCAGGTCTTCACCACTTCGCTGGATTACGCCATCGACGAAGCCGCCGGAGCTTACAAAAGCAAGGATCTCATCCTCAGTTGCATCGAACCGACGGTCGAAGTCCATGATCTCATCCGTCCGTTTTACAACATCAAAGGGAGGTAACAAGATGTCAAACCTTTTGAAAGAATTTACCCATTCCCTGCGATGTGGAACAGGCAGAGCCTATCGTATTCTGGAAAAACATCCGGAATTGCCGGTTGATGACCTCTTGATCGATGCCGCGCTTCACAACTACGATTACGATCCGCAGTGCAGCGGTTCCCGCGCATTCCAAATTGCGGAGCTGCTGAAACTGCGGCCCAATTACCGGGAACTAATTCTTCAGATTGCCGAGCGTTTCACCGTTGAATTTAACTGCGAAACCTGGGAAGAGGGTAATCTGCGGCATTGGGATATCGTACAACTCTATGAATTGCTGGCCCATAACCGGGTAAGTCCACGGGTTACGGAAATTATCCATGATTCTTTCGTGCATAAACACCACCTGGTGCCCGGAGTCGGTCATGGGGCGATTATGGAGACCGAAGGCGTCGAAGGTTTGCTTTTGATCGCCCGGACGGTCGGTTCATCACTGCGGAATAATCCGGATTTCGAATTTGATGACCGGTTGCCGTGGAAAATCAGAGACATATACGAACCAGACTGCGACTGGCACAAAATCTTAGCCGATGAATCCGGCAAAGACATTGATATCCGTACATTTCTCACGGCATTTGAAGATTGCGAGCGAAAAGAAAAAGAACGGGAACAGGATAAAACTCCAAGGCCTCCTATAGATTTGAAGAAAATAAAAGAATTTCTGCAAGAAAGGAAAAGACGTTATTTAGGCAAAATAAAGCTGAAAAAAGCGGAACAGACTGAATTGCGGAAAATGTTTATGCAGGAGACAGATACTATCCGTCTGGATCTTCTTTGCCTGACGCTGGCAAAATCAGAGTGTGTGACTCATCCGCTGATTCCCAAACTGCTGGAATTATCCTATAATTCCCATAAACGCTTGGCTTACAGGGCAATTATGGCCTTGGCTTCACTCAAAAGCAACCAGATACGCCAGATCGCCATCCGGGAAATGACTGAAAATCCGGACGGCTGGGAATTCTTCGAACTATTGGAGAAAAACTGGCAGCCGGGCGACGAAAAACTTTTTCTCGACTGGTTCAATCGCTTGCGCAGTCCCCACACCCGCCACTCCATGATCATGTCGATCCGGGATGTCGAAAATGCGCCGGCGCCATTGCTGAAGTATCTTTTGAATCGGACTAACTGCGGTTGCTGCCGGGAAGCCCTCGCAAAGAAACTTGCAGAGCAAGGAGCCCTCGACAACGAGCTTTGCCAGGAGTTTCTCCACGATGCCATGGAGGATATCCGTGAAATCGGCAAACACGGGCATCATCAGCTTGAATAACCACAACTAGCCTCGTTACGCTCAAAACTGTCGGACAGGTCGGATTCGTCGGACCCGTCCGATCTCTTTTGGGGGCTCGTCGCTTTATCGTATCTCCCATTTTTCCCTTAATAAACGGATAATATCAATTGCATTTCCTTTTTGTTTCATGTATAATACACCTATACAAAAATTTGAGGGAATGCGTTATGAGTGATAAAACCGGAGCCTCAGTTGATTTTTACCGCCAGCTTTCCTTGCTGATGCAAGCCAATCTACCACTGCCGGGCAGTCTGCGGAGCATGGCGACCGGTTTGAATTCGCCGGATTTCAGAAAGGTGATCAACAGCCTGGCCTCCTCAGTGGAATCCGGCAAATCCCTCAGTGAAGCCATGCGAAGTTACCCGGGATATTTTCAAGCACAATATGTGGAAATGATCAAAACCGGTGAGCAAACCGGCACTTTATCCGATACCTTGCATGAAGTCGGCATGTCGTCCCGGATCGATCAACAGATTGCTTCGCTGTTCCGGGATATTTTCTTTTACCCGGTCATCGTGCTGTTTCTGTTGGTGGCGGTTTTTCTGGGCTTGAACCGATTTGTTTTTTATCCGCTGTTGAGCGATTTCATGAGTGAATATTTTTCATTTCTAATGGGAGTTGCCGAATTTATCCATAATCATTTCCAGATTTTAGTGATCATTTATCTGTCTTTGCTGATTTTCTGTTTCTGGATGCTGGGCGGCAGCAGGGATTCAACCCGTATCCTGCTGCGGTTGATCCGGATATTGCCGGGGTTCGCCGGAATTTTCCGGGAGCTTCAGGACGGCCGGATCTGTATTTTTCTGAGCATGATGATGAAGCGGGGCATTCCGGAAAAGAAGATTTTCCCATTGCTGGCACTCTGCGTGCATGACGATCAACTGAGCACCGAGCTGCTGGAAATCGGCAAGAAAATCGAAAACGGTACCCCGATCGGCCAGGCTTTGGAGCACACTCAAATCATTTCTCCGGTCATCGGGCTCTCCTTTGCCCATATTCCCGAGCCGAAAATTCCGGGCGAACTCGCCAGCCTCGGCCAACTTTTTCTGGATCGTTCCGCCGGGGCCTTGCGCCGGTTGGGCATTGTCTGGGAAACGGCGACTACCTTGGCGATTTCGCTGGCGGTGATATTGTATATTTCGGCGCTGTTCCTGCCCTACATAAAACTCCTGAACTACTTCGGGTGAGATATGAAACTGGAATACTACAACCATCTGGCAATCGACCGGGTCCAAACCATACTTTCCGAGAAGAATGTCATCGACGCCATGGCGTTTGCGGTGGAAAACCGGATACCGCTGGCGGATGCCCTGGAGGCTTTCGCCAAGAACCGGCGGCGCAGTCTATGGAGCAAGTTGCTATTTCGGGACAACTGGGAAGAACTGGTCGCGGAATTACGCAAGGGCAACCGCCTCAGCCATGTACTGAGAGGAAAAATTCCGTCTTATCTCACCTATGCGCTGGCCTTTGCCGAAAAAAATGACAAGCTGGAACAAATGCTGCCGCAACTGGCGAACAATCTCCGGTTTCACCGCTTTTATTTCACCAATATGTCGATGGTGATTTTCCGGAATATTTTCTTCTGGATAATTCTGCTGGGCTTCTCGGTTTTTATTCTCCCCAATATGTTCAAAATTTTCGATGATCTATTTTCATCAGCCGCGGGTTCATGGTTTTATCAATACGCGGATTTTTTGCGCCCCGAATTTCTGTTTCTGATCCCGCTGATCATTATTCTGTTTACCGCCACTTTTGTGGAGGCCATGAATCTGCATTCGTTTGATATCCTCTATTTGAAGATTCCGTACTTCGGCACTTTGATCAAACGGCGGGTTCTGTCCGATCTCAGCGGTACGTTTTATTGTATCCTGGCCTGCGGCGCGGACATGCCGCAAGCCGCCAGGGCGGCGATAGCCTCGGAGCCTCGCTGGTGGCTGCGAAGGCGCCTGAAAAAATTTGCCGCCCGCCTCGAAGCCGGAGAATTCTGGCTGGACGCCTGGCAAAAGGAAATCAAGCTCGACACCCCGCAGTCGAAATGGGTTTTGAGCAACGGAGTAACCCGGGACCGGGTTCAGGAAAGTTTCTCCGATCTGCAGAGGATTCTCAACGAGGAAAACATCAATTCCAACTACCGGCTTGATATCGTCATGGAGATAATTGTGATCCTGATCAACGCGCTCCTGATCGGGTTTATCGGGATTTTCTTCTTTATGGTGTCAGCTTATATTATTACCAGCATATGAAAATCACAGAAAATACCAATGTTCCGGAATACTGCGCCAATCTGCTGAAAGAAGCGGCAGAACTTGGCGCCAGCGATATCTATATCCTGCCGGGCGCGGCCGAAACCGAAATCCGGCTCCGAATCAACGGCGTGCAGAAAGATTTCGCCCGGATCCCCGCCGAATTCGCCTCCCGCTGTATCGCCCGGATCAAGGTCATGGCCGACATGCTCACTTACCGCAACAGCATTGCCCAGGACGGCGCGATCCGTCAGGACGGCGTTGAATTCCGGGTGGCTTCGATGCCGGTTCTCAACGGCGAACGGGTGACCATCCGGCTATTCAACCGGGAGCAAAAGCATGAGCTGCTGGACGACCTCGGATTCCAGCCGGCAATGGCCGCCGGGTTGAAAAAACTGTTGGAGTGCCCCTCCGGATTGATTATCCTGACCGGCCCCACCGGCTGCGGCAAAACCACCACCATTTACGCGATGATCCGCGAACTGCTCAAGCATAAACAGGACCCGGCTTCGATCATCGCCATCGAAGACCCGACGGAATGCGAAATCAATGGCATATCGCAAGTCAGCCTCCCCCGCGACAACGCCGAATGGAACTACGCCATGGCGCTCCGGGCCGCCCTCCGCCACGATGTCAAAACTCTGGTTATCGGGGAAATGCGCGACCCGGCCATCGTCAAAGTCGCGCTGGATGCCGCCTTGACCGGGCACCGGATTATTACCACTTACCATGCGGGGGATATTCCGTCGATCTTCGCCCGGCTGCTGCATCAGGGCTTCGAACCTTTTCTGGTGGCGGCCGCCGTTTCCGGGGTAGTGGCGCAGCGATTGGTGCACAACTTCAGCGGTGACTGCCGGATACCGGTTGCCGCGATTCTGCAGATGGATTACGCCTGGCGGGATTTTCTGTCCGCCGGGCCTTCCGCAGCGGCCATCCGCGAACGCATTGCCGGAACCCTGGGCGCCGATATCGCCGCGGTCGCCGAGGAACTGGCCGCTAAACAGATAATTTCAAAAGTGGAGGCTCTACTGATATGAAAAGATATTTTACCATGCTTGAAATGATTTGCGCCCTGGGCTGCCTGAGCATTCTGCTGGCGGTATTTTATACCTTGCAGACCAGTTTGAAGCGAACCGAACAGAATTTCAACGCGGAAACCGCCGCCATCCTGGCCATGCAGAATACCTTGGAGCGTTTGCGCATGGAAGAAAAACCGGACCGAATGGCGGCTCAACGGATTTTCCTGGAAGAAGCCTCTTTTATTCCGATGTTCACCCCGGAATTCAAGGAATCCGGCGATCACGTCCAACTGGCCCTGTTGAATAAAAAACAGGCCCGAACCGTGGAGGTTACTCTGAAATGCGAAAAGTAAGATATTATTCACTGGTGGAAGTTATGGCGGTCTGCGGCATGTTCGCGATAATGGGAACGTTGATGTATGTCCCGTTTCATAAATTCAACCGGGATTTCCGAAAAACCGCTTTGCGGAATCCACAAAGCGCGGCGATTCTCTATATGCACCGGATGCAACTCCGGGCTACCGCTCCGGCCAAAATCACCGACGGCAGAATCGAGTTTCCAGTCAACGGGCAGTCACATTTCATCCCGGTTCCGGAAGGACTGACGGCGGCGGTTTCGCTGGAATCCGACGGCAAATTACAGGTACTCACTTTAACCGACGGCAAAAAACAATACTACCGCATGGTGGCGGAGGTGAAAAAATGAAAGAACGCGGCTCAGTTTTAATTGTGGTGATCGTCATAACCGCAATCCTGCTGATATTGTCCAGCGTAGCCATGCGTATGGTACTATCCTCCCGTCAGGCCAATTCGCAAGCCAAGCAACAGCTCCAGGCGACAGCGGACCAAATACTCCTGTACTCCAATTGACGCCATGCCGGAAAAACGAGCAACTTTACGATCATTGGCAGCCGAACTCGGAGTCGCCCCCGCCACAGTACTCCGGGCGTTGAGCAATCACCCGAACGTCACTTCGGCATTGAGGCGCCAAATCATCGAGCTGGCGCAAAAACGCCGCTATCACCTGCCGGAGCGCATCAAAAAATCGGTCGCAGTGATCATTCCCGGGTTTTCTTTCGAAGGTTATACCGGGCTGGTGCTGTCGGCGTTGACCCGGGAACTTCACCTGAACCAATTTCATGCCGAAATCATTCCCGACGATGACATTGATATTCTCTACGATCATATTTATGCCGGGGTTATTTCCATTGTCTGGGTGGCCGGGTTGGAAAAACGCTGGCCTCTGGAACACTCCACCCCGCTGGTCGCGTTGAATGCCGCTCCCAATCAGCACGAGGGCATTTATCAGGTCACATCCGATGAACGCGAAGGCATTACCCGCGGCCTGGAACTTCTTTATCAGGCGGGGCGGCGTCGAATCGCTTTCGTCTCGACTCCACTGGCCGACAACCTCAACGCTATGGAGCGGGTCGCGGTATTTCATGACTTCTGCGCGGCCCGAAATATCACCGCCGGCTCCTTTCACGAAGAATCCCGTCCCGGCAACCAACTTGAAGTCATCGCCCGAAACATTGTCGCCCGAAAAGCCGACGCCGTATTTGCCGCCTCTGAAATTTACGGCAATGAATTGTTGTTCCGGCTCACCCGTCACGGCCTGAAAATCCCGGCGGATCTCTCGCTGCTGGGCTTGGAACATAAATCCATGGCTTCGTATTCCAATCCGCCCTTGACCACTCTGGCCCAGGATTTCGACGAACTGGCCCGCCAGAGCGTTCAAATGCTGATCCATCAAATCAAGAGGCAACCCGGCCCCAAGCGTATACTGGTCCCCTACCACTTCATCGAGCGCGAAAGTGTCTGATTTTTTGTTTCAAATGTTTCAAAGAGAAACTGCCTTCACCCTCTTGTTGAAATTCACTTGTCACTGTATAATTAATATTGAACAGTCGATAATATTTTAAACGAATAAAAATAGAGGTAGTGTTTATGTGCGTGTGGTGCGCTTATCTACTCTGGATGGTCTACCTGTGCCAAGCCCTTGGCAATATTCAGAAGTTCAGCATAGCCACTCCCGCCTGGCGCCACGAGGGCGCGGCGCTTGAGTTGGAGGGCGATATTTACACGCCTTACTGCATCAAGGCACGCGAAGCCGCCGAAGAATCGGGTGCGCGCCTTGTCCCGCTGGATATGGTCTTCGCCCAAGCCTGGACTATTAACGCCCACAAAGCCGAAAACGGCTATCTTTTCACCTCCGACGGCACTCATTTCAACCAGGCCGGAATCGAGCTGACCGCCGCCGCCATGTTGAAAGTGTGGAACTTATCGTAATTAAAATTTATTCAAAAGGAAATTGCAAAAAATGAAAAAAATTGATTCTCCATTTATGCTTGGCGTCAATTATTGGCCGCGGCGGAGCGGGGTGCAAATGTGGCGCCGGTTCGACGCGGCCGAAATCGATGTGGAGTTCGCTCAAATCCGCGAGCTGGGCATGGATACGGTGCGGGTGTTTCCGCTTTGGGATGACTTTCAGCCGATTTACGAGCTCCCAAGTTGTAGTAATCGTCCGCGCACCATCGGTATGCGGCATGACTGGAATGTTACCCCGGAGCTCAATCCCGAGATGATCGATCCCGCCATGCTGGAAAAGTTCGACCAAGTGGTCGAGCTCGCCGGAAAACATCAGTTGAAGCTCATCGTCGCGCTGCTGACCGCGTGGATGAGCGGAACTCTGTTTAACCCCACGTGGAAGGGGGGACGCAATCTGTTTTCCCATCCGTTCATGATCAAATACCAGATGCTCTACTGCCGGGCTTTCGCCAAACGCTATGCCGGGCGCCCCGAAATCCTCGCCTGGGAATATGGCAACGAGCAGAATTGCGCCGACTCTTGCGATGCCCCGGAAACCGCGTGGGTCTGGATGCATGCCCTGGCGGCGGAGCTGAAACTTCATGACCCCGAAACTCTTGTCGGTTCCGGGATGCACGGGTTGCGCCATGTGACTTCCGCCGCTCATCCGTGGGGAATCCGCGACAGTGCCGATACTATGGATTTTCTGACCACCCATCCTTATCCGCTCTTTACCCCCGGCTGTTTCAAGGACAGCCCGACTGATTTGCGCGCCAACCTCCATGCCACAGTGGAAAGCCGTTATCTGGCCGACCTCGGCCGGCGTCCGGTCCTCTGCGAGGAAACCGGCTCGCTGGGCAACAGCATCCTGTCCGAACCCTTGAGCGCCGCTTTTCTCAGGATGCGCCTCTACAGTCTTTTCGCCAACGGCGTCATGGGCTGCCTCTGGTGGTGTTTCAGTGACTTCCAATGCGGCGGCGAACTGCCTTACCGCGACGTTCAAATGGAAAACGACGGCCTCGGCCTGACCCGCGACAATGGCGAGGTAAAACCGGTCGGTTTGGAAATGCGGAATTTTCAGGATGTGGTGAAACATTTCGGCGGGCATCTGCCGGAAATGCGCCGTCAGGCCGCGATCCTGGTCAGTGACCTGCATGACGACTGGCCGGCGGTTTTCAATTGTTATGTATTGTGCGTCCAGGCGGGCCTCGCGCCGCGTCTGGTCCGGCCCGGCTACGAGGATTTGACACCTTATCGGCTGCTGCTGGCGCCTTCGCTTTTCGGCACCACGCCGCTTGCCGATCCCGCCTGGCAGGCCATCGCCGAGGCCGTCAAAACGGGAAGTACGCTTTACGTGTCCGGTAACGGCGTCAGCCTGACCGGCATGGACCAGTTGTTCGGCATTACCGAAATGGAAAGGCGGCCATTGCGCAACCAACGGGACCAAATCAAATTCGCCTCCGGTTTCGAATGCGATATTTCAGCCGAGTACCGCCAGCAGTTCAACGTATTCACATCCGAACCGTTCGCCTGGTACTCCGACGGTTCCCCCGCCATGCTGAAACACCGATACGGCGCGGGGATCACCAATTTTCTCTCCATGCCCTTGGAAAGCTCTCTGGCAGCGACTCCGTTTGCCAACGAGGACATTTCCGCCTGGAAACTTTACGCGGAACTGCGTGACGCCGCCGGGCTCCGCTTGCCGGTCGACTTCCCAAGCCCGCAATGCGAGCGCTATTGGAACGAGGACGCTCCCGGACACGGCTGGCTGACCGTAATCAACCATCGACGGGAATCCATCGAAAGCGTTTTGGAATCGATCCAGCCGCCGTTAAATATAAAAGTCGTCGCGGGCCAAGGCAAGCTGAATGGAAACCGGGTGTCATTGGAACCGCTTCAAGCAGTAATTCTGGAGATTACATTGTAGTACGAGTAAGAAATCGGCTGCTGAAAATTTTAAAACCACGGAAACCACGGAAATTCATGGAAGGGGAGAAATATTTTTTCACTCCATTGCCGAAACGGCAAAGCTCTGGAAGTGGGGTCGAGGGGAAAACCTGGAGCTGTCCAGGTTTTCCCCCGGTCAATATTGTTGAACAGAATCTTCGCAGCGGATCGTATCCGCCGCTGGAGCGCGAGGGTGCGCAACCCTCGCATCCCATTCCGTGGTGTCCGTGAATTCCGTGGTTAAAAATTTTCATTGAAGGATTACCACGAGTAATTATTTTTTCTGGACCAGGTAGACGTCTTTCCAGAGGCCGCCTTTGCCGGCGCTGTCGATTACCTTCACGGTCAGTTGATGCGCCCCGGGCGTGGTGCCTTCCGGCAGGTCAACGGTAAAGGGCTCATCCCACAATACGCCGACGTCGCCTTCATGATGTCCGCCGATGTATTGTCCGTCCAGGTAAACCCAGGCGCGTTCATCGGCTCCCCCGAAATACAAGGCCGCCGGTTTTCCCGGCGGTACTTCAATCGTGATACGGTACCAGGCGCTGCCGTCATAATTGGGAAATCCCTGATCCTCCCAGAATTTGCCGCTTTTGAGCGCTGCCCATTCGGCATCGGCGAAATCGGCGGCAAACCATTTTTCTTTATCGCCCCGGGCGTCCGGGTCCGTTTTGAACTTCCAGTCTTCCGTGATAACTTTCAACTGTTTGTAGTCTTTCAGGACGCTCTGCAGCGCCAGATTTTCCTTGCGGGTATTTTTCAAACTCCGCTCCCAAGCGTCAAACAACCTTGTCACATAATACGATACGACGCGCGGCGGAACCAGTTTTTTGACCACGGCGCGCACTTCGCCGATTGCCTTCATCGCGGCCTGGTATCCTTCTTCCGAAGGCGACCGGTAAAATGCGTCGCCTGCGTCCATGACTTTGGAAAAAGCCCGGATGTACTCGAGATAGTCGGCTTGTGTCTGAACCGCTTTGGCGGCGCGTTCATCATTTCCCACGGCCGCGGCCGCCGATTTGATCAGCTTCTCCATTTCAGCCAGTTCCGCGGGCGGCACAGACGCATAGCGCCCCAGCCCCATGCGCTTCCATTTGGATTTGTCACTCAAAGTCCGGGACAACAATTCATGGTATCGGCGGATAAATTCGCCTCCCGCGCCATAGAACTTATCGAAATAATCTTGCTTGAGAGCTTCTTCGTCAAACCATGGATTCCAGGCCAGCCGCCCTCCCTGATACAACTGAAAACCGTCAAGCCCGCCCCAGGATTCCGCCGTTTCCTGATTGCTGCCCTGTATGTGCATGATATTGAACATCCGGAACATATCGGTCAGCACCCGGTCATTATTGAACAAATACCGCGGATTCATATAGTGGTATGAATAGATGACAATATTGCCGTCGGTCAATTTACTCCACTGGCTGATCTCTTCGAATGCCTTGCCGGACCACGGAGGCTGTCCCGGATTGCCGTCCGAATAAAAACAATACATGATCCGGATGCCGGGCTTCGGCAGAATATTGACCGGCGGCCGGGTCGTCACCCCATAAGCATAGGTAAAGACGCCTTTGCCCGGATGACGCCGCCGGATTTCCTCTAGAACATTATTGGCCAGGTTGATGTTGTTCTCAGTGGCATATGAGAGATTTTCGCCAGTTGGATTCAAAGCCAGACAAGCGTCGCACTGACACCATAACCGATGCCCATCCTCCTGGAAAAGCGGGAAATACTGATGGTCGGGGTGGCGTTCGAAATAAACATCGGCGATTTTGCCGATCTCCTTCACCAACTCCGGGTTGGTCGTGCACAACTGGGCACGCTCGGCCCGCCATTTGCCCGTGGAACGCTCATAACAGAAAAATTCGGGATTGGAGGCAAAAAACTTTTTCGGAGAAATCAGAACATGGAAATTATGCCCGGCGTTTTCCATCAGCCAGATACAGCCACCGCGCAAGGCGTAAAACGCATTGATTTTTTCGCGGTCTTCCAAACGTTCCAGTTCGACGTTGAACTTGTTCTTGAATGCCCAATCCGCCATTTTGTAACGATGCTCCCGGGAGTCGGCATGACGCCCGTAACTGCAATAATGAGAACAGCGGTAACTCATCAACGGTGCGTTTTCATCCTTGAACAACGGAAACATCAAATCGGGATTTGCCGGAACCACCTCGCCATAATCAAACGGGGCAAACCAACGGACACCGGCGGCTTTTTCCAAAAAATCATAAACCGCATAGAGCAGTGCCCGCGGCGAATTGCCGGTGATCTTCAAATTTTTCCCGTCGGTCAATTCCATGGCAAACGCTTCATCCGGGCTCCCCGGCTGAACGCTCAGCGAAATCGCCTTTGCCGAGGCTTGCTCTCCAACCGGGAATTCCACGCCGGTAGCCTTGCCCAGATATTTAGCCAGCTCCCCGGCTGCAAATTTTTCCGTTTCGGACGCATTGGTGGCAAGCTGAATCGAGAATCCGGCCGCTTTCACGGCGTCTTTGCGGATAACTTCCTTGAATTGGTAAGGTTGAATCCGGGCATGTCCGGCAATTTCCGCCTTCATGGCCTCCGCCTTCGGGTTGTTGACCATTTTGTCCGGACTGAGGCTGAAATCCTTGAACGTGATTTGCACCGTCCCCCTCCCCGCCGGTTGCAAAGTCAACAACTTACCCCCACGGCTCAACTCTATATCACAATTTTTGCTGCCTTTGGTAAAAGCAAACAATCCATTGGCCGCCTTGGACCTGTCGCCGCGCGTCAATTGCAGATTGAATGTTTTCCATTCGGGAGTAATTTCGAGGATCGAATAAAATGTCGCTTCATTGCCGGGCTCAAGTTCGCGACGGATGAAAAAATTGACGGAATGAGTTTTCCCATCATCGCTTTTCGCCGCAAAATTCAGATAATTATTACCAGTCAGCGAAACCGCTTCCTGCAGGTTTCCGACAAACCAGGCGCCTTTACCTTCTTCCGCCCCCAGCTTAAGAGAAATCTCTTGCCCTTTTATCTCATAACTGTTCGACTTTTCCTGTCCGCGCGGAGCAATCCACTTGATTGTACCGAGATCGATATTCTGTGCGCCAAGCGCCATTACTGCGGCAAATAATAAACTGAATACTGCTTTTCTCATAATTCTCCATGTTTGCTTTACGGTAGATTCTCAACATTGCCCTCGGGCGTAGCGTATACCTGGATTGCTCCGTTCGGCCGGGTACCGTCATAACGGAAATCATATGGACGCTGTGCACCGACATGCCCATCCATATAAACCACATTTGCCGTGGCGTTTCCTCCATGCCAAAACCGCAGACCTCCAGTAGTTATCCGATGTGGTTCAATCACTCCATAATTATAGAAACGCGCAGCAGTGCCCGCCTTGGAGACCATGGAATCCGCCATTACCACAAACGTACTCGGCTTCACCCGATTTTGAATTGCCCGGGCATATTGATTGAACTTCTTAAAGTCCAACCACTGGTTGTTCGGCGGATTTGCCGATAAGTAATGCTTATAGGACGTGGTACTTTCGGTCGTCCAGCTCGCGGACAATGCTCCATAGGTATAATATTTAGAATAGAATCCCTTGCCCATCGACGGACAAACCACGACACAGGATTTTCCACTGAGATTCGGCGGCGGCTGCGGCAAATAATTGTTGGTATAATAAACCGCATACCAACAATCCTGAGCGTATCCGGCAGTATTGCCGGGAACAATATCCAGGTTATCATTGCGATACATATGCGACGCCGTGGCAAGTTGCTTCAAATTACCCAGGCATTGCACCGCCTTGGCTTTCTCCCGCGCGGAATTCAATGCCGGCAGCAGAAGAGCCGCCAATATCGCGATAATCGCTATCACTACCAGCAGCTCGATGAGTGTAAAATTTTTCTTTCTCATAGATCCTACCTCCTGTTAATCTTCGGTTTTACTAAAATTCATCCTCTCATTGCGTTCCAGCAACGAGAAAGTATTCAACTGATAAAGTTCATTGATTACGGGCTCTTTGCACCCGCAACTGCCGCCGATGTGCAATACCGGCTTTAAGTTGATATCGGCGGCCGGAGACTTCAATTCATTTTTTTCGATTCGCTCTTCCAGTAATTTCACAATTTCTTTGGCGCGTTCCCGGATCGGCTGAACCACCGTAGTCAGCGAGACCGCGTTGAATTCCGTGAAACTGTACCCGTCACAACCGATTACCGCCAGATCGTCCGGTACTCTTATACCCCGTTGAACCGCCGCTTTGATTATCTTGCCGCCGACGTAATCGTTGGAAGCGAATATCGCCGTAATCCGGTGCTTTTTAAGATACTGAAACAATTTATCCGCATTTCCACCGATATCTC
>JAVBRM010000111.1:0-89105 GCA_031548025.1 Victivallaceae bacterium | reverse complement strand
AAATTTTATCGCCGACCATCGGATAGCCCAGTGAACAGAGCGTGGCCCGGATTTGATGCAGGCGTCCGGTTTCCGGTATGGCCTTGACCAACGATATGCCATCGCGATAACGAACCGGCTCAAATAGAGTTACAGCGCTTTCCGCCTCTCCGTCCGGTTTGGCTGCGGTAAAGCGCCGCTTTTTGCGGACTACCGATTCCGGATCGTCGCTCAAATAACCCATTGCCTCCAAATTCCGGCTGAATTCTCCGAAGACCAGGGCATGATAAGTTTTTTTCATTTCGTTGTTCTGGAGTTGAGCGGACAATGCGGCGGCGGCCTGACGGTTTCTGGAGGCGATCAGCAAACCGGAGGTTTCACGATCCAGGCGGTTGATAATGGCGGCTTCGCCGAATTTCTCCGTCAGGTCGTACCACAGGGTATTTCGGAAATAAGCCCCGGCCGGGTGACAGGGCAGACGCCCGCCCTTATCCACGACCAGCAGGTCGCAGTCTTCGTAGACGATTCGGTAATCGAAGTCGACCGGCGGTTCTTCCTGCTGCGGATAAAAAGCCACGACTTCACCCTGATGCAAAATTCGTGAGCAGCGGCAGTTCCGGTCGTTGAGCTTGACTCGGCCGGGGTTGATTTCCTCCTGCCCTTGATTGCGGGAGAGATAGTTGAAGCGCGAACTCAGCCATAAATCAAGCCGCAGCCCTTCTTCCTGAGGAGAAATGATACTGCGGATGACGCGTTCAGCAACCATAAGAGATTAAGACGGCGGTTTCGTCGCATTGATCTTTCTTGGCACACTTGGAGCAATCGCTCCAGATTTTCTCCGGGAACAATTCCTTGTCGACGACTTTGAAGCCAAGTTTTTCGAAGAAATCGGGACGCAGGGTCAAAGCGAACAGACGAAACTGTTCCCGCTCTTTTTTCAGGCGGTCGATGATAAAATTCACCATCAGCTTGCCGGCTCCCCGGCCGATCAACGCGCTTTCCACGGCCAACGACCTGACTTCCAGCAGGTTATTGCCGAAATCACGCGCGGCGCAACAGCCGATACAGACGCCGTCCTGCTCGGCCACCACAAAGTTTTTGATATAAAAGCGGATATCGTCCTCACTTCGCGGCAGGACGATCAATTTTTCGGCATAACCGTCAAGAATTTTCTTTATCGCCGGAGCGTCTTCAGGAACTGCGGGGCGTACTATGGTTTCACTCATCTTCGGCGGGTTCTTTCTCGGTAAACTGGGCAATCTGCCGGAATTTCTGATAACGCTGATCCATCAAAGCGGAGACACTCATCTGACAGAGTTCTTCCAGATTGGATTTCAACACTTTACGCATTGATTCCGCAGCGGCTTCGTGATTTTTATGAGCTCCGCCGAGCGGCTCGGGAATGATTTCGTCGGCGATTTTCAACCGTATCAGATCGGCGGCAGTCAGGCACAATGCCTGAGCGGCCTGTTCGGCATAGGAACGGTTCTTCCACAAAATCGCGGCGCAACCTTCCGGGGTAATTACCGAGTAATAAGCGTTTTCCATCACCAGAATGCGATTGCCGACGCCGATACCGATGGCGCCGCCGCTGCCGCCTTCCCCGATGACCACGGAGATCACCGGAACTTCCAGGGCAAACATATCACGCAGATTTACGGCAATCGCTTCGGCAATGTGCCGCTCTTCGGAAGACACTCCGGGATACGCTCCGGGAGTATCGACAAAAGTAATGATCGGAACTTTCGCTTTATTGCCGACTTGCATCAGCCGCAACGCTTTGCGATAGCCTTCCGGATTGGGCCAACCGAAATTACGGTAGACGTTTTCCTTCATATCCCGGCCTTTCTGGGTTCCGACCACCATGACCGGCATGCCGCCGAATCTGGCGAAACCGCCGATAATCGCGGCGTCGTCGCGGAACCTCCGGTCCCCGTGAAATTCGATAAAATCGTCGAACAGCAAGTTGATATAGTCCAGGGTATAAGGACGGCGCGGATGGCGCGCCAGCTGGACCCGCTGCCACGGCGTAAGTTCATCATAAATCGAACGCATGGTCTCCTGCAGCTTCTTGCTGAGCTGGACCAGTTCCTCGCTGACGTCGATACTGTTTGAACTGCTGAATGCTTCCAGTTCGTGTATCTTCTTTTCCAGTTCAAATATCGGCTTTTCAAAAGCCAGAATTGTCTCGGCCATAATATGTTTCCTTCCTTAATCGATGATTTCTACCGGCGTCAGCCGGGGTACAATGGCGTAAAGTTCCTCAACTTCACGATTACGCATCCTCACACAGCCATTGCTGCTGCTGGTGCCGACAGTATCCGGATTCCAGGTGCCATGAATGCCAAGCCCTTTATAGGCAGGAGTATCGCCGGTCGACTGCAGCGCCAGCCAGCGGGTTCCCAGCAGATTGCCGGAGTCGCCGAAAGGAATCACCCTGCCGTCTGCCGCATACCACGGCGGTTCCTTGACTTTGGCGGAAATGATAAACGTACCATTTGGAGTACGTTCCTGTTTACCGATCCCCACCTGATATATCTTGAACAATTCACTTCCATCCATCAGTAACATCAGATGGTTGCTCTTGGACACCGTGATTTTCCAGTCGCCATGGTATACCCGGAGGGTTTCCCCCAAACGGATGACCGAGCTGTTTTCCGGAATGCTGTTGCTGCGCTGAACCCCCTCGATGGAGGTCTTGAACATTTGAGCGATTTTCTCCAGAGTATCGCCGCGCTTGACCACATAGTTTTCTTTTTTCGACTCAAACGGCATATTGGTAAAATAAATTCCGGTATTGGCTATGCTCAATTCCTGAGCCAAAGCCAACCAGCCGTCGCTGAAAAGCGGGAATTTACCCGCTGCAAGCACCGGACCGGCCAAACGCCGCGCCTTGCCGAATTCTTTCGCCTGATTAAGCTCCCGGACCTCGTTGACAATCTCCCCAAGCGGGCGGTTGTCAAACTCCAACGTGCCGATTTCAATTTTCTTCTCAGCCGGGGGAGAATCCGGCACTCCTTCCTTGGATTGCGGCGGCACTGGAGCCGGAACATCTTCCGACATGTTCTTCGGTACCGGCACTGGAACCGGATTTGGGCTTGGACTTGGACTTACAGTCGGCACCGACACCGGCACTTCCTCGGGCTCAATCGGAGACGGCAACGCTGTTTCCCGGGCTTTTTCCGCCGGAAGCTGCTGCTCGACTACCGTCGGCTTTTTTTCTTCTTTATTTTTATTGAAAGGATAACTCCTGCCCAGGAACAACACCCCGGCGATGATCACCACCAACGGCAGAACGACCAAGATCAACCGCCGCAGCAATGGATTCATACTCGGACGCCGATGGTCCGAATCGAACTGAAATCGTATGTCTCTCATTCGTTACCTTTGTTAATCAAGTTTAAACCATGTCCGCTAACCTCTAAATATACATTCTTAAAATATTTTTACCAGTCCAACATAAAAAAACTTGACGACAAGATTTTCGGCGCTATCTTTTGCACAACACTATAAACTATACCAAGGAGTTTGCCATGAGCAGTGCCAAAGGATTTATGAACAACCCATACTTGGAAAAAATGACCTCCGAAGCGTCTTCCGCCTATAATAACGATACCTGGCGGGTTTTCAGGATTATGGCTGAATTTGTCGATTCGTTTGAAACCATGTCTTCACAAGGGCCGCTGATTTCGGTTTTCGGTTCGGCCAGGCTCAAACCCGATTCTCCGATTTATGCCGAAGCGGAAAAAACCGGCCGTCTCCTGGTCGAAAGCGGTTACGGCGTTCTCTCCGGCGGCGGCGGCGGCATCATGGAAGCCGCCAACAAAGGCGCTTTTGACGCCAAGGGCGTTTCCGTCGGGCTCAATATCGAGCTTCCCCACGAGCAAAAGCCCAACCAATACCAGACCGCCAGCCTCTCGTTCCGTTATTTTTTCGTCCGCAAGGTCTGTTTTCTCAAATATTCACTCGGCATCATCATTTTTCCCGGCGGTTTCGGCACTCTCGACGAACTCAACGAGGCGTTGACCATGATCCAGACCGACAAGGTCAACCGGATCCCGGTGATCATGGTCGGCCGTGAATTCTGGCGGAAATACCTCGATTTCGTCGAACAGACCCTGTTGCCCACCGGCATGATCAGCCAGCCCGATTTGGAACTCTATACACTGGTCGATTCCGCCGAAGAAGCTGTCGAAGTTCTCCGCCGTTCGCATCGTTACGGCGCTAATTTAACCGTCAAAGGAAACTAAAAGTCATGAATTTCATGGAAAAACTGCAGAATGCCTGGCGCACCAATAATTCACTGGTTTGCGTGGGCCTCGATCCCGATTTGAACAAACTCCCGGCCTGTCTCAACGAGATCCCGAACCCGATTTACGAGTTCAACCGCGCCATTATCGACGCCACTCACGATCAGGTTTGCTGTTACAAGCCCCAGGCCGCTTATTATGCCGCTTATGATGCCGACGACCAGTTAAAAATGACCATCGCCTACATCCGCTCCAAATACCCGGAAATTCCGGTGATTCTCGACGTAAAGCGCGGCGACATCGGCGCCACCGCCGAAATGTACGCCAAGGAAGCCTTCGAGCGCTACGATGCCGATGCACTCACCGTCAACCCCTACATGGGCACCGATAATCTCAAGCCGTTCCTCGACCATGCCGACCGCGGCGTGATCGTTCTCTGCCGGACCTCCAATCCCAGCTCCAAAGAGATTCAGGAACTGATTTGCGACGGCAAAACCATTTACGAACACGTGGCCCTGTTGGCTCGTGATCAATGGAACTACAACCGCAACGCCGCGCTGGTCATCGGAGCGACTTTCCCGGAAGAATTAAAGAAAATCCGTACCCTCTGCCCGGAAATGCCTTTCCTGGTTCCCGGCGTCGGGGCCCAGGGCGGCGATGTCCAGAAGGTGGTGGTCAACGGCGTCACCGCCGACGGCACCGGTCTGATGATCAATTCCTCCCGCGGCATTATTTACGCCGACAAATCCGAGAAATTCGCCGAAGGAGCCCGCAAAGCCACCATCGAATTGAAAGATCTGATCAATCAGTTCAGATAATTCCTAAAAGGGGCTGTCGGCAACGGCAGCCCCATACTCCAATCAAATACGACCCCGATGGGAAAATTCTTGTCCTCTACAAGACGTTTGTAAATCTCCGGCGCGTTTGCCGGCGAAGCGATTTCGGATATAATGGGCGCGACCTTCAATCTTTTCCCCGATATAAGGTCTAGCAAAGCTCTGCAATCGTCATGATGCGTCCAGTGATGCGGATATGATTCAAATTTCGGTCTGACAAAATTATGCGCGCCGATCAGAGTAACTCCCGGACGGTGCACCTGCTGGTAATAATCCACCGCGCAATCCGACACCCTGGTACAACCGAGCAGCGCGATCCTTCCCATGGGGGCGGCGCATTCAAGCGCCTGCTTCATCGCCAGGGAAACGCCTGTCACCTCGACGGTGGCACTGACACCCCGCCCGCGGGTCGCCGCTTTCACCTTTTCCACAAAATCCGTTTCCGAGGGGTCGAACACATAATCCGCCCCCAGCTCAAGCGCGAGCTTTCTCCTCGCTTCATTCAAATCCACTGCGATGACCGGATTCGCACCGTTCAAACGACACAATTGCGTCGCGAAAATGCCGAGAACCCCTTGTCCCATAACCATCGCTGATTCGCCGATCTCAATTCTGGTCTTCCTGACCCCGCCGAGCGACATTGACGCGATGATGACAAACGCCGCCTCGACGGATGGTATGGATGCATCCTCAACTTTGGTCAACTGGTGCGGCTTGACAATGCAATGAGTGGCGTGTACGCCATGGTAAACCAGAACCCTGTCGCCGACGGCAAAACCATCAACCGCGTTTGCCATGTCTTTGATATAGCCTATCCCGCAATATCCGAGCGACTTGGGAAAATTGCCGGACGTATTTTTCGCCCCCGTCAGGCAAGCCCTTTCGGTTCCACCGCTGATGACAGTATATTCCATTTCGACCAACACACAGTCATTGTCCAATACCGGCATCGGTTTTTCGACCAGCCGGGCGACATTGACCTCGGTAAACAAGATTTGTTTTATATTCAAAAAATCACCTCCCGCGTTTTACGGTAAAGTTTAACCGGCTTCAACGCATTCGTCAACCGTCATGCCAAAAACATTCCGAAAAAAACGATGTAAATAATATCTATTTTCAATGACTGACGACATATATTGTAAATGAATCAATTATAGCCATTTTTTGAATTTAAACAAGGCCAGCATCGAGAAGGCGGCGGCCCCGCAGAAGCCCCAGAATGTGTAGTAGCCCCAGGTCCATTTCAGCTCCGGCATGTGCTCGAAGTTCATGCCGTAAATCCCGGCGGCAAAGGTCAGCGGAATGAATATCGTGGCGATCACGGTCAGAATGCGCATGACGTCGTTCATTTTCTGACTGAGCATGGCCAGGTGGAGCTCCAACACACCGGAAAGGTTTTCCCGATAGGACTCGATGGTGTCCATTACGATCAGCAGATGGTCACGCAGGTCATTCAGGTATGGAACTGTGGAGTCGTCCCAGAAATCATCGCCGTCACGCAGAATAGTGTCGATCAATTCACGCACCGGAGCAATCATCCGCCGCAATAGGATCAACTGGGTTTTGCAATAGCGGACAGTCGTCGGCAATTCTTTCCGTTCGGCGGAATCCAGTGCCTCTTCGTCCAGGGGTTCCAGTGCCTCGCGCAGGTTGTCCAGCACGACAAAATAATGATCGACGAGCATATCCATCAGGACATAAGCCAGATAATCCATCCCGGCTTTTCGAATACGTCCGGAGTTCTTCAACAGCCGCTGGCGGACGGAGTCGAAAATGTCGCCTTCGGTTTCCTGAAAAGTGAGCAGGTAATTTTTGCCGTGAATCATGCTGACCTGTTCAATATTCAGCAGGTCTCCCTCCGGGTCGACCCGGATCATTTTCATGACATAAAACATATAATCATCCCCGAATTCGACTTTCGGGCGTTGATGGACGTTCAGAATATCTTCGAGAAAAAGATTGTTGATCTTGAACAATTGGCCGATCCGGGTAATGATTTCCGGATCATGGAGCCCATTGATGTTCAGCCAGATCTGGTATCCGGACTGGAAAAGCTCGGGAATCCCGGCCACCTGGTCAAGCTGAATGTGCCGGATGTCATCGGAGTTGTAACAAAAAGCTTCCAGCGAAACGTTTTCCAATTTCCGCTCCCCGGTAAAGACCAGGGAACCGGGCATAAGGCCGGTTTTTTTCACCTTCGTTCCGATATAAAGATTTTGCATAACTTCTCCCCTCCGGATGTGTTATCGAACCGGTTTATACTCAATTAGGGTTAAAATTTGAAATTGGTTGCTTGGATCGCCGGTTTGGATTTTCGTTTTGACGGTTCGCCGATACTGTAGTATCGAAGAAACGGCAAGGCGGAAAGCCGGGCCGGCGAGACTGCAATCCCTCCGGGACGAGGGGCTTGAACAGCGCTTTTTTTCGCTGCTCATTCGCCCGATGCCCGCATCGGGCTTCATTCGTATCAAAAAAATCACTATTCAAATCCTCCTCGCCAATTTCAAATTTTCACCCTAATTGAGTATATAGTCGATACGAGACTCTTCGTCGGTGGCTTCCAGTTTAAAAATTACCGGCCGCAAGCCGTCGTTGCAACTGCAGATGGCGACTCCCGGCTTTCGAATCCAGTCTTTGTAATAAAAGAGCTCGGTAACCCCATGCGCCAACGCAAAGACATATTGATAGATCGCTTTCCAGGCTTCATCGCAGAACCCCTCCGGCTTGGCATAGTCGGCATAAAAAACCTGCCCTTCTTTCAGCATCGGACAAGCGCCCAGCCCTTCCGCACCATATTCCTCGGCAAGTTCTTTATCGAACGTGGTTTTCAATACTGTAATTTTGACTTTTTTCATGATCCACCTCTTTCTGAAAGTACGATATCATAATACCGCATGCGACATTTTTCAAGAAGGTTCGGCATAATTCGGATTTTTTCGTTTTCCCAGCGGGAAAAAATACTAAAAAAATTTATTTCCGCTAAGATTTTTTCATTAAATGCGTCATATTATATATAAATTTGAGGAATGGAGTTATGATTCGTAAATTCGTCGTTCTTACCGTTCTGTCGTTATTCGCCGCGATTTGTTCCGCCCAAAATGTGGTGATGCTGGGACATCCGGACAGCGTCGATCTGGTCATGGCCAAATTGTCCGGTGACCGGCGCCTCGTATTTCTGGAAAGAAAAGAAATCGAAAAAATCCTGCAGGAGCACAAACTGAAGACGACCGGCCATTCCCCGGAACAGTTGAACAGATATTTTCCTCACGCCGACTTGTTCGTAATCATTTCAACGACCGGCAGCGCCAAAAAAAGTTTTCCGTCCGGCTTGCTCATTTTTGATGCCAAAACCGGCTTCCGTCTGCACGATTCCGCCCTGCCCCGCGACCCGGAAGGAGCCGCCGAAGAGAGCCGCCGTTTTCTCCTGGCCGCCCTCGACAAGCAGTCATCCGCACAAACCCGCCGCCTGGCGATTTCGGTAGTCCGCGACCTGACGGCCAATGACACCGTCCGCAAGCATGAGTCGGCCCGGCTCGCCGCCATGCTCGAGCGACGTCTGGGCGAATCCCCGAATATCCAGATATTGGAGCGCGAATACCTGGAGAACATTGTCGGAGAGCGCCGTTTGACCGAGCAGCAGTTTCCCTTGGAAGCCTCGGCCATCCTCCTGGTGTTGGAGTTCACCTATATCCCCAAGCCGGAAACCACCAATTTGACCCTTTCCCTATACGCCACCGACAATAAACTTCTTCAAACTTTCAATTATCCGGACTGCTACAACTCCGTAGAACAGACCCTCGACAAACTCAGCGCCGATATCGGCAAATACTTGAATACGGCCGTACCACAGGAAAATATCGACAGCAAAAGCGAGGCGGCCCGTTTTTTCGCCGAATACAAAAGCTTGCGCTCCCTGGGGCTCTCCCGTCACGAAGCCTCCCGGAAACTGTATGCGGCACTGGCGCTTGACGGTCAACATGCGGACTACCGCCGCGAGGAGCTGGTCTACCATGCCATGGAACTGGGCAAAATGCCGTGGGGCAAGCGCCTCGATACCCTTTGGAAGCATCTTCAGAGCATGAAGGAATTTGTTCAGGATTACCCCGACGATAATGTGCTTCACACCTCGATCGGCGACAGTACTTTCATCGAAAATCTCAGCCAGGCCACACCGCAGGAACGCGAGAGCCTGATTCAGTATTGCGACGCCTACCGCAAGTTTCATTTTGAGCGCTGCCGCAAAGGTTATACCTTTCAGTGGGACAAAGAACTGAACACGGTGGAAGAGGCCAAATCCCTGACCCGCTTCGCGTCTCTCCACCTCGATTATTATCTCTGCTGCGATCCGGACCGCTGGTTCGACAACAAGCTCGAACTCTTTGCCACTACTGTAAAAAAAGCAGAAGACCTCGCCGCCCGCAAACCGGAATTACTCAAGGATATCGAACAACAGTTGAGAACCCAGGGCGTTCCATTGAAAGCTCTGCTGCTGGTCAACAACAGTCCGATCCGCCCGGAAACCCGGGATTTACCGGCCATTATGCGTTATCTGAACAAACTCGGAGAGTACAAAACCGCCTGGCAGAATTCTCCCTTCGGCGTAGTCCGTCTGGCCGGTTACGATATCGAAGCCGTCGAAGAAATGCTGAAATCAAGCCGCAGCAAACAGGATATATCGCGTTGCCTGGAGGATTGCCTCTCCCGAACTTACCGGAGCGTGCCGGATCTTTTTGAGGAGCCCAAGGATTTGAGAACAATCCGCCTGTATGATATGGCGGAAATGAACGATATCCTGTCAATCGTTTTCCAGATCAATCCAGTCGGCGAATTTCTTGAAAAAAAGATGACGGAATTCCGTAAATCCATCGGCAAATATCCCGAATTCCAGCAGGTTTATACCGTGCTGAACACGATCAATGAAAAAGGCTACGCCCCTCCCTTGACCGATGACGAAATCGAAACCCTTCATAAGCACATACCGCTCATGAAAAAGTATTACTACCGGACGCTTTACAATTATGATGTCCGCTCCGTTTATAACCGCATCAACCGCAAGATTTTTGCCCAAGCCGGCGGAGGACAGAAACGCGCACAGGAACTCCTGGAGGCCCTGAATTCGGATTTTATCATTACAAAAATCCCAGTCGATCCATTCCTGACCCAAAACGCCAAAGCCATCGCTTTAACTCAGGACGGCGACCAATATTACCTGCTGCTTGAGGGGACAGATGGAGTCAAACTCTGCCGCCTTGACATCAAGGGCGATCTTCGTATCCGGAAACTGGCCGTAACTCCTTTTCGGGACAATGAACTTTCCAAACAGCTATGGTCCGCGATGATGAACTCCCCCACCGAAGTGGCATTTGCCGCTTCCGGTAACCTGATCGCCATAGCTTCCAACAAAAAAATCGCACTCTACAATCTTGATAGCGGCCAATGGAGCCTGTTTGAGAACTTTCCTACCGATTCCGTCCGGGCAATTGCGTTTCAGAATGGACGTATCTATTGCTTATGCGGACCGGACCCGTTTTCGGACGCCCTGCGAGGGCTGTTTTCCATGCTGCCGGACGGCAGCGACATTCAATTGCATATCTGGAGCGCCCGCACCAACAAAACCCAGGAACTCGACCACTTGACCGCCGGCCTGATGAATTATATTCTGCCGCTGAAAGACGGCAAACACTTGATTTTCGGCGTCTCTTCCCGCGCCGCCGGACGCTTCAATGTCCAGCAGCGCGGCATGTATTGTTACTCCTACGTGAACACTCATGCCGGTATATATATTTTCAATACCGAAACCAATGGATGCCGGAAACTCCATCCACTGGCCGATGCTTCCAATGTATTCATCAAGCGCCACGACGATAAACTTCTTGCCATTGCAAACCGCTCCGCCGGCGACGATTTCTATGAAATCTCCGAACCGGACCTGAAGGTAAACCTCGTGTACTCCCGGCGGGCAGCCAATAAAAAACTGTTCGAAACAGGAGAACTCCGGTTTTACATCCCAAAATCATTCCAATTCAGAGATCCACAATACACTTTCGTCATCCGGGATACCATCCACTGGTCAGCCGGATACCGCAATTTCATCAACTACTACAATCTGGTCAAGCCGGAGGAGACCCCATTCCTGTATCTGGGTGAAACGGTCGGGCTTTTTACCGCAGGAAACCGTATTATTTTCGTCGGCACGGACTATATTTCCGAAGCAATTCCCAAATAAGTCCCCAAAATAACCAGATCCAATGCTATTTCGTCAGAAATTTCAGGAGTTTCAAGCTGCGGTTGAGCAGTGGCGGGTAGCGCATCGGGAGGTCGATCAGCGTCGATTTCTTCATCACCGGCTTGTAGTGGGTAAAGGTATCAAAGCTGTATTTGCCGTGATAGGCTCCCATGCCGCTGCCCCCTACCCCACCGAACGGCATTGCCGGATTGACCAGATGCATTACCGTATCGTTGATGCAGACACCGCCGGAGGAGGTTTCGCGAATTACCCGTTTCTGTCCTTGCTTGCCGAAATAGTATAAGGCCAGCGGCTTGGGCCGTTCGTTGATGAAATCCAGCGCCATGCTGAGTTTGTCGAATTCCAATATGGGCAGCAATGGTCCGAATATTTCCTCCTGCATAACTTTGTCCTGCGGAGCGGCATCCGGAATCAGGGTCGGCGCGATATATTTTTTGTCCGAATCGTGAAGTGCTTGCGGATGCAAATCCAACAGCCGTTTCAGGTGCGTATCATTGATAATCCGCGGATAATCCGGGGATTGCGCCGGATCTTCCCCGTAGAATTTTACAATCCAGTGGCGCATTTTTTCGACCAACTCGTCTTTCCGGGATTTTTCTACCAATACATAGTCGGGGGCGACACAAGTTTGTCCGGCATTGAGGAATTTTCCCCAGACAATTCTTTTTGCCGCCAAGTTGATATCGGCGTCAAGATCGACAACGCATGGGCTTTTTCCGCCGAGTTCCAGCGTAACGGGCGTCAAATATTCCGCGGCCGCACGCAGCACCGCCCGGCCGCCATTGCCGCCGCCGGTGTAAAATATATAATCGAAACGCCGCGTCAGCAATTCCTCGGCGATCTCCCGGCCTCCCTGAATCACCGCGACATGTTCCTGATGAAACACCTCGCCGATGATTTTTTCGATCACTCTGGCGGTGTGCGGGGCTTGTTCCGCCGGTTTGGCGATGACGGCATTGCCGGCGGCCACCGCGCCGATTAACGGCAACATCATCAGTTGAAAAGGATAATTCCAGGCGGAAAAAATCAAAACCTGACCGTAAGAATCGGAGTACAACCGTCCCGAAGCGGGAAAATTCATCAGCGAAGTCGCCGCGTGACGCGGGCGCATGAACTTGCGCAGTTTGCGGCAGAACATGGCCAGTTCGTCCATCACCACCGCCAACTCGCATGAGCGCGCTTCAAACTCGCATTTGCCCAGATCGTCATACAGCGCCTGAATGATCTCCCGGTCGTATTTCTTGATCACCGAAGCCAGCAGCCGCAACTTTTCGCGCCGATATTTACAGGGGCGGAAACGGCCGCCGATATGCGCCATATGTTGTTCTTCCAGCAGTAAATCGAGCTTATTCATGATTAATCTCCTTGACATTTGACCATAAATATATAATGTATAAAGACATCTTGCAAACAATAGACGGAGTAATAATGAGCAATAATTCCAGCTTACCGGTCTGGGAAACCAGTTATAAAGTACGCTACGGTGAGGCCAACCGCCGCGGCAATTTGAAATTACGGGCCCTGGCGGACTATTTTCAGGAAGCCGCCGCGCACCATGCGGCTAATCTGGGAGTCGGCATTCATGACCTCACCCCGCTGAATATCATCTGGGTGCTTTCCCGCATGGGTGTCGAAATTTACCGTCTGCCGCAGGTCAATGACACGGTAACGCTGAAAACCTGGCCCCGCGCCAGTGACCAGCAGTTGTTCGCCATGCGCGAATTTCAGATTCTCTCCGAATCCGGTGAAATCCTGATTCGCGGCACCAGCGCCTGGCTGTTGCTGGATTACGTAAAAATGCGCCCGCGCCGGATCACCATCCTGGAAAAAACCTGGCCCGACAACTCCGAATACGGCTATCTCTATCAGCACCTGGACGAGTTACCGCGCCGCGAATGTCCGGTGTGGTTCAATGAGCAGATCCGAACCTCAAAAATCGACGTCAATCAGCACCTCAACAACGCCGAATATTTTTCCTGGCTGGAAGACTGCCTGGACCAAGCCGGTTCATCGCCGGAGGACCTGAAATATATTTTCATCAATTTTCTCAGCGAGGCAAAATGCGGCGACAACGTCGAAATCGGTTTTCAAGCCGATAACGACCAACTCGCCGTCACCGGCACCCACGCCGAAACCGGCAAGCTCATCTTCAACTCATTAATCGAGTATTCAACGGAGATTGCTGATGTTAATGCCTGATGAATATAAGCAATGGTTTAAAGGGCTCAAATCAAGAATTCGCCAGAGCCAACTAAAAGCCGCGGTAAAAGTCAATACCGAATTATTGAAAATGTATTGGGAGATGGGAAAAGATATTGCGGAACGTCAGATGGACTCTCAATGGGGAAGCGGTTTTTTTGAGCAGTTAAGTCAGGACTTGAAAAAAGAATTTCCCGATATGCAGGGCTTTTCAATATCAAACCTGAAATACATGAAACGCTTTTACCTTCTTTATAATGAGGAAGATACAATTCGTCACCAAGTTGGTGACGAATTAGAAAGTCCTGTTTTTCAAGTTCCCTGGCGGCATCATATTGAATTGCTGTCAAAATGCAAATCGGCAAATGAAGCAATGTTTTATGTACAGAAGACTATTGAAAATGGTTGGAGTCGAAATGTCCTATTGAATATATTGGATACTAAATTGTATGAAGCCTCCGGAAAATCCCTGACGAATTTCAAGACGCAACTTCCCGCTCCTATGAGCGATTTAGCACAGCAAATCCTGAAAGATCCTTACGATTTTGATTTCCTTACCATGCGAAAGGGTTATGACGAACGGGAATTGGAGGATGCTTTGGTTGCCAATATTACCCGTTTTCTGTTAGAACTGGGCAATGGGTTTGCTTATGTTGGCCGACAGGTTCGAATTCAGGTCGGCTCAGAAGAGTTTTTTCCGGATCTTTTGTTTTTTAATTTAAAATACCGATTTTACATGGTCATCGAACTCAAGAATACGAAATTCTCTCCAGCTCACCTCGGACAGCTCGGATTCTATGTGGAAGCAATAAATCGTCAGATGAAACATCCAACCGATGGCGATACTATTGGCCTGCTGATTTGCAAAGACAAGGATAAAGTCATTGCAGAATATGCTTTGAATACGATCAGGCATCCACTCGGTATTTCTGAATATAAACTTGAAGAATTAATTCCCAAAGACATAAAATCAGCTTTGCCTACCATCGAAGAAATCGAAAAAGAACTGGAAGAAAACTGAAGCCAATTTCTCTCTCTACTGGAATGTAAATGAAAATCATCAGTCAAAAACCGGATCTTTTCCAACAGTCGGACAGTTCGATCTGGACAGATTCCTATATTCAGCATCAAATGCTGGCGGCTCATTTGAATCCCGATGGCGACGCCGCCAGCCGCAAACCCGAGTCAATCCGCCGGACCGTGGAATTCATCAATCAAAGCCTTAAACCCCAATCAAGAATTCTCGATTTGGGTTGCGGTCCCGGTTTATACGCGGAACAACTGACCGCCGCCGGCCATATCGTAACCGGGGTCGATTTCAATGCCGCCTCCATTGAATATGCCCGCAAGCAGAATCCGGAAATTTCATACCTCGAAGCGGATTACATCAAAAATTTTCCGGCGGGCGAATACGACGCCATTGTCATGATCTACTGCGACATGGGAACTCATTCCGACGCCGCCCGCGATACTCTGCTGGCCAACTGTGTCCGTTCATTACCCCCTGGCGGCAAACTTATTTTTGACGTTTTCGACTCAAATCTGGCAGACGAATTTCGAGAAAGCAGCACCTGGGAACACGCGCCTAACGGCGGTTTCTGGTCGGCGGAGGAATATTTATTGCTCAAACAAACATTTCATTACCCTGAAGCACATGTTTTCGCTTATCAATACAATCTGATTACCAACGGGAAAACCAAACACTTTATCATCTGGGAACATTACTATTCGCCGGAGGAAATCACGGCCATCCTACATCAGGCCGGATTCCGGGATGTCACCATCCGGACCGGCCTTCTGACAGGCAACAACTTCACCTCCAGCCGCGAAATGTTCATTACCACGGAGAAATAACTGACTCGCACGCAGCTATTTTTTTACAAGAATTCCACAAACAGTGAAGTAACATATGTACCGTCCAGTTCGAATGGATGGCAGCCAATACAATGGAGTCAATCATAACTGACGGCGATGACATCACTGCCATCGTTTTTTCTCCTGAAATGGCTTTGATGCCTCAGTGAATTTCCATTATCTTCCTCAATAAATCGAACCAGTCTTTATTCGTTTTTACAGGAGGTATTTTTCTTACAGTCAGATTGGTTGCATTTAGTGGAAGGCCATGAATTTCTTCATGATAAAAAATTTCAACCGGAACGGAAGGACTTTCCAATAAAGTCATGTCGAAGGGATTATTCTGATAGAGGGAAAAAACGGGTTCTATAGCAATAATTTTCTTTATCCGTTTATCCGGGTACTTCAAGATAGCCGATATTGCCAGTTGGCCTTCGAAATTACGTCCAATCACGATAAGCGGCAGGTTTCCATATTCAGGCATCTCTCCAATAGCAGCCAGGGCCATTCCAACTCTCCGCACATCGCTTTGTGCATCACTTTCAGTTAATACAGCCATGGCAACCATTTGTTTTTGGGTCAGATTGAGCATAGTATCTTTTATTATTAAGATATCTTCCGGGCTGCAGATCATCAGAACTACAGATTTGGGTATTTCCGGGGGAGGAAAGATAATCAGTTCATTTGACTTCCGGTTGAGCAAAGAAATGGCTTGCCGAGGTAATTTATTCCAGATATTCGCACAGGCATTAGATGGAATAAAACCACCGTCCTGACTCACTCCATGATTGTTATTCTGCAGTTCAACGATTCCCCGGATATACTGGCGAATCAAGTTATAGGTAAATTCATTAGCTGCGTGATGTTCATATTCTCCAGATTTCTTCATTGCAGGATAAGACTCGGCCTGTAAAATATTGATCCCGTATTTCCGGGCGTCTTCAACCATTTTTTTTGTACTGGGAATACCATAACACCCCCAAGTATTTAACGCCAGTAGAGCAACCGACGAATGTTTACCGAAAGAGACATAGCGGCTGCCGCCATTCCATGCTGCCGCAGCGATTTTTTCAGGGAGCGCCACAGCCATTTGTTGTGCCATACTGCCGCCGGATGATTCACCGACAATCAATAATCGCCTTGATTCCAGGGAATATTCTTCTTCCAGGTGTTCTTTGATTTTAAATACCAGATCATACCAACCTGATTCCTTATAGATATAATATTTTTCAACATCTCCGAGAATCTGAACATTGGCCTCGATTGTCAGCGAAAAGATTGTATACCCCATTTGTTCCGCAAAGCTGCGATGCCAAGCCAACAGACCGCCGCGAATTCTCCGGGCATCACCATTATAAGGGGCATAGAAAACAATATTACCGGCATTTTTTCCCGGTTTTCCGGAAAGAGGGTCAAGCGGAATCATATATCGCACCAACGTTTTCTGATTTAAGGGCTTATTTATTCGCCAGAAAAATTCCCCTTCAATGTATTGGGGATGTTTTTTGATCTTCAGATCGTCAGTCGAAGACCAAGATAATTTCGGCAGCGGGGCAACCGCAAAGTAAAAATAATAGATTCCCCCGCAGCCGGCAAGCATGGCCGCCAAAACCATGCCTGTCAATATCAGTTTCTTCCTGAGTTCCACTATACTATATCCTTTCCATTATTTTCTCAAATTTCCTTTATTATGAAAAAACTTCACTGTTTTACGGGCAAGGAGATGTCGGTCTCTCTAGTGGAGTTCCAATTGATCATTTCTCCATTCTCCTTTGCCTGTAAGAATCGCCAGATCCTCTCTGCGCGTTCTTCATTTGCGCAGATACCGAGAAATGCCGGAATATTATTTTCCTGACACAGTTTTAATAGAATTTCGCCGTCTTTCGCAAAATTACTACTTTGGACCATTATCACGGGTACTTTCAATTTGACTATTTTCCGGAGCGGAAACAGCTCGCAGAAAGGCCATTCTGCTGGAATATCGCTTACGATAATCCCCGCCCAGGTTATATCCGGCAAATCGGCAGCCACTGCCACAACCAATAATGCTTTTTCTCTATCATATCCCAGTAAATAGGAAGGCGAATCCAGAATAATATTCGGCATGATTTTTTTACTGTTCTGCAAGCCGGTTAATCCATAATCAGTTTCCACTGCCTTTGCTATATAACCTTGTTCGGCGGCGGTACGCAGCCAGGGACGAATTTCCTGCTGAATACTTGACGTCAGAATGAGAATAGTACCTTTAGAGCTCGATTTCGGCTGCAGCTCCACCATCGGAATCTCCCCAGCCCCCATCTCAATTGCGTCGTAATGGACCGTATATGGAATTTCCGCATTAACTATCATTCCATATCCGATTATAACCAGACAAACAGTGATCGCCGCTACAGGAACGCCCCAAAAATCATAATAATTCCATTTCAGCTGGTATTTTATATTTCCATAAATTATAAATCCCGAAATAATCAAAACTGCCACCTCAAGCAACCAAATCAAACTGCCAAAGCGGTAGCAGGTACTGAAAAATGCACAGATCATATAACCCAAAACCGCGCACATGCTGTAAAGTAACATCAAATTATGATTTTGACGCCAGATTCTATAACCTTGCTGAAACAGGCCGCCAAATCCAATCAGCAACAACATTAGGACAAAAACACCATAAGTGGCAGCAATGGTCAAATAATCATTGATCAGGGAATAATATACCTCATCAAGCCACAATGGTTGATACCAAGTGGTATAATATTTTCCCGCTGTCGGTAATGCCCCCACTCCAGTATCCCAGTGTTTGGCAATAATGCCAGCTCCGCCTTTCCAAAGAAGAAGCCGGTTATAAATGGAACCGTCACTTATATTCCCGATCGATTTGATTCTGGCCGGTCCATCACCAATAGCCAATAGGATCAAGATAAACAGAATTCCAAAAAACAGACACCAACGTTTTCCGGCAATCATATATCCCAGAATCAGACCGGTCAAACACGCGATATAACCACCCCGAGAATAAGTTACCGCCAACATCAGCAACTGAATGAAAACAGCGATTCCCAGAATGACTGATATAGCCTTGTAGAATCTACCTTTCTGATAAACGGCCAGCAGAAACAGTCCAATACTCAACAATACTGCCATGACCAAAAAAGCGGCGCAGATATTTGGAGAAAAAAACCATAACTGCAGCCGCTCATTACCTGAATACAGATACATCATTTCGGCTGTCAGTTTTTGCGTCCGGACCGTATTTTTATTACGACAACGAGGATAATACAGACTACACTCAAACTGGCTAAAATAATCGAAAGCCATGAAGTAATAGTCGAAAAATTCCTCATTACAAGATTATTCCATTGCCCGCCAAACCAATTACCAATCCGGGACATAGTGGATGGTTTCCGTTCTTCGATCATTTTCTCCAAGGCTTTACTTGCAAAGAACATACGTTCAATAAATACCCCTTTTACGTTGGATGGTTTTTCAAATAATTTTGAGGAAAACACGAAGTTGCGGTCGACAGCGCCCAGTTCCACGTTGAATATCAACGCTCCATTCCCATTATAGTGTTTCCGGCTGTAAATCAGATTATTATCCGTTCCGACCAGAAACTCCCGCACAAAAACCCTTTTAGAAAAATAGCGTTTTCGATTCTCCTGGAATTGATCGGGACTGTCACCGGTTATCTTCCTCAATGACTCATCCGATCTGGGAGTTTTCATAATGACTTTATGACATGGAATATTATTATAATGGCTTCTGCCGACTTCAAAACTACTTAATGCCATTTCCTCCTGCGAAATTTCCAGATGTACCAACTCGGGATACCAGATCATGGGAACTTCAATAATTCTGGCGGCAAAGCCATCTGCGGCCACTCCATATATGCCTTTATCGTTTTTTACATAAGTTTCGGTTATTTTCCCATTGAGCGAGGCTTCCAACCGCAGGAATAGTTTGCCATTCTCCATGTATCGAAAAAATTTCCAATCCGGCGCATACGGCAAAATTTCTTCTTTGTCCTTTTGCGGATGATACGGGTTTTTCATGGTTGCGACAAAATTAGCCTGTCTGCTGGACTCCATGGCATTCAACAGCAAAGAACGCCCATCCTGGGCCTGAAGATAAAATACCGCTCCAAGAATTGGCAGGAGCAAGCAAAATTTCAAGTATTTACTCATTCATGCCTCCAATCTTCCCGGGTTATATACATGCTCCAGCCAATACCCCGGGCTACCGGTATATTGCGTTCACCATTATACACAAAATTGTCGATTTTTGTGATATCTCCGTTCTGACTGACGGTAATCTCGTAAGTACCGCACTGTTCCATCATTCGCGGAGTATTATTTATAATTACCGGATCCGGGGCCAACACTCCTCCTTGTTTGTTGGTACTTGTTTTCTTTATCTTGTAATAGAGTCCAGAATTTTCTTCCAGGGAACTGAAGTTTGTTCCCAGTGTATAGGATTCATAGCCGGAAGCTCCCATAAACTGACCATCCCAAAATACAAACACTTTGGCGTAAGTGGTTCGCGGTTCCGCGCCCGGTTTGCATGATGTCAAGTTTAAAGAACATAATGCGATAAGTATTACCGTAAGTTTCAATGAATTCTGCTCCCTGTAATGCATTAACACCATCTTGCAGTTATGGTTATTAAACTGCAAGACAGAAAAAAATCAATACGGGTTATTTAGCGCAAATGGAATTCTAACCCAATTCTAATAAAACCACAGAATTCCAAAGAAGCCAATCAGCGGTGAAATGTTCATTACCGCGTCTGTATAGCTTCACATTCTCCGACTATTTTACTCAGCAGTTTCAGGAATTCGGCAAACAGGATCACGGAGAAGCCGGTTGCCAGGATCTTTCCCCAAATTGCCGGTGACAGCGGGTGGGTATTGAAAAACGCGCCGCCCCACTGCGTAATGATGAACTGCAAGGCAAAAGTCATGGCAAAAACCAACAGCATCAAGCGATTTTTCGCCAGATTCAAAAAGATACTGGTATTCGACAATTCACGGCTGTTGAAGGCATTGAAAAGCTGGAACACCACAAACAGTGTGAAAAGCACCGTGCCTTTCTGTTCCGGCGCCGCTCCCAGGAAATTCCAGTGCTCCTGAGCCATGAACACCGCCGCGATAAACAGCCCGTTCATGGCGATACTCCACAGCATTTTTTTCGAGACAATACTCGAGGCTCTGGAAACCGGGCGGCGTTTCATCAGGTCGTCGCGAATCGGCTCCAGCCCGAGCGTCAGCGCCGGCGGCCCGTCCATGATGATATTTACCCACAAGAGCTGCAGCGCGGTAAACGGGGTTTTGAACCCCAGCAGAATCGACGCCAACACCACCACTACGGAGGACAGATTGACCGTCAGCTGAAACTGGATAAAGCGCTGGAAGTTTTCATAAATCCCGCGCCCCCACTGCACCGCCTTGACGATCGTGCTGAACGAATCGTCCAGCAGAACGATATCGCTGGCTTCCTTGGTCACTTCCGTACCGGTGATTCCCATGGCCACGCCGACGTCGGCATTTTTGATCGCCGGAGCGTCGTTGATGCCGTCACCGGTCACCGCTACCACGTTGCCAAGCGATTTCAAAGTATTGACGACCCGCATTTTGACCAGCGGGGTACTGCGGGCGATGACCCGGACTTTCGCCAGGGTTTCGGTAAATTCTTTGTCGGACATTTTTTCCAATGTCCCGGCCTCGACGGCGATATGACCATCATCCAGCAGATGCAACTCTTCAGCAATCGCAGTCGCGGTCACGATATTGTCGCCGGTCAGGATCTTGATATCGATTCCGGCCTCGCGGCAATGCTCCACCGCCGCCGGCACGTCGTAGCGCAACGGATCGGAAATCGCGACAAATCCGTCGAAGATCATGCCGCTTTCGATTTCGTCGCGGCGGCATGCGAAATCATTGCTCGAAGCCGTATCGCGATGCGCGAAACCGATCACCCGGGCCGCCTGACGCTGAAACTCGACAATCGCCGCCTCCGCCGCCTGGCGTTCTTCCGGAGATATTTTGCACATGCTCAGGATTTTTTCCGGACTGCCCTTGCTGTAAACCCGCGCGGTTTCGCCGTCTTGCAGAATCGTCGTCATATTCTTGGTTTCGGATGAAAACGGAAATACATAAAGAACTTTCGTTTTTTCCCGTATTTCCTGATAATCGCACCCAGCCTTGTGCGCGGCAGTCAGCAACGCGCATTCCGTCGGATTGCCGATGAGGCTATCCACTCCGTTCTCCTTGAAATAAACTTCGGCGGTCGAATTGACGCAGAAATTCTCTTTCAGAAAAATACTTTTTTCCGACTCCGGCGCATGGACGGCCCCGCCCGAATAAATATTGGTCACAGTCATCCGGTTTTCGGTCAGGGTCCCGGTTTTATCGGAACAAATCACATTGATGCAGCCGATGGTCTCGCAGGCGATCATCTTTTTGACCAGCGTATTCTGTTTCGACATTTTGATGATCGTAATCGCCAGCGACACCGCCACAATCGTCGGCAAGCCCTCCGGCACCGCCGCCACAATCAGCACGATACTGGTAATAAACGCATCGGAAATCGTATCCAGCGAAGCGGTTCCGTTGATGATAAACGTAATCACCTGAATCAGGAAAACAATCGCCGCCGCAATCGACCCGAGGATGGTAATCCGACTGCCGAGCCGCCCCATTTTCTCCTGTAGCGGCGTGGCGTCTTTTTCGGTGGAGGAAAGTTCACCGGCAATCTGCCCGAATTCGGTGCTGTCGCCGACCGCCGTCACGATCAGACGCCCATGTCCGCCGGTAATGAAACTGCCCGAATACAGCATATTGCGGCGTTCCGCCAGCGGAATATCTTCGCATTCATAAACCAGCTCCGCTTCTTTGCTCACCGGATGGCTCTCGCCGGTCAGCGACGATTCGTTTGCCTGCAGTTCCACCCCGGAAATCAACCTCCCGTCGGCGGGCAGTTTGTCCCCGGTTTCCACGCTCAAAATATCGCCGACGACAACCTCGCACTGCGGAATCAATTGGAGTTCGCCGTCGCGGATCACTTTGACCTTGGTATCTTCATTGATCCGGCTCAGGGCCTCGAACGCCTTGGCGCTCCGCCCTTCCATGACCACGGTAATCACCACCGACAGGAAAATCGCAGCGAAAATCCCCACGCATTCCAGAAAATTGACCTCGCCGCCGGAGAAAGTCCGCGCGATATTGACCCCCAATGCGATAAACGCCGCCAGAATCAACATGATCAACATCGGTTCGCAGGTCGCATCCCAAATTCTTTTCAACAGCGAATCCGCTTTTTTCCGGGTAAACGCATTGGCCCCGTACTGCTGACGGTTTGCCGTCACCTGCCCTGAATTCAAACCGTCATTTTCATTCACGCCGAACCGCTGCAGCGCCGCCTGTGCCAACTCCATGAACTCTTTCACCTACATACCTCCAAGTAAGTTATAAAAACAAAAGACCCGCAACCTGACGGCTGCGAGTCCTGCTCATAGAAACTCTCTGTACAACCGTCAACAGTCATACATGAGTCTCATTATTTAAGGCAAGCCAGACCTCGAAAGGTCGGTATGTTGACTTGCCGCGCACCAAAGTACGCTAACTACTCCCTCATGGGGTCAACAAACCATAAGATACTCACCTCCGGCAAAAATACAAATGCCGCAACGATTTTTTCAAGAAAAAGCTTTCTTTTCTCATTTGAGACGACAGCATCATCTTGGATCAGGGCCGCGCCAGGCGTAGCCCGGATACGATGATCCAGTGGTCAATGAAGTCGCTGTAAGGACTGAGGTTGATGATTTTCAGTGTATTGCGTCCTTCCTTCAAGCAGCCGGCGGGGATGGAGTAACGGACTTCGCGCCATTCCGGATAGTCGCCGAAGGGACCGGGGCCGGAAAACACCTCGTGCCCGTTGATCTCGAATTTTACCGCGGCGCGGTTTTTGTCGCAGTTCTGGCCCTCAATGAACAGCTGCAACTCCTCGGGCTTCGGCATGATGAAATGAATTTCCAACTCCTTGTAGGGAGTCAACTGCCCGTAAAGCGCGCAGCCGATTTTGCCGTTGCCGTGGTTGCGATAATGGGTACCGCCTGGAATGCGGTTGATGTCGAAAACCAGTTTATGGTCGAATCTGGGTTCTTCAACCTGGTTCCTGTAGAGGTACTCGATTATGGCGCGGGCGTTGTCGGCCATGATTCCGGCTTCTTCGGCCAGAATTTTGTTCGGGCAGTTTTCCGTAAGTGTCTGCAGCCGTTTTTCCAAGGCGGCAAGCTGTTGGAGAACCGCCTGGTAATCCGCCTCGCCGATGGAATAACGCGCAACTTCTTTTTCCGCCAGCACCGAACGACCGATTACCGGATCTTGCGAACCGTTGGAGCGGTAGGAGGGGTCTTTGCTTTTTTTGCCGGGCAGGCCTTTGTCGACCGGATATTTATAGGCGATTTTCAAGTATTCCTCCGAAAAACGGATCATCGGTTCGACGGCGGCGGCGCTGCCGGCGACCTTGGCAATGGCGCGCTGGCGGGATTTCTCGGCGTCGTAATTATGCGCATTCCAGTAATAATCGGCCATTTGCCAGCACTTGATGGTACGCATCTGATTTGACGGATAAATAAGAGCCAGCATGCCTCCGAATTTGCTGCTGTCGGCAAGCGGTCCGTAACCGGCGGCATAAGTTTCGCCGGCGACCAGCGAACGATACATGCCGTGTGCTTGAGTGCCGATGTTCTCATGGATCACATAATTCCTGCCGCCAATGCCTTTTTCATAGGCGTTGATATCGTTTTTGCGGTAATCGGCGGTAACAACCTGCGTACCGGTCCAAATCGTAAATACGTTCGGTGAAACTCCGATCCGGTCAAAATATCCTTCAATTCCGTGAGTGCCCCAATATTCCAGCGTACAAGTTCCGACCATGGCATCGGGATAGGTTTTCCAGATCCGTTCTGACAGTTTTTTAACAAACCATGCGTGAGCAGAAAGCTTGTCATCGCCATACGCTGTCTTATCCGCTTGGGAGAGCGAACTCCGCCCGCCGTCGTCAATCCAGGCATATACCAGTCGACATCCAAGGCTCATAAATTGATCATATAATTTGAACAATTTTTCGATTTCCGCATCGTCCGATACCGTTATGACCGGCTTGGCGCTGAATGCGGCAAAATTCAGGGTGATGTCCGAGCCGCGTTCCAATGCCGCCACGCACATATTCCGTAGCATATCGAATTTTTCTTTTTCCTTTGGCGAAGCGGCATTGAAATTCCAGAGATCCCGGATACCCCACCATGGATAAAAACTTTTGTTGGATTTCATTCTGAATTCATTGAGCATCATATCCATATCCGAAGCCGTCAGGGAACGATAATTCAAATCCGGCCAATCCTCGATGTCATATGCCGAAAATGATTTGCCCTGCCGCAATTGACGCAGGGACTGCCAGGCCCAATACAAACCAGCCCGGTCCGCTCCGGTCAAGCTGATTCGACCCGGTTCAAAAGTAATGCGATATTTCTCCGCGCCCCCGAGCCGTTCGTCAATTTTCAGCTCAATAATGACATCACACTCCGCGAGTTCTTTGTTGGCGGAAAGCGGCATCCCGATTTCCCCGGCCAATTCAGCGGCAATGATTTCACCGATTCTCTGTATGGAATCGGCAAACCGGATTCCAGGCCGATTGAATGCGCAGACTCCACCGGATTTCACCATCTTTTTGGGAATCGGAATGATGATAGGTTCCGCCAGCCATTGTTCATTGATTTGCACGCCTTGGTATTCGATCACCTGAAGGGGTTTTAAATCAATTTTGCAAATACCCGGCGTATCGCCGCTGTTCAATCCCGGTATTAAAGTCAGATTTTTACCCTTAACAGGCAATACCAGTTTCTGCCAGTCTCCGTTGCCGGGCGCTTTCCCCAAGGGCCGCTCGAGCTTACCGCCATCCCATTTTATATCAACAGTCAGGAGAGCTCCTCCAGACAGCCGGTATTCCAGAATGATCTGGTCGCCTCCGGTGACCGGAATCGGTTTGGAGCTCCATTTCAGGCTTTCCCCGCTTTCCGTGGCTTTGAACCACATTTCTCCGGGATTTCCATAGACAAAGCCGTGCTGCTTGCGGTCTTTTACTTTGGCGGCGTTTGCCCAGGCACAATACTCTTTCGAGAAAAAATCGATTTCCAGAGCGCCGCTGCCGACGGCCAATAAAAACAAAAACAGAAAGAAAAATGATTTCATCATTGGTTCACCCTCGCCATGGCTTTGTTGTCGCGCTCGAAATCCTCAACCCGGCAACCCAAAACATGACCGTCGAAGAACGCGGTATTGGCAATGCCGGCACGTCCAGCTTGCCAGTAGATTGCACCAGAATCGGAGGTCAGATTGGTATCGTCAAGCCCTCCCGCGCCATGCCGGATCATTGGATGATAGGTGCCCGTGTACGGCGTATAAAGATACATGCTTCCCGAAGAGTCGCTGATAAAAAATTTACCGGAAGGATTTTTAATCCGGCTGAGTTTCGGTTTGAAATCATCCACTCCCGGCACACCGTTGATTCCGTAACTGAAACGCTGCGAAGTCATATATTCGCTGTTCAACTGTTTCAGACGATTGCTGCTGGGACAAGCCAGAACGGTCGCTTTGGCCCGCGTAGTACTCATGGCGATTTGCCCTGAGGTTAAATAAGCCGGCATCGTCGGCTGACCGGTGATGTAAGTCCATGAGAGGAAGATCCAGCTTGCACGGTCGTTTTTGGCGATAGAGCTGTACATCCGTACCGGTACAATTTCGTCATCATTGTCGTTGCAGTAAGCCAGTTCGCCAGTGACGATTTGTTTCAATTGCGACATGCACCGTATCGCTCGTCCCTTCTCGCGCGCTTTATTCAAAGCCGGCAGTATCATCGCCGCGAGAATGGCGATCATCGCGATCACCACCAACAACTCAATTAATGTAAAAAATCTAAAACATAATGAGTTACGTCTTATCCAGCATACCTCACCGCCCCAACCGCGCATGCGGTTTTCTCTAAGTTTTTCATCGTGTTGCATACAATTACCCTTTAAGTGTTGTCCATTAGTTTTTTGAGTTTCATTGCCGCATTTTTCCCTTCGATTTCAAAAATTCTGGTATCGTTCATAAAATGAATTTTAAACTTCCGAAGAACATTCTCCTCCAGAATGTCATTTAACTGGGGGTAAAGTAGAAGCTCCGGAATTTTTCCGGAATGGTTTTCCAGCACATCGAAAAGAAATCGATAGCGCCTGAAACTGCCGTCGGAGATCAAAAGATCCGGCTTGTATCCGGAGAGTATTCCCGGCAGGCGGGACGGAATATCATCGATGCCGAGGATAAAGTTTTCTTTCTCGAGAAGATTCCCGGAAAGACGCTGAAATTCCGTATAATATTCTATATGCTCAGACATCATAACGATCTTTCGGTATCCGTTTTTCCGGATGAACGCCAGACGGTTTTCCAAGGATTTCCGGTAATCAAAAGGCTCGAAATTCGCTGCCGGCAACCCAAAGTCACTGATATTGTAATAGACCATCCCAACCACCGGAACTCCTTTCTCGATCAACGCTCGAATCAATGGAACGGTCTCATGGTTAATAAAGAAGAGAAATCCGGCGAAATGAAGGCTGTCTATTTCCTGCAGCCTCTCCTCAAGCGAGGTCGAATAAAGACGGGTGAAGTTGATGTAGGTCCGCATATCGCTGAACTCACGGACAAAGGAATAAATCGCGGGAGCGCAAATGAATGAAGAAGAGTAGCAATCACCGTTCAGAAGTCCGATATTCCGCATTCCAGGCATGAATCTTTCCGGATTGCTGAAAATTCCACGCCTCCCGGGAAGTTTCAGGAACCAGCCATCGGCCATAAGTTCTTCGACCGCACGATGCAATGTCGGCCGTGAAATGCCGAAACGGGGACAAAGCGTCCGTTCGCTTTCCAGCGCCACGGGCTGGGTTCCACTCTGAGCCACTTGCATTTTCAAGTAATTCTTGACTGGCTCAGTGAGCTGTATCAATTTCGCTTTCGGCATTTCGACTTCCTATTTTGGTAAACATATCATTACCAATAAATATAATCACAAAGGCCGAATTGTCAATATGGCGACAGGAAAAAACAAGAGATTTTTTTAATCGCAGCAAGGCGGCAGCGCCAGGATGAATTCCAGCCCTTGTCCGGATACCGGCAACTCTTTGGTGCATGCCGGGACCAGTATCCGGTCGTATTGCTTGAGCTTGATGTCTCCGGCGTATCCGGTACCACCGGTTACGATCAGGACATAAAAACCGTCCTGGTGGATCACCGTCGATTCTTCGTGAAGTTTCCAGCGTTCGGCCCGGAAACAGCCGGTGTAGCGCGTGTCGAACAGTGCATAACGTTCCGCTCCGGTTGCCGGTAGCGGCAGCGGTTTGATGAAAAACTCGGCCTTGGTTTCCGGTAAAGTCCGGGGCCGGAAATCGAACATCGACAATGCGAAATCCACATCCCGGTTCATGAAGCGCGCCGACTCCGGTAGGACGTAACCGCCGCGCTCGAACTCGATCCGCACCGCCAGGTCGGAGGGTTCCATCATTTCGATCATGAAGACCCCCTCTCCGATGGCGTGGGGAATCCCGCCGGGGACAATGAAGCAATCCCCCGGCCGCACCTTGATCCGGTCAAAATATCCGGTCAGGTTTTCGACATCTTGAGTAACAATCGCCTGCCGAAAATCTTCATAACCGGGCGACCGCTGAAATCCGAGGTAGATATAACCTTCGCACCCGGGCCGGATGCCGAGGATGTAGTATCCCTCGGTTTTGCCGTAATTCACGCCCAGGTGCTGCTGCGAAAATTCCGCGGTGGGGTGGCATTGAATATGGAGCCGAACCGACGAATCGAGAAATTTCAACAGAAATCCCGGATTGGCTCCGTAGGTTTTGAAGTGCTTTTCGCCCAATATCTCAACCGGGAATTTTTCCAGCCAGTAATTCAGGCTTGCCGGTTCAGCCTCGACTTTGGAGATTCCTTCTTCTTTGAATTCTTCCCGCCCGGCATTGACGGCGCGCGTACCCGAAAGAATCCAGTCTTCCGGAAAATGAGAGTCCTCCGGCTGAGTTTTTCCCTCTAATCCGTCCAGGGTTCTGCCGCCGAGATAGGTCCGCCAGACCCGGTTTGGCGCCAGCTTAAATATTGCGTTGCAAGACACAGTTCTTCGCTCCTCTGATAATGATTTCATCATTCGAAACGATGAGCTCGCCTTCGCCGAAAATCTTCACAAATCCGGTCGCATTGCCGACCCGGCAATCCGCTTGGTTTTCATAATTCGCCACCAGCAGATATTCCGCGGATTCGCCCCTCGCATATTCAATATGGCTGTCGGCTTCAAATGCATTGAGACCGGTGAACAATCGCCGGTAATAATCTTCCGTGCCGTTGCCGGAGCAATAATAAAATTCACCGTTTCCGCATTTGCGCCGAAGGATATACGGCAAGCCGCCGTCAGTATGCTTGATGACTTCGCCGGCTGTCTCCAATTCCTGAACTTCCACCGCTTGACCGTCCACAGTGTCGGCTACGCAATCGACCATCCGCGCGCCGATGAACCGGTTGGCGGGGCCGCCCGGCAAGTCAGCATACAGCGTACCTTTTTCGCTGATATCGCCGAAAGGATACGCAGCCGCCACCCGTCCACCGCGCTCCATGAATTCCGCCAGCTTTGCCGCCAGTGTTTCGCTGATCGTCATCTGATAAGGCAGCACCAGCAGTTCATACGTGCTGAAATCATCGGCAGGGGTAACGATCGCCATTTGGACATTGCAATCATAAGCGGTCCGGTATACCTCGTAACCGGCCCTGACCGCCTGGTCTTCACCAATCAGGTGGCGGACCCGGTTGTTGACCGCTTTGATGGCAAAATTATTGTGGCGGTCATAAAGCATGGCCGCTTTTTTAACCGAACGCAACCGTCCGGCATCCGGGTATTTGCGGATGAATTCACCAAACTCGGCGGCGGCATGCGCCCGCTTGCTGAAAGTACCGTCCGCGAGCACCAACCCCCTGCCCCCAAGCTGAAAACCGCTCTTGAACGGTTCGTATTTCCAGTAAACCGAGCCCCGGCAATTCTGAAACAGCGCTTCCAGATTCCAACTAATGAGCTCATCCGGCGCCACTCTTTCCGCCGTAAATATTTCGGAATAATAATGGCTCTGCAGTTCGGAGATCATGAACTCCCCGCCTCCGGCCGCCGCCGCTCCGGCGAAGGTCATGCTCCGCAGCCATGGTTCGTTGATTTTCAGCAGGCGCCCGCCGGTTTTCGGATAAAACGAAATGCCGAAATAATCGACCGCTTTCGCGACTTTCCAATCATCGGTTCCCCGGTCGAATTCACTCCAGACCACATTGCTCATGACATTGTCGGCGATGACCGGATGCCCGGAGTCAAATGATTTCACGATATCCGCCCATTCCTTCAGGATCGCCGCCAGGTTGTCGGTACGGAACTCCTCCCAGTCGGTATCCGGCACGATCGAGGCCCAGGTGACCGGGTCCAGCCTGATTTCGTTGAAGTTACTGTAGCTCTTGTGCCAGAACCGGTTCAACTCGGCGATATCCCGGTATTTATTCTGCAGGAACTCCTGAAAAGCCAGCACTGTCAAACGGTCATAAGATTTAAAATGCGTTTCATTCCAGAGGTCCCAGGCCAACAACACCGGATGATCTTTCAAAGCGGCTACGGTTTCGCGGAAGAACGACCTCAATTCTTTTTTTACTCCCGGATGATTGTAGTTCAATTCCCCCAGGCCGTTCTGCATCAGGGCGGAAGTCCCGTCGGGATTCTTCACCGCGAACTCATCGCGATAACGGCAATCCGGCAGATATTCGAGATTGCTGACCTGCCCGGTCAGCTCGATAATCACTTGCATACCGCACTGCCCGGCGGCGTCCAACATCATCTTTTGAATCGTGTAATCGCGCTCGCCGTCGTGGTAAAATACCGGCGGCCAGATCACCACGGTATTCATGCTCAACGAACTCATTCCCCGGCAGGTCGCCAGTAGCGACTCCGGCGTATCGTCTTCACTCAACAGCACCACCGCGCCATAGCGAAATTCTTTATTCATTGCTCCACCTCAAGGTATATGAAAAATCTTTACAAGGCTTAATCACCGCCACCCGGGCGTAGGTTCTCGGACCGTAAATCGAAGCTCCGGCAGTCCGCTTTTCCCACTGCGGAGTCACTTCCTGGAATTCGACTTCGCCGCCGAAGAAATAGATCACCAGATTATTTTCCGGCAGTTCTCCGACAAACGAGAATTCATAACGGATCGACTCCGCCGCCGCGTGAACCCGGGCAATCATTTCCGTTTCCACCACCGGTTCATACGCCGCCACCCGGCAGAAACGGAATCTCTGCTCGCCGGTGACTCCGTCCGGCAACACTTCCGCATGCGGAATTTCCGGATTCAGATTGCGCGGAATCAACAAACCGTCCACTGTTTCCACCATCGGCAGAAACGGAATTTCCGGCCCCGAATAAGGCGCGGGCATTTTCCGCCCGAAATACGGCAACGGCATGAATTTGGCACTGACATCCACTTCCACATCATTCTCCCCGGTAATCCGGTTGTGCCAGAAAAACATATTCTTGGTCATGCGGTTAGCCAGCGGCAAAATATAATGCATTTTGCGGTTGCCGCCATAAATAATCGCCGGTCCCGGCAACAATCCGTTCACCGGACCGCGGTCAATTGGTAGGGTACCGGCTTTGCCATTACCGGAATCATAATGCGCGGCCATGGCAAGCCCGTAGGCGCCGTACCCCTGAGCCTGTACCTGGGTGGTGTATTCATCCCATATGCCATGATTCATGGCCTTGTCCTTGCCGACCATACCGGCATCATTGATCCCGGTTTCCTCGAAAAACTTCAACATCCGCCCGGCGGCGGCCCGCCCCAGACCCGGTTCGCACAGCCCTTCCCGCTCGGCGTATTCCCAAATGCATATTTTTTTGACTTCCGCCTCGCCGCGCAGACTCCGCCCCCACTTGGCATACTCGCCGTCATGGTCTATCAACGGCGCGTTGGCCACGCAAAAATCCCGGCACACATCCATGATCCGCTCATGGCGCGGCGACTGAAAATCATACAGCTCATCATAATGCAGCAGAAGTCCGATAATCTCGGCGCTGTAAGCGTCGATCCGCCGGTCTCCACTGCCGCGCCCGTCGTCGTCATTGAAAAACCCCTGCCCCAGATAACACGCCAACATCGCGTCGATATTCTCCTCCGGCGTCACCGCCTGCTTGCCGGTAAAACCGTAACGCCGGCCCAGCACATCGATCACCGCCGCCGCCACCCGGTAATTCCGTGACGCCTCCATCAAATAACGCATATCCAGCTGACGCACAAAGTGCGCAAATTCCTCCTGTTCGGCCGCGCTGAAAATATTCAGAAACTCTCCTTTTGACAATTCCAGCGCATAAAGCAAAGCAAAAGTCGTCCAGCAGCTCCGCCGGTCATCGACCCGGATCGAAGCCAGCGTCCACAATCGGCAATACTTATCAAGATTTCCACGCAATACTCCGGCCAGAACCATCCACCCGGAATCCTTGCAGTCGATCTCGCCATTGAAAATCATCCGGCCATCGCCATCGGTATGCCGAGCGGCATAATCCAACACGCGATCCAACAAATTGAGATATTGTGTATTTTTCGTATTCATAACATTAATATAATACAATAAATCCATAGCGGCTATATCATATTTGGCTAATTATATACAAAAATCAGCGAAAACGATAATTTACATATGGAGCTTGATTTTTTTCAAAATGGATGTACAATTTCTCAGGAGACACAACTATGACAACTTTAACTTATTCCGCATTGCGGGCCGATTTGGCGAAAACCATTAATAAAGTGGTCAAGGATCGTGTCCCGGTTATCATCAGAAAGAAAAAAAATGCAGTCGTCATGATGCCACTCGAAGACTACGAGGCTTGGGCGGAAACAATCTATCTGCTTCGCAGTCCAAAAAATGCCAAACGTCTGATCAAATCCATTGAATCGCTTGAATGTTGATAAAAGTTTCAATGCGAACTCCAACGGAAGGAATCGGCAAACCGGAACCGCTGAAAGGAAACTTTTCTTCGTGGTGGTCCAGAAGAATTACGGACGTTGACCGGATGGTTTATAAAATGGAGGGTGAAACCTTGCTGATTGCCCAGTTGCGTTATCATTATTAAGATTTGCTGATTCAAACGACGCAGGCCCTAAGCAATCTTTGAACATGATATCTCCTTGGCTATATTTCTTGAGAGCGGCAAGAGTTACAGCATCGTCATATTCTTTGAGGCTCATCAAGAGCGTTTGACAGTCAATCCGAAAGAAATCTCTACCATATCCCAAGCGTACCGTGTGTCCAACGTGTAAAACCAACACGGCCATGATCATGATAACATCAATCACACATAATATACTTATGACTTTGATATATGGTTTGAGCTTGCTCACCCCGATAATAATTATTGCAATCAACGGCATTGACAGAACTATGATTATCCACATTACTCAGCCCTCCCCTTTTCGATGTTTTCCAAAGCCGTGAGATAATCACGTTCATTGGACCACTCTTTCCGCAGATTTTCCCGCTTTTCAAGCTCACTTATCAACTCATCGCGATGACCGGATTTAATCAGCCTGGCCGCTGTAGCGAAAACAGCTTCCCGGTCTGCCTGAAAACGCTGATATGTACGGTTGGAATTTACTGCATAGATAATTATATACGTAAGCAAAAAGCAAGTGAGCAGAATCAGAAGGGTCAAATAGGGGCCTCCTGATTTTTCTTTCTTTGATTCACTCATAATACCCTCCAATCATTTATCAAATACTATCAACAACTATCATATAGTATAGCAAATGATATTATCATAGTCAATAGTGCGAATAAAAAAATGTCTGATTTTATTTTAAGGGTGTTGCTTTTTCAGTTTTTCGCGATATAATATTGTTATCGATAACAAATTTATCAAATCATGAAGAAATCAAAAACAGTCAGTATACACAAAATCGCGGAAATTGCCGATGTCAGCGCTATGACAGTGACCCGGGCACTCAATGGTTCGGGCAGCGTGTCGGCCAAGACCAAAGCCAAAGTGTCCAAGGTGGCTGCCGAGCTCGGTTACCGTACCAATGTTTTGGCGCAGGGCTTGCGGAGCGGCAGGACCAACAGCATCGGCTTGTTATGGGGTCTCAGCGGACCTCATGATTCCCTTGGCCTGGTCTGCAATATCTCGCTCACTGCAATGCAAAAAGGTTACACCTGTAATATTGCCAACAGCCTGTCGGACCTGGAAATCACGCGAAAATGTTTGAATGATTTTTGCAGTCGCAGTATCGACGGCATTATCATCGAATTGGAAAACGATCTGATCAACAATCCGGAGATCCGCAGTCTGCTGCGGGAAATTTCCAATGTCGTGATGGTGGTGCGGCAATCTTTCGACAGCGAGTTTGACACCATTATTCTCGACCGAACCAAGGCCATGCGGGATCTTGCAACGCATTTTATGCAGACCGGGCGAAAAAGGATTGTATTTCTAGCCTCTCCAAGCTTAGCCAGAGAATGCGCGTTTATCGAACAATTGAAGTCGTATGGCCTGGCTTGTTCCGAAGACTCTGTCATTCACATTCCTAAATATCCGGACCCAAAGAAAAAATTGGAATCACTGGGCGATCTTTTCGTTGACGCCATCCGGCAAAAATTCAAGAAGAAAATGCCTTTTGACGCTATAATCTGTTCCTGCGACGAGGGAGCGGTCGCCGTCATCAACTACCTGCGGGAGATCGGCTATAAAGTACCGCAGGATATCGCGGTTTCCGGGTATAACAACAATATCATGTCGCCTCACTTCACGCCGCCGCTGGCCAGTGTCGACCGGTTGAATGGGGAGCTGGCAGAGAGCGTTACTGAAATGCTTTTCAACAGGCTCGCAAACCCGGATTTACCTCCACAGCGTAAATTATTGGAAATGAAATTTATTCCCCGTGAATCGGCAGGGTGATCTATGATACGAATTCAATCAAATAAAAAGGAAATAAAGCATGTCAAAGCCAGATAATCGAAGTTACCGATTAAGAAAATTTACACTTATCGAGCTCCTTGTAGTCATCGCTATTATCGCAATACTGGCCGCCATGCTGCTTCCGGCATTGAGCAAAGCCAGGGAGAAGGCGGGAAGCGCCGCCTGTATGAACAACCTGAAGCAGATCGGGCTCGCCGTATTCTCGTATGCCGACGAACATGGAGATATGCTTCCGTATCCTTATGATAAGGCGGGAGATAAAGTTCATCCGATTTTGTATCATTATACCGCATCCGGCAGGGATCAGGGGATCACCGGTCGTTCGGTGTTCTTCTGCCCCCGGACGCAGCCGACGGAAGAAGGGGTGTTTTACCGCCTCAAGCAACTGGTGCCGATAGCCAATGACACTGTAAAGATGAAAAACAGCTATTCGATATCCCAGGGGGCAATTGATTCCGGTCCCGTCAAGATAACGAGCTTGAAGAATTCATCCGCCCTGGTGTATGTATTTGACGGCAGAGGCGGAACCCGCCTTACCCAAGCCGACATCAACAGCCATATTTATTATCGGCATCAAAATGGAGCCAACACCATGTTTTACGATGGTCATGCGGAGTGGAAAAAACGGCAATTACTGCTCAAAGATATTGATATCAGACCGTGGATACCGTAGGAGAATACCATGAAAGTTATATCGTTCATAATTTTATTCATTGTTGCCGGCTTTTCTTTGGCGGGCAATGAAAGCATAAATTTAATCATGCAAAATCCGGCAGCCATGAGTTATCCGAGCTGGCCGATGACCACCGGCATTCCTTTTCCCAAGGGAAGTTTGAGTGAGAAAGATCAACTGTCGCTCAGTGTCAACGGCGAACCGGTCCCGCTGCAGTGCCTGACCACCAGCACCTGGGTACCGGAGGATTCGGTCAGGTGGAAACTGATTGATTTCCAGGCGAATTTATCAGGCTCAGATAAACAAGACTTCACGCTGGGCCGCGCCGTTCAAACATCATCACCGAAGCATAAAATTCAGGTAAAGGAAACTTCCAGCCGGATTGCAATTGACAACGGTATTTTCACCTATGTCATAGATAAAGCGAACTTCAATCTTTTCTCGGAAGTACGGGACTACCGGGGTCAGGTCATTTATCAGGGCAAGGCTGATTCCGGGCCGTATGTGGTCAATAAAGACAAAAAACTGTTTACTTCCTCCAAGGGCAAACCGGACGCGGTGGAGGTGGAATCCAGTGGTACGCTCAGGACGGTAATCCGGGCGGAAGGGTGGCATTACGCCGCAGGCGGTGAAAAATTTTGCCGGTATGAAGTGCGTATTGAATTTTACGCGGGGCAGCCGTTTGCCCGGATCTATCATACTTATATCATAACCGGAGATTCGGATCAGGCCCAATTTCGGGATATCGGGTTAAAACTGGCGGCCAACGCGCAAAAAGTATTGTTCGGCGAAGATACGGAGCGGGAGCTTGGATTGCAATCTTACCTGCTGCAATATGACAGCGACAGATATGCCGTTTCAACCGGCGGCCGAAAGATCAATTGGGATAAGCCTTCCGGTCAGCGCGCATCCGGCTGGATGAATACGAAAACCGGCAATGGTACGGTCCTGCTGGCGGTCAAGGATTTCTGGCAGCAATTCCCCAAAGAACTGGAAATTTCCGCCAATGGCGACATGATATTCCACGCCTGGCCCGCTCACGGAATCAGCAAGCCGGAACGTGAGATCGACGACGCGATGATTCAATATCTCTGGTTCTGTCATGAAGGCGAAATTCTGAACTTCAAAGTTCCGGAAAAATACTGGGGCTACAACCTCCGGCCCAATGAAGATAAAAACGGCAAATACCGCTATCTGCGCGCGGCCAAAGATACCAGTTGCCTGGGCATGGCCAACACCAATGAAATATTGCTGGGATTCAATATTACCGATGCCACCCAAAGGAAAGCCATCGTCACCTTGTTCAACGATCCTCCCATCGTCATGGCCGCTCCGGAATGGATGTGCGCCAGCGGTGTATTCGGCCGGATTCATCCGTACGATCCGGAACGTTTTCCCGAAGCGGAAAAGGGACTGTCCAAGGTTTTTGACTGCGAAATGCGGCTGATGGATCATACCCGCGATTACGGTATGTTCAACTTCGGCGACGGTCATACGGCCTGGGACACGAGCGTCAACCGGTGGAGCGATGTCTACCGGTGCTGGCGCGCCATGCACCACGGCGCGCCACGAGTACCGTGGCTGCTTTATTTCCGCTCGGGCGATCCCAAATACCTGAACCGGGCGATCCGCAATACCCGGCATGTCATGGATATCGATATTTGCCATTACAGTACGCCGGAATCCGAGAAAATGCCGGCTCCCGTGGGCAAGCAGAAGGGAGCTCTCAATGATTACAAAGGGATTGTTCATTGGCACCACGGCAAGAGATTGTTTGACTACAACAGCATGACGGACTTTCTGCTTTATTATTACTACATGACCGGAAACCGGCGGGGACTGGACGTCGCGAAAGAATGGGGTGAAGCGGTCAAAAAGCACTTCACCGCTCCTTTCGGCACCCGGGCCGGGGCCGGGGTGACCGCCGCGGTGATCGAGCTGTACAAAGCGACCGGCGATATGCGTTATAAGGAAATTGCCGATAAAATGGTCACCAACTTCTGGGATCGTGAACAAAATCTGGGACAGGCCAAATATTCAGAATACCAAATCGCCAACTGGCCCTATTTGAAGGGCAAAAAACCGGCGATCGGCACCTTCCCGCAATGGGAAACTTACGCCCCGTGGGCCGAGCGCTACTGGGAACTGACCGGCGATAAAAAATCCGGCGAAAGAATCGTATTGTGGGCTGACGGACTGATCAAGAGCTCCGATACCCATACCCAGGCGTTCAAAGACTGCATCAATATCATGGCTTTTGGCTGGTTTATCGGCAAAGATCCCAAATATCTGGTTTACGGCAATATGCTGATGTCGCAATACCTCAAGAGTATCGAAAACTCTCCGGGCTCCCTGCTTGACGGCTTTCCCCATATGGCGCAGATGTCACTGGGGCCCGGTTATATGGCGCAGCGGATACCCTACCTGCTGGCGGCCATGGCCGACTACGGCAAGCCGGTCGAAGCGCAGGATATGTTACCGCCGACAAACAATTTCAATCTTCCTTACCGGGTGACTCCCGCGAAAACCCGGATGACTGAATTTTGGCTGCTGAAGGAGAAAGATTCCCCCGTTACCGTTAAACTGCGAGCCAATATCTACCGTGCCAAAGAGCAGTTCGTCGAGGTTGAAGTGACTTCTCCGCGCGGCACCGTCGCGTTCAAAGAAAAGATCAATGTATTCAACGATATGAAGCCATTTTCTTTTACGATTCCTCAGGACGGCCTGACCGGGATTTACAAAGTGCGTCTGATGATTCCGCATAGCACCAATCAGAATTTCGTGGCGCCGGTAATCACTGAACCGGTCTTGAAACAGATTTTTCCCTGTGAAGACTTCCAGTTGCGGGCCAATGATTGCCTTTATTATTTCATGATCCCGGAAAACACCGATAAATTTCAGGTCAAAATAACGAAAAATACCGGAACGGTAATGATTATCGATCCCGACGGCAAAACCGAAGCTCAAATAACCTGTATCCCCAGCAAAACGGAATCGCGCACCATCTCTGTTGTGGCAAAATACGCCGGCAAGCTTTGGAGCGTCCGGGGGCAATTCAGCAAAAATTCAGAATTCGTAATCACGGGCGACGGCGGAGCCTCCCTGTCCTATCTGGCTATCGAACCGTCGCTCTATTTTTTCCCGTCCAACAATTAACAATGGAATAGATTCATGTCGAAAGAAATTATTATACAAGCTCCTCAACTCCGGGGAGGAAATATCTCATGCTTTCACGGTACGGAAACTTACGGACCGCAGCGTTTCGTCAATATTTCGGCTTCCAGGCAATGTATCGAACTGGATAAAAATGAGGTATCCGGCAGCTTTGTCTTTGAAGCGGGCACCGCCCCGGAAAAAGCTATTTTCCGGATTCGCGGCATGTGGGATATTTACCGGGATCTTCCGCCGGAAATGGCCAATACCTGCCGGGATATGGCAACCATCGGGGTGTTCGAGGTCATCCTGAACGATCAGGTTATTTATCATGGCAAAGTCACTTTCTGGAATTACCGGCGCTGGCGCTTCTGGCCGGCCATCGATATTCCGTTCCCGAGCTCCGCGCTCAAGAATGGCGACAATCAGTTGGTAATCCGCAATCATACGACCCCCTTTCGCAAATTGAAGCCGGTCGTCCCGTTTCCGGAAGAATATTTACTCAACACCAAATATCATATCTGCGATGTCCAGATTCTTTTCCCGGACAACGGAAAAATTCAGGAAACGGCCAAACTTCCGCCCGGTACCTACCTCGGGCATATGGTCGGCGGCCATGAAGTGACTTGCCTGGAACACGAGGATTATTCGCATCTCATCGAGCTTTTCAGGAGGAGCGGACAGGGCAATCTGTTGGTTTTCCTGATGTTCCCCGGCAAAACCAATCACGATATCGACCTCGATCTCATCGATACCGATGCCATCGTCAAGGCCGGACTGTATGTTGCCTTGCGTTATTACGGAAAAAATGACGAAGCCACTATCCCGGAGCAGGAATATATTGAGAAACTGAAAAGATTTATCGCAAGACTCGGCGAGAATTTTCTCGGCTTCGGGCCCCACGAACAGCATGGAAAAATGGCCGCTGTGATCGAAGCGAATGCGGGCAACGATGACGTGTCCTGTTTTCAGGCTGAATATAAGAAAATCTTTGCTGAACGATTTAATGATATCCGGCGGATAAAACCCAAGGCTTTGATCTGGGATACGGACCCGAGTTTTTACTCGCGCTTTCACTTGCAGACCGGAACCGCATTTCCGGCGCTCGAGCTTTGTGTCAACACAATCCCGCTCGATATCGCCTCCGCTCGCGGCACGGCCAGGGCTTATGGCAAATCGTCCTGGGGCGCCATCAATTCTTTCGAATGCCAGGCCTGGGGCGGTCTGGGCATGACCGAACAGGAAGCCAGGATCGATCCCGCCGGTTATCTGGTCCGAAGAAGCCGGCTCTGGCGGCTGAGCCAGTTTCTGCTGTATCTGGGCGGCGCCCGGACTATTTACTCCGAATCCGGCATGTTCGACCACCGGGTAACCATGCAGTTGGAATACAATGATGAGCACTTGGCGGAACTGCGGCGGCATCAGAATGATCTGGTCAAGTTCGCGGCGGAACACCAGTTACAGGGCCAACCACTGATCGACATCGCTTATCTGCAGGGGCGCTTCGACGTCTACAAAGGTGATATCTTTACCAAGCCGGCTCACAAGGCGATGGGAAATTCCCTGTATTCATGGAAATCTCTGGAAGTCTGCTTCGATATCACCCGTAAAGTTCCGCTTGACGAAAGCGTCGAGGCATATCAGGAAAATAAACTGCAGATCGCCGCCGACGTCCGCTACGGCGGCGCGGACATTCTGCCCATTGAGGCTTCCGGTGAAATCCTGTCCCGCTACAAACTGCTGATCATGACCGGCCGACACACGCTCAACGACGACGATTTCGACAAGCTGAAAAATACTGTAATCAACGGCGGCAATCTGGTTATCCTATCGCCGTACCTCGACTCGGCCCGACTCAAAGCCCTCGGCCTGGAACTGCCGCCGAATGCCCCGTTCCTGATCGAAAATCAGCTGGGACAAGGCAAAGTCTTTCTCTTCAATCTGACGGATTTCCCCGCTGATCCCGAAGTTTACGAACGAATCAACACAGCTCTGCATGAGATCATCAAATCGATCCCCCGCGACATCTTCATGGTGCAAGGCCCGAATGTCAATTATTATATCTACCGCCTGGATGAAACCCGGTACCGGTTGTATGTAATAGCCAATAATTGGTATCATGATTTCAATGAAGACACGGCGATATTTTCCATATTCGGTCAAACGGTTTCCGTCCCGGTATACCCCGGTCAGGTCTCCTGGATAGACTTCGCCAAGTAATACAGTTGATATCAACTTGTAAAATATTTGATTATTTACTTGAGAGGCTATTGACAAAATCAATATCTGAAGTTATTATAGATACAGTACAACAAAATAGTGATACAGTTTATGATAACTTCAGCAGTCAGAAAAATCAGAGTACATGATGTCGCCAACGACCTGCGACGCGAAATCAGCGAGCGCAGATTGTCCGGCGGTACGCCGATTATGTCCACCCGCGAGCTGGCCAAGCACTATCAGATATCGACTTTGACGGCAAATCGCGCGATTGAACGCCTGGTCGAGGAAGGAGTGCTGTACCGGGTGAAGGGCAGCGGTTCCTATGTCAGCGAATCCGCCTCGAACCAGTCGGCTTGCAAACTCTCGGTGGGGCTGGCCAGCGAAATGAAATTCCGTACCGAGTCACTGCGTTGCTACGGAGAGTATTCATTAAGCTATTTCCGCGCTCACAATGCGGAGCCGCAGATCATTCCCTATTGCGATCTCAGCAATCCTGAGATCATGAAACATAAATTTGCTCAGTTTGACGGAATTCTGTTGTCGGGGGCCAGTCATGACCCGAAAACCGAGAAAATTCTCCTTGGTTTCGGCAAACCGATCGTAATGTATCAGAAGGATTATATCGACGATTGTCCGTTCGATCAAATAACCTGGAATTGTGTGCCGGCGTATCGCGATATCATCGGGCGGCTCGGCAAGTTGGAGAACCGTCAATTCATCGTGTTTTACGAACCCCACAAAAACGGGCAATTCCGGGCGGGGAAATTTATCGAAATGCTGTTGTCGGCCGGTGCCAGACAGGAGAATATTCAACAAATCGAAGCCGATTGGCAAGCAGGGTGTGAAATGTCCAACTACAAGCTGGCCTCAACAATTGCCAAGCATCTCCGGGGAAAATTGGTTTTTTCCACCTCCGACAGCCTCAGTGCCATATTGCTGAATGCGTTTGACGCCGCCGGTTTGGAGGCCGCCGTGGATTATGAATATGTCAGTTGCGACAATCTGGAGGATTACGGCTACAGGCCGTTCGGAGAGCCGCGAATGACCACCGTGCATCATCCATGGATCGAGGCGGCGGAAGCTGCGGCCAAGTTGCTGCTGGACCGGATCGGCGAACCGACGCCCCACCGGCATATCATCCAAATTCCAACCAATCTGGTCATAAGGAAAACCGGGTTGGCCAATTGAAATATAAGGAGAATAGAAAGTGACAGACAGAAAATTTTTCACACTGATTGAGTTGCTGGTCGTGATTGCAATCATCGCGATTCTTGCAGCAATGCTGCTGCCGTCGCTGAATAAAGCGCGGAGCAAGGCCAAAGACATCAATTGCCGGAGCAATTTGAAGCAACTGGGACTGGCTTATGAGATGTATGCCACCGATTACGACGACTGGGTTTTGGCGGCGCGCGGCTACTCCGGCTCCGATGAAACCTGGACCGGCGGTTATCTCGGCCTGAAATACATCCACGACCGGAAATTCTTTCAATGCCCCGCGGATTCACAGAGCTCCGGCGGGTACGGTATCAATTACATAACTTTCGGTTACAAGTCAACCCATCTCATGTCATCAGTAAAACGCCAGACCGTGCGGAACGCTTTCCGTTCCGTCCCCGCCAACGGGGTGAATTTCAATCCGGTCGTGTATGGCGACACTTGCAACAGCATCCAGAAAAGCAGTGCTGATGAACGACTGATTTTTTCCGGCGGATATCCGGCGACATATCAGTTGAAACCAACTCAATATGCTCCGATCAGCGCCCGTCACAGCGATGGGGCTTCCGCCAATTTCACCTGTTTCGACGGCTCGGTAACCAGTATATTGCTCGCGCAAATCACTTACAAAAACAGTTATTATTTTCGTCCGACCCGGAATGCGACATCCGGGGTCTTCACCACCAGTAATCCATAAAATCAGAGGAATATCATGATAAAAAAACTTTTTGCCGCCGGCTTGCTCCTGTTGAGCGGCGGATTACTCTCAGCTCAAAACCTGATCAAAAATCCTGAATTCGACCGCCCGGCCAGGGAAGAGTGTTCGCTTGACAGCAACCCCGGCGTAATAAAAATGACCCAATTCACCGAAGATCTGACCTGGAATAAATGCTTGCGGCTGGATGTGGTCAAGCATCACAAAAAAGCGGATGGTTCCGAGTCCTATTATGCCCTGGTTTTGATCGGCGGCGCTCCCAAAAAGCACGGTTTCGCGGTCAAGCCCAACACGGTTTACAAGTTTTCGCTGGAAGCCAAGGGAGATATCGGGGCAACTCTCTACGCCTACGAGTTCACCGGCAGCGACTTCTGGAAAAATCGACGGAAATTGAAATTGGAAGGCGATACAAAAACGAAAGTCTCCAAGGATGACTGGACGGTTTATTCCGGCAGTTTCCAGACCGGAGCGGACGCACAAACCGCCATGATCGGAATCGGTCTGTGGGGCGAAGGAAAATATAACAACCTCCCTCCAATCGGTGGTTATGTCATGATCGACAAGATCAAAGTCGAAGAACACGCCAATTTATTGGGCACTCCGGCCGTGGAATCCACTCCGGCGACATCCAAAGTATTGGCGTTCGGACAGGCCGGCAGCGGTTTTGTCGATTACCAGAGCGGAAGTCCGGTTAAGGCGGACACCGCCGTCAATGTCGCCGCCGGCAACGATTCCATGACCATCACGATACGATGCTCCGAGCCGGAAATGAAAAACCTGCAATCGACCGTCAGCGCGAACGGAGACAAGGTCTGGCAAGACGATGTGGTGGAGATATTTTTCGGTTCAACCACCCCGGACCGGGCTTTAACGCAACTGGTGGTCGCGGCCGGAGGCGGCCGCTACATGGGATTCGGCAACGGCGAGGTCAAACTTTACGATCAATGGAACGCCGAAATCACCAAAGGAAACGATTTCTGGGAAGTCAAAGCCACTGTCCCGTACTCGCTGATCGGCTGGAAATCCCTGCCCGACGGCGAGGCGGTCAAGTTCAACGTCTGCCGCCAGCGGAAAACCTCCAAGGAATTGTCTTCATGGTCATTTGCCCGGGGTAATTTTCATGAACTCAAAAATTTTGGTATCTTGATTTTCGGTTCGCCGGAAACCTGGCGCGACCGGGTAGCGGACAAACTGCTGGGCGAAAATCAGAATACGGAACTGGAAAAAGAAATCAAAGCCTGGAAGGCCCTGCCGATTACGGATCTGAGCCTATCCGTGGCTGCCGCCGAGGCCTTTCGGCAGCGGATCAATCTGGCGAAACTGGGCGAAAGAGTATTGGCGGTAACCGAAGTTTCTCCGACCATGGACCCGACTATTCCGATCCTGCCCGCTGAATTGCTGAACCCGCCCACAAGCATCTCGATCCGGGCAGCGGGCAATGAACTCAAGCCGTTGCCTTTGGCTGTGACCAACCTGACCGGACGTGTGGAAGAATACCGCATTTCCATCAATACGCTGGACAAAAAAGGCGGAGAAATTCCCGGCTTGAAGGGATTTCCGGCGGAACGCATCCAGCTGTTGCGGGGCATCCGCGTGAAAGACGGCGAAGGCGAAAAACACGGCTTGAGAATTGACCCGCTCACGGTCATGGATACTGCGGGAACACTGATGGTGCCGCCGCGCGAATCCGGGCTGGTTTGGGCGATTTTCAACACCGCCGGTATCGAACCGGGAATTTACTCCGGCAATATCCGGGTTACTCCGCTGGGTGAATCGTTGACCGAATACGACCGGGCGAAAAATATCAAGGGCAAATTTCAGGACATTCCATTTTCTTTGGAGGTGTTGCCGTTTGAACTGGACAAGAAACCGGCGGTACCGTTTTTCATGTTCCAGCGGGCCGCCAACGAGGAATTTTTCAAGGCGATGGTCGATTACGGGATTCATGTTTTCCAGGTGTCGCCATGGCGATTTGACGCCTCTTTCAACCCGGATGGCTCCATAGCTTCGTCGGACACGGCCAAAGTTGAAGAGGATATCGCTCAATTGCGGGAATGGGCGGTCAAATACGGCATCGCCGATACGATGCGAATCAGCATTTGCTACAGCGCTTACCTAAATTTCCGGGATGTCCGCGCAAAAAAACAATTCAAGGCCGACTCGCCGGAATGGCAGCGCGCCTTGCGGGATTATACGAAACTGTTGAGCGACACCATGACCAAATGCGGTATACCGGCGGAGCGTTATGACGTCGAAGTTTGGGATGAGCCCAAAGAAAAAGATCAGGATGAACTGCTGGCCGCCTGCCGGGTCATGCATGAAACCGTGCCGGACATGAATCTGCAAATCGTATTCGCCGCCTGGGCCTTCCCGGTATCTTATCTGGAAAAACTTGTCCCGTATGTCAAAACCTGGAATTTCTGGGGCGAGCGCTTCATCGGCCATGCCGAGTACCGGGATTTTATCGCGGAATTGCGCAAGCAAAATAAAACCTTGTGTTTCTATAAATGCCAAACCACCATGCGGCTGGACCTGCACCGTTATTTCCGCAATCACGCCTGGTTTGGCCTGGCCCACAATCTGGATATGATTTCCATGTATCAACTGATCGACTCGGCGCAGTCGCAGTACGGGTTGAACAACTGGCGCGGAACCACCTACGGCGGCGTGCTGTACAGCTCCACCGGACATCCGGTGTCCTCAATCCGCATGGAGTGCCTGCGGATCGGTCAGACCGACGTCAAATATATGAAAAAACTGGCCGAGGTGCTGGCGGCCAATCCCAAGCATCCAGCCGCCGCCGAGGCCCGTAAATTCCTGGACGAAGCCCCGATGGCTGTGATCAAAAACGGCCACGACCAGAAACTGGCCGACCAAACCCGCGAACAGGCTATCGGGCTGATTCTCAAATTATCAGCCCGATAGAAGAAGCATCAATGGAGCTTGGCCAGGTCGATTCCGGCTTCTTCCCAGAATAGCGTGTCTTCGACCAGCTTGGTGTCGAGTTCCCAGAAACGGGTCATGACGTCCTCGGGCATGGGGCCGCGGGCGGTGGCTTGTTCCAGATACGTTTTCAGTTCGTTCACGCCGATGCTGCCGGTGGGTTCGATGACCGCGCATTCGCGCAGCAGCGCCGCCTGTAAATTGGCCACTCCGGGCAATTCACTCCGATTGAAGGTGGAAACGATCAGCTTGCCGGGGCCCACCCGAAGCGCCAGCAGATAGCAGAAGTTGCGAAGCGTCTGTTCTTCGACGAATCCTTTGAGCCCGTACACCAGGCCCCGGATCCGATCACGGGCCGCTTTGTCCACGCCGCTGACCAGTTCGTCCGCCTTGACCGGGAAATCATCCAGGTTCAACTTGTAGGCTTCCTCGATCAGGGAATACATGTTCAGGTCGAAATAATGGGAGTACAGGGTATTTTCCACCCACGGCGCGCGAATGATCCCGCCGAGGTTGGTGCCGCGATCCCAGATACAGGGTTTGAAGCGGTCGAAAGCCCCCGGCCAGTAATATTGATTGCCGGGAGTGTCGCGATGATAATGAAGCAATACGGTTTCGCCTGCTTCGAGCTTGGCAAACACGTCGTCGGTCAGGCGGTCGCATACCGTGACTCCGGGAACAAATGGCATTTCAACATGCGGATATACCCAGAAATTCCACTGGTTGCGCAGTTTCAATTCCGGTGAAATGAATTCGGCACTGAGCTCATGCGCCCCGGCTTCGGGAGATACTTCCAGATCGAGAAGTTTCTGCAGGCCCGGCAGCGTGGTGATGTCTTCGCCGCAATAAATTTCCTTGTCATCCAGGAACAGCCGAAGCGTGCCGCGGCTGTTGTCCGGCTGGGCAAAATGCGACAGATGGACAGCCATTTTGACCGGTTCTCCGGCCCAACAGCACTCTTCCGCCAGATCCAGCAACAGCACCGAGGAGTCATTGAACTGCCGCATCCAGACGGCGTCGAAATACGCGTCGTCATCGAAACAATCAACAATGCCATTTTTGTTTTCATACTTGAAGCAATCGGCAAACTGCAGCATCTCGAAACCGCACAGCGGCGAGAGCCGCAAGCGCTCCAGATACAGCTTCACCGCCATGCGTTTGAAATGGCATGACGCGGCGACATAATCCGGCATCCGCTCCGCTGCGCCCTTGCGCCGGATCAGCTCCGGCAGATCGGTCATGAAGCGCGGCTTTTCGATCTGCGTCTGCCCGGTTTTCCGGCAGAAATCATCGAATTTGGCTGCCAGCGCGTCATAATCCGGCATGTGGTTGTAGTGAACCGCCTCGTGCGCCAGGACCGGTCGGATTGGATTAACCCGGCGGCGGGCGCTTCCATCCTCCAGCGGGCGCTCGTAGACCGAACCGTTGATGCGCCAGTGGGCGTCACCCAGGAACATGTCACGGTGTTTCTTGTACGGGAAAAAGTAGGCGATATGCTGCGAATAAATATCGGCGGTGTCGCGGTCGAACTCGCCCCAGCCGGAATTATCCATAATCAGTTTCCCCGGGGCCAGCTCTTTGCCCTGCTGATACAGACGTTTCACTTCCGGTTTGCGCCCGGACTGGTGCATTTCGTTGCCGATACAGAAAATCATCACCGAGGGATTGTTGCGGTATCTCATGATGATTTCGCGCCAATTACGGTTGTCCAGCGCCAGCCCGGCCGGCTTGCCGTTGGCATCGTATTCATAAGCAAAACCGATTTCCGCATGAATAAAGATTCCCAGCTCATCCGCGGCCCGAACGAATTCCGGCGACGGGATCGTACTGTGAAAACGCACCAGATTGAATCCGTATTTTTTCGCTTGCAGAATACTTTTGCGGGCGGCTTCGTAATCGCTTTCGCCGGTCAGGTTCGGATGGTCGTGCGCGACGATTCCACGGATGTAGCCCCGCAGATAATATGGTTTGCCATTGACCAGAACCTGAGAGTTACCCTGAGTTCCGAGTTCACAGAACCCGAACCGGATTTCCTCCTGATCATCGACATGCAGAGTATAAAGCACCGGGTTCTCCGGCGACCAGATTTCGAGGGCGGCGGCATCCAGCATCAGGTTTTTCCCCCGGCGACCCAATACCGGAGCTTCGACGGTGTTTCCCTGGCTGTCGGCAATCCGGATTGACCGGGGTTCGGTTTCAATATCCAGCAGCAGCAGACCGCTGCCAACACGGCATTGCAGATAAATTTCGTTCATAAAATACTTATTCTCCAGTTAATTCATTGACGTTGATCAGATACATTTGGCGGGAGCCTTCGTGGATGGAATCGATGCAGACCTGCCGCCCGTCACGCGCCCAGTTCGGATGCAAATCGCAGCGGGTCGGAATCGGATAGGACGGATCGGAGTAAAAACTGCCGATTTCAAAGGCGGCGCCGTCGGCCAGACGGTAAAGATAAAGCTTGCGGCAATCGTCATCCAACGGATAACTGTCGGTCATCATCCATTTGCCGTCGGGCGAATATGAACAGTGCCCGTCGCCGGGAAACACGTTTTCGGCGATGGTCCGGGTCCGGTGGGTCCGGTCGGTGTACAGATAATACTGCCAGCCCCCGGTATAGCGGTTGGAAAAATTGATGATTTCCGTCGGGCTCACCCAAGCATAATGCGAGCTCATATTTTCCAGGTTCAGCGGCCAGATTTCCGAGCCGTCGATATTGGCGGTAAACATATGGGTTTCATGCCACGGTGAACCATCGGCGCGCCACAGCCGCCAGCGGTGAAAAAAGGCGAAACGCCGGCTGTCCGGGCTGAACAGCAGATGATTGAACCACCCCGGCGTATTTTCCATATCCGAGCGGTAAAAACGGTCGGTAATCTCCGCCACGCTGACCACCAGTTTCGCGGTATTGTTTTTCAGATCAACCAGCCACAAGCCATCGTCCGCCGGGCAAAGATCCTTTTCGAAGGGATCGTAAGCTCCCGGATATCCGTAACCGGCGCGGTAGCGGTCCAGCCGAGAGAAGCTCAGACTCAAGGCCCATTTGCCATCCGTGCTCAGGCAGTAAACCGGACGGCAGAGGGTTTGCGTTTCCCCGCTCTTCACGTCCTGAATCCGCGCCACAAAATGATCGCCCTCGCGATCGTTGTAAATGATTTTGGTCTCGGCGTCGTTGAGCCATTGCAGCATACAGCCCTGCTGCCAGCACCAGGCATCCGTCCGGGCCAGCGGAATAAAGCGGTTGCCGTCCTGGAGATCGATCATGCCAATCTCCATTGTCTCGCCCGGTTCCGGCTGCCGGGCGGTAAAATCCACCGCCTGGGCCAACAAATAACGCCCCGACTTATCCCACGGGAATTTATCGAAATAGCCGAAAAAATGATGCCGCGGTCCGGTGGTGATTCTTTCAACTTTCAAATGGTGCTTGATAATCATAACCCATCCTTTATTTCAACACGATTTACGTACAACCAGTTCCTGATGCAGTTTAAGACGTTTTGCCGGTCCGGTTTCGCTGCCGTTCAGCCGGTTAAAGAGCAGTTCCCACACCGTACGGGCAAACACTCCGCGGTCGAACCCGATCGTGGTCAACGGCGGATCGTAATATGCCCCGAACTCGATATTGTCGAAACCGGCCACCGCGCAATCTTCCGGCACCCGGTAGCCATGCTGTTTCAGCGCGGCCATAATGCCGATGGCGCTGATATCGTTGAAGGCGATCACCGCTTCGGGGGGGCGCCCGTGTTTTTTCAGATAGGCGGTCATTGCAGTTGCCGCATTCTCCAGACCGGCGCCATTCGTCATCCAGCGAACCGCCCGGCCTTTTATCCGGTGCTCGGCCATGGCTTGCAGGAAACCGCTTTCACGCGTAGAATGCGCGCTGGAATTGAAAAACGCAATATCCTTGTATCCCTGTCCGATCACATGATTGGCCAATTGATACGCACTGTCGAAAAAATCAATCTCCACACAATCGGCCATTCCTGTTTCCGGCGTACCGAATACCGTCACCGGAATATTACAGCTCCGGCACTCCTCCAGGATTTTCCCCAGCGGTTGCTCGCCGGTCAATCCCCAGATATAACCGATGATTAATCCATCCACCCGCCGCGCCAGCAAATCTTCCAACGCCTCCCGGTTGCCCTTGCTCCATTCATGCGTCAGGGAAATCGTCAATACCCGGTAACCGCAGTCGGCGGCGTATGAACGCAGTTTTTCGCAGAATTCCATTCGTACCGGATTATCGGCCTCGGTTACCGCCAGCCCGATGGTGGATGATTTTTGCAAGACCAAACTGCGGGCGTTCAGGTTCGGGCGGTATCCCAGCGCAGCGGCGGCCTCTTTGACCCGCTCACGGGTTTCCAGCCCAATATCGGGCTTATCCTTCAAAGCACGGGACACGGTGTTGACCGAAACTCCGACCAGCTTGGCGATATCCTTCAATGTAGCAGCAGCCATATTCTGTCTCCAGATTGTTTAGGACAGGAATATAACTACATTATCGTTAATGTCAAATGATTTTCAGTAAATAATCTGCGATATCCACAACACGGATGGACACTGATGAGCACGGAGGTATTCTTTCTCAGAGTTAAATATTAACGATAATGTGATGATTATTTATCGTCGGCAGGGATGATCAAGGAGGGTTTCAGCATATAAGTCAGTTGAGGCATTTGCGGGTGTTGAATTCGCCACATCATTGCCTCCATGGCCATTTGGCCGATTTCGGTTGAACCGATGTCGATTTTGACTGGCGCCGGGTGGCAGTAATTTCCACAGAGTTCCTTGTCTCCGGCGACCATTTCAATGTCCTTCGAGGGAATTATCCCATTCGCCATCAGCTCCGAATGCACGGGCAATCCCAGGGTGTTGGCGACAAAAATTCCATCCGGCCGTTTTTTCATTGCCAATATTTGATTGACCACTTCCCTGGCAAATTCTCTTTTGAACTCGCTGGAAACATCGATATTATCATCGTACCCCAAACGAATAACACTGCATTTGGTCTGATCGATTTCCGCGGCATCCATGAACGAGTGCTCTCGCGTCCGCCAGTAACGGAAAAAATAGTTGAATTTCTTACAGGTCACACAGCATAGATTCTTACAGCCCTTCTGCCTGAGATACCGGTAAGCAAGCAACCCGACATGCGAATGATCCGGCTGGACACGATCGCCGAAATCATGAGAACCGGACTGCAAAAGCCAGACCGCGGGAAACTGTTTCGCTTTTTCAATAAACGAATCCGCATACCAGAGACCGTTCATAAGAAACAGACCATCGACTTTTTTCTTATCCAATACCTCAAGCGCATCCTCAACACAAGATACGAATTTAATGTTTATCGCTGCATTGATTTTACCCGCCGCCCCGGTAAGCCCCTGCATGATTTCCTGGGCGGTAATCCCGGTCGAAGTAGAAACTCCACCGGGAAGAATCATGGCAAAATTATGAACTTTCGACTTGGAAGAATTACCGGAATTACCCGGCTTTCTCTTCTGGTATTCCTGAGGCTTGAAATCATATTTTTCGATAATGGAGGCAATGTGCCTGCGGGTGCTGTCCTTGACAAATCCGCTGTTATTTATAACCCGGGAAACGGTCGCGGTCGAAACCCCGGCAATCCTGGCGACGTCAACAATTGTTACACTCATCGGTAAATCATCTCCATTCAGATATATTTTCATATAAAATACATGATGAAAATGTGATTTTCAATGCCTGTCAAGGTTTTTTTGACGAATTGTGCTTAGGATCGCCTGAGTTCTTTAACGTGTTCACCCTGAATAGCGCTATAAAAAATTTTCAACTTCCGCTATTGACAAAACAACAAAATGAATGTATAATTAATGTAAATTCAAATTTACACATGAAAACAAATGTAAATTTTCAGAAAACAAAAAAAAGGAAGACTATATGAGCATTATTAAAGATTTTCCATACATACTGCATGGCGGAGATTACAATCCGGACCAATGGCTTAAGAGAACGGAAATAATTGACGCCGACTTTACAATGATGGATGAGGCTTCCTGTAATACATTTTCAGTTTCCATCTTTTCGTGGGGTCAGATAGAAAGGGAAGAGGGGGTTTTCGACTTCACCTGGTTGGACGATATCATGAACCGTTGCGCGGCCGGCGGCAAAAAAGTTTTTCTGGCGACTCCCAGCGGCGGCCGGCCGGCGTGGCTCGGCAACAACTATCCGGAAACCAATCGGGTGGATGATAAAGGAATCCGCTCAAAATGGAATTTCCGGCACAACCATTGCTGGAGCTCTCCGGTAATGCATGAAAAAACCGCCATTATCAACCGGGCACTGACACAGCGTTATGCGGGGCATCCGGCGCTGGGCGGCTGGCATATCAGCAACGAATACAGCGGCGAGTGTTTCTGTGAACTTTGCCTCGCCAATTTCGCCGGTTTTCTGCGGCAGCGCTATGGCACGCTTGAAAAGCTGAACGAGGCATATTGGTCCGCTTTCTGGAGCCATACCTTGACCGACTGGAATCAGATCAATCCCAGGGACCCGGCCATGGATACCGTCCGCCTGGACTGGAAGCGTTTCAATTCCCGCCAGATTGCCGATTTCCTGAAATTCGAGATAAGCGCGGTCAGGGAATTTTCGGATGCTCCGGCCACCACCAATATGATGGGGATTATTCCGGATCTGGACTACTGGCGGATCGCGGAACAATGCGACTTCATCGCCGATGATTGTTATCCCAGGTGGAACAACGGTGTTACCGAGCACACGGCCGCTCATTTTGCCCTGATTCATGATTTGCATTATACGATGCTGAACAAGCCGTTTGTCATGATGGAATCGTGCCCCGGAGTTCCCAATTACGGGAAACATGGGAAAATGCGCCGTCCCGGGGAATTTGAACGGGAAATGCTGCTGGCAATCGGGCACGGCGCGGACGGGACCATGTATTTTCAATGGCGCAAAGGGCGCGGCAATTGCGAAAAATATCATGGCGCCGTCGTCGGTCATGACGGAACCAATCAGACCCGGGTTTTCAAATCCGTGTCCGAATACGGCCGCAAGCTCAAGTCTCTGGCCGAAGTAACCGACAGCACCGTGAAACCGGAAATCGCGCTGATCTTTGACTGGGACTCCAATTGGGCCCTTGAATATACGAATGGTTTCGGCGAAGCAACCGAGAAGAAAATCAACGAGACGGCGATTCAGCATTATCAGGCGCTCTGGCGCAACAATGTTTCAATGGCGGTCATTGAAAGTACCTGCGATTTCTCGCCTTATAAAATGATCGTGGCCCCCATGCTATTCATGCTCAAGCCCGGCGTCGCCGAACGCCTGAAACAGTTTGTCGATAACGGCGGGATATTGGTTTCGACCTATCTTTCCGCTTATGTCGATGAAAACAATCTGTGTTTCTCCGGGACCAATCCGTTGCGTGATCTTTTCGGCATCTGGAACGAAGATATCGATTGCATCGAACCCTCCGACCGACGCCCGTTTCGGCTGAACGGCAAAGAGATTGAGACCGTCGATTATACCGAGTACCTCCATCTGGACGGCGCGACGGCGGCCGCAACTTATGCTGACGACGGAATGTTCGACGAAGTTCCGGCGATCACGGTGAACTCTTTCGGCCGGGGGAAAGCGTGGTATATCGGAGCCCGAACCGATGTCGGTTTTCTGACGTCGTTTTATGGTGAAATCCTCGATGACGGCGCAATCGCGCCCGTACTGCCGAACCTCCCCGCCGAATTACGGGCAAGCAAGCGGAGCAAGGGACAAACCGATTTTTATTTCATCTATAATCTGAGCGAAAAAGAACAACGATTCAACTTGCCGTTTCCGATGATTAACCTCTGGCATGACGGGCAATCCACGGATAGCGTTTGCATTCCGCCCAACGGCGCAACAGTATTAAAAAGGAGCTAATACTCATGAATATATATCGGAATGAAACAATCGTAGTGACCCGTAGTGAATCCGAGGCGGATTTGGTGAATATCGCCCTTGAATTACTGAAAGGGGATCTGAAAAATGTTCTGAATGCCGAGTTGAAAGTAATTTGCGCCGATGAACCGGGAGTGAAAATCGTGGTCGGCACGCCGGAGAGCCCGCTTCTGCAAAAATGGTTTGATTGCGGAATTCTTTCGCGGGAAAAATTGCAGGAGCATCCTGAGACTTTTCATTTGACGGTGAGCTCGGGCATCCTTCTGATCGCGGGCAGCGACCGTCGCGGGGCGGCGTATGGTATCATGGAGCTCTCCCGGGCCTTTGGAGTTTCGCCGTGGGAATGGTGGGCTGACGCCACTCCGAAACAACTTGACGCTTTTACCTTGCCCGCCGCTTACGACAATCTCCAATGGCCGCGCGTGGAATTCCGTGGAATCTTCATCAACGACGAAGATGTGGGATTCGATCCCTGGGCCACGAATTTCGAAAAGAATCCGCAATTGAAACCGGGCATACAGCCGACCTCGGAAACCAAGGCGATTATCGGTCCCAAAACTTATTCGAAAGTATTCGAACTCATGATCCGTCTTCGTGCCAACACGCTGTGGCCGGCTATGCATGCTTGCACCATGCCGTTTTATCTGGTACAGGGCAATGCCGAAGCGGCGGACCGTTACGGTATCCTGATCGGCAGTTCGCACTGCGAACCGATGAATTGCAACGCGAACGGCGAGTGGGTCCATCGCGGCCAGGGAGAGTATGACTATATTTCCAACAAAGATTCCGTCCTGAGATTCTGGGAGGAGCGGCTGCGGGAAATCGGTAAAAGCGATAATTTTTACACCATCGGAATGCGGGGAGTCCACGACGGGCCGATGCACGGAGCCGAGGGAGAGAAAGAGAGCCGGGAAGCGTTGGAACGGGTTTTCGCCGATCAACGGGCATTGCTATCCAAGTACAGCGGCAAACCGGCAGAACGCATCCCACAGGTTTTCATACCGTACAAGGAAGCATTTGATATTTACAAGTCCGGCCTGAAAGTTCCGGAAGACGTTTCACTGATGTGGTGCGACGACAACTATGGTTATGTATTGCGGCTGCCCACCGAACTGGACCGGGACCGGCCCGGAGGCGCGGGGATTTATTACCACATCTCATACTGGGGGACCCCGTATAATTATCTCTGGCTCTCCACCAACCACCCGGGCCAGATATTCCGGGAGCTGAAACGCGCATATGAAAACAATGCCCGGCGCATCTGGATCATCAATACCGGCGATATCAAGCCATCGGAATACCAGCTCACTTTGGCGCTGGATCTGGCTTGGAACATTGAGCAGGTGGAAGAACAGGGCATACGGGGGCATCTGGTAAATTGGCTCATGGTAATTTTCGGCGGAGAAATTGCGCCGGAGCTTGCCGATTGCATGATGGAGTCCTACCGGTTGGCCTGGATTCGCAAGCCGGAAAGCCTCGACAGCAGCATCTGGTGGTGGCTCCGGGATTGCCATGTCCCTCAAAAAGATGTTCCGGAAATCAATGATTGCACGGAAAGCGAAGCGCTCCGGTGTTTGGCGGATTATGCGGCGCTGGAAAAACGTATTACGACGCTTAAAGCGCAAATTCAACCGGAGCTTGCCGACGCCTGGTATGAACTTGTCGAATATCCCATTTGCGCAGCGGCGGCCACCAACCGCAAATATTATTACGGCGAAATGGCTAAGTACGGAGCCAAAAACTGGAGCGAATCCCATGCCGAATATCAGCGGATACTTGATTTGACCGCCGGTTACAACGCCCTGGAAAGATGGCATGGCATGATGGGGCTTGGAGCTCCGAACTGGGGGCCCTTCAACGAACCGGCTCAGGAAGTATCAATACCGAAAGAAAAAGTTTTCCTGCCGGAAAACCCGGACGCGGTACTGGCGGAGTTTCAAGGTCTGGATTCGAGTGAAAAACTACTTCCCGCCTATGAACTCGGTTATCACATGAAGGCGGCAATCCTGCCGGCCGGAAAAAAAGCGGTATTCCACTTTGACGTCCAAGCCGCAACCGACCTGAAAGTCCGTATCGCCATGATCCCCACGCATCCGGTTTCCGGTTTTCAACTCCGCTACCGCGTATGGCTGAACGGCGAAGAGTTGGGCGTAGTCAACATTTACGCCAAAGACCGCACCAGCGCATGGTGTTGGAATGTGGTGCGCAACCGAACCACAGCCGAACTTTCCCTCGCCGGATCGTCCGGGATTCTGGAAATCGAGGCGTTGGATGAAGAACTTCTGCTCGATTGCATCCAAGTAATAAAGCCAATGCCGGAATGAACGCGGCATTGGCTTAAATTCACGGATGAACTGAATTTATTTTTTCTTGATGCTTTCCGGCTTGAAGACCTGTTTTTCGCCAACTCTGACGACCTTAACCTGGTCATTTTCACTGAAAGCGACGACCAGGGATTTGGCTTTGCCGCGACCGGGATCGGGGCCCAAAACGGTATTGTCGACATTGACATTCGAGCCTTCATCGCAGGCTTCGATGATCTTGGCGGTAACGTCGTTCCATTTGTCACCAACACCATAAAACGCCAGGATAACTTTGAACTCTTTGGACGGTTCCATGTTCTTGAAATGAACAAACTGTCCTCTTTCCTTGATCGACGCGGTCTTTTCCACGCCGTCTTCGGAATAAGTCAATTCAAGAGTCTTGGGCTTACCGGGGGCCGGATCGGTAAAGAACGAATTATTGACGTCGAGCAACACCAGCCGGTCGGCAATCACGATGAGTTTGTCCTTGGCAATTTCGGTAACATCCTTGGTCTGCTCGCCAAAGCCGTAAATCGCCTTGACAATCTTGATGTCGGCTTTGACTCCGGCAACCACCGCGACCATTGCGATTAAGGTAACCAACATTTTGAATTTCATAACTCGCCTCCTATTTTTAGCGCGTTTATGGGTTGTCTTGAATAATCTGCTGATAGGCATAGAAAGATTTCTTGGGAATTCTTTCCAGATTGTCCGGGCTCACGCGAACAATGCCGAAGCGCTTGCTGTAGCCATGTCCCCATTCGAAGTTATCCAGCAAGCTCCACAGGAAATAACCGCGGATATCGACCTTGTCTTCCTTGACCGCCGCCAGCATGGCATCAGTGTACCCCTTGATGAAACGGCAACGCAAATCATCGTTCTGAGCGGTCATCACATCCGGTTCATTCACGGCACAACCGTTTTCGGTCACGTAAATCGGGTATCCCGGGTAACGGTCTCCGATCCATTTGAGGAGCTTGCGGAAGCCCCACGGTACGATATTCCACTGCATATCGGTCTGTTCCCATGCGGGATCGACGCTCAAATACACATCCTGATCGTCATTCATACCGCCGTTGCCATTCGGCCCGATGTCACCGGCGTCCACCGGAGGCTTGGCCGAGGCGTACAGCGTGGAATAATGATTCAGTCCCATGAAATCACCGCTACCTTTGAGGAGTTGTTTTTCCTCCGCGGTAAATTCCGGCAGGCGCTTGCCGAGCCGTTCGCGCATCACCGCCGGATAGTCGCCGAAATACACCGGGTCGGCAAACCAGGCGTAGAAGAATTCCACCGCCCGCTGCGCGGCGGCGCGGTCTTCCGGCGAATCGGTCAACGGTTCGCGCCAATCGCAGTTGTTGGTGCTCCCGATGACGCCGCCGTAGCCGCCGTCGCGGAACGCTTTGACCGCATAGGCATGGGCCAACAGCAAGTTATGTCCGACCAGGTACGGTTCGTCCGGACTGGTACGGCCGGGCGGGAAAGATCCGAGGCCATGTCCCAGTACCGCCACGCACCATGATTCATTGAAGGTAATCCAGTGCTTGACCCGGTCGCCGAAAGCATTGAAACAGATTTTGGCATAATTCGTGAAGTCTTCGACGATACCGCGATTCAGCCAACCGTCATGAGCCATATTCAGATCCAACGGCAAATCCCAGTGATACAGCGTAACAAACGGAGTAATCCCGTTGGCCAGCAAGGTATCGATCAGGCGGTTGTAATAGGCGATTCCTTCCGTATTGGCTTCGCCGCGGCCGGTCGGCTGAATGCGCGGCCAGGCGATCGAAAAACGGTAGGCGTCGACGCCCAGCATTTTCAGCATTTTCACATCTTCCTCGAAGCGGTGATAACTGTCGCAGGCGACGTCGCCATTGTCCATATTTTTCACCCGGCCCGGAATCCGGCAGTACGCATCCCACACGCTGAATCCCCTGCCGCCTTCGTATACTCCGCCTTCGATCTGGTACGCCGCGGTGGCCGCACCCCAACAAAATTTTGTTTTTTCACTCATGTATTAATTCCCTATGGGTTATTGATTCGTAAACTTGCGGATAGTCGCGGAACGGATATTCACTGCCCCAGACCAATCCAGAACCGTCGTGGCCGGCGAAAAATCCCGCCGCCGCCCGCTGCCCGTCACTGAGCCGGGATATTTCAAAACGCACTTCCGGGCCCGCTTCCGGCATCGGCCGGACTCCCTGGAAGGTATAAATATTTTTCGGAGCCGTTTGCAGAAAATTACGGATTTCCTCCGTCTTGACTTCTCTTGCTTTCAGCGAAGGATCGCGAAAGCGATAATCGGACAACGCGGTATTGATCCAGACCTTGATCCCCTGCTCCGCGCAGCGCTGCCAGAACGGCAGATACCCGGGGTCATCCAGGCGGTAACCGTGCAGATATGGCGACACCCAGACATCGCGGTTCAGCCCGTCCCGGCGGCGCGGATCGGCTATCGCCAGCGGCGACAAGTTGCCGAACCTGGCACATTGCGCCGCAAATTCATTGTTGACTTTATTCAAATCATCGGCAAAAACATCATTCAAATTGACCACGTAACCGCGCCGGACCTTATACCCGGCCAGTAGATTCGCCAGTTTTTCGGGCGCTACCTGATAATCAGTTCCGGGCAGCCCGCCGCAGAAACAATAATGATCCTCGCCCCATTCCGGCCAGGGATATTCCACCGGAGAACATTTTACCACTTCGCCCGGATCCAGCCAGAAAATCTGAGCGGCGTTCCGCCACAGAATCCTCTCTTTTTCTTCCGGGCTGATATCGGCATATTTGACCTTGGCCAATTGGGAAGCATAACTGCGCCCATACGCGTCGGAACCGTAAACAATCCGGCTCGCCTCGTTGTCGTACACCAATTTTTCCACCATGCCGTGTTCGGGATAGCCGCCGGAAATATCGAAATACTTGTTCTGCGGCAAATCCGACAGCAAATCACCGGCCAAGCGCCAATTACCGCCGGCGTGAGCTCCGATCATGGTGCATGTGGGTACCCGCCAGCATAATTCCCGAAACTCTTTCAGGTCGATTTCGCCCGGCAGATTGCCGTCAGTGCGCTGATAAACATGCAGCAATACCGGCAATTCGTATTCCGCCGCCCGCCGCAACACCATCTCGGTATTCATCAGCGAGCCTTCCCGGTCTTTCAGAGCAATCCAGAGCTTGACTCCAATGGCGCGTCCGTAATGTCTGGTCAACTCCTCCTCCCAGTCCGGTAGCTGCGGATTGAGATAAACCAGATACTGCAGCCGCGGCGCATGCATTTCATACATCGCCGCCATCCGGTCATTGGCTTCACGAATGACCTCGGAAGAAGGGAACTGGCTCCAGTCCCCCAGATCGGAGACAATAGCCACGCCAATACCGTTTTCATCAAGTTCGGAGATCACCCGCCGGTAATTATCGTTGAAATCATTTATGCTGTCCGCATGGATATGCGCATCAATAATCATTCTATCTCAATCCTTTTATATTCCATGTAAATATACTCCGCCGCCCCCAATTATCAAGTTTTTTAAAATAACAAAACCCCTGCCGGGAAAAACCTGACAGGGGCTTGGAATTCAACGGTGCAGTGTTTATTTTACCGCGGCGATTTCGTTGGCTACGCTTTCGCCCAGCCGGTAAACAATCCGCGAAGCCAGCTCCACCGAAGCAATGGCGATCAAGTACTGAGCGGGAATCCGCTTGACCCGATCCGGATATTTGTTCTTGAAGAACGGCGGCAGATGATCGAAAATAATCGCGTCATCCATCATGCCGGGGTTCGCCAGCAGAAACGCTTTGATTTCATCGTTCTTGGCATTGATCGCGCGGCTCAGCTTTTCCGTAAGCTCGGTCATTCTCAGCCCGGTCCGGCGAAAGTGCGAATACAACCATTCGGCTTCGTCGGTAGCGCGTTTCTTCAGCATGCCCATGACTTCGGATACGATTTCTTCATGATCCTTGCGGAATTCTTCATCGCTCAACATCAAACCACTCAGGATTTCGTAGGAGGAAGTGATCACCCCGCACTTGTTGGCGGAAGCGTCCTTCACGATCCAGATTCCGGCTTCCTGCAAGAGGTCGCGGGCCTGCGGAGTGATGAACGAGTTGGCGCCTTCGACAATCGCTCTGGCGCTCGGTTTGCCGTTCGGGCAGAAATCCTGCCAGTTGGAAATATTGATGGTCGACGGACGGCCGCCGCACGGAATGAAGATATCCGCCGCCTGGTGCAAAGTTCCCTGGAATATCCGCATGAAAGCATCGCGGAGCAACAGTTCTTCGACCAGCTTGCCGTTCTTCATCTTGAGCAGACGGTACTTGTCTTCGTTTTTCACGAATACCGGCTTGCAGTAGATGATATAAGCGCCTTCGCCCTTGAGTAATTCGGACGGATAAGCGTCGAGGTTCTCCGTGAAGAGCATTTTCTGCAGGGCTTCACGATTCAGTCCGGCCGGGTCGTAAACCGCCGCCGGGCCGTCGACGATCGAAACGATCTTCAATTTCGGGAAGTTATATTTGCCCTTGCTGTTTTTGCCGTTGAGGAGCTTCATCATATTTCCGGCCACGTCGCCATAGGGACCACCGGAGATCTTGACGCTCCATTCGTCTTTTTCCACGTTGATGCCGAGCTCGGAAGCGGTTTTCAGCAGATACTGGAACACTCCGAACGAGGTCACGCCGTATTCCTTGTGGTTGATACCGCTGCCGGGCTTGCCGGAAATCAGGCCGGAGCCCAGGGTATAACCCACATGCGCGGCATATTCACCCATCCACTCGATCATCACGTCGAACATATTTTCGTCGGGACCGATTTCGATGATTTCAGGCGAACGCAGGGTATCGACCACGCGCTTGTCCTTGAGCTTGCCCTTGCTGTCGTAGTTGATCAGCGAGAGAAGCGCGGCACAGACCGCACGCTGGTTTTCCCACAGATACGGCTTGAAATCGGCGCTTTCCACCGGTTTCAGCAGCGTAATGATCTTGGCGCCGCCTTCGTAAATGTCTTTGTTTTTCAGGTGCTGGGTGTGCGCCAACACATAGACTTCGCGGAAAATTTCGTTCTTCGCATAGTCGTAGTTGTCGCGTTTTTCCAGATTGCTGGTGCCGAAGCGCGGAATCACGCTACGCCAGCCGCCACGAGCAATTTCGGCGAAACGAACATGGAAGCCGATCACTTCCTGGCGGTAGAAATAGAACACGCCGTGCGGACGGTCAGACGGGAACGCCTGTCCGTAGACCGGAGACAGTTTGGCATAGAAATTCATGAACGCCGGGTCCATCCGGAAGGACAGAGCCGCTTTTTCGTCCGTAAAGAAGTTCGTCAGACGGACATTGACCAGGAAGTTCAGCGCCGCCGAGAAAATGGTCTTGATGATGATATCTTTTTCGGTGATGCCGGTAGCGATGGCGGAAATATGTTTTTCCAGACTGTTCACGTTGAAATCCTGTCCGGCGGTCGGAGACTCCGGATTGAATTTGGCATGAAACGCCGCCGCCAGCTCCGCCATCAGCACGGGATAGCGCGCCATATAACGGTACACCACATCCAGCGAATAGCTGTTGCGGTCGATGTATGAGAACTGGGAATGGATGAATTCGACAATCGCACGCATCAGGTTCGCGTCCATCATGTCGAGATAGCCGCGGGCCACCAGTTCGGTCTGCAGCAGATCGTTGACTTCGATCCAGTCGATCAGCTTGAACGACTCCAGAAGCGTCCGGACTTTCTTGTCGTCCAAGTGCTTTTCTTCGCAGGTCACGGTGATTTCAGCCAGCTGAACCGGCAGATGCTTGAAATCGGTGGGATTTTCCTGATTGGTCATCATGCAGAATTGCACTTTGCGGATCCGGAATCCGTTGAAAAACGCCACATCCGCGATCCGGTCGAACAACTCGCCTTTGCCGGTCGGGTCGATACGGGTCAAAGTGATGTGCAATTCATTGTCGCCGACTTTGCGGCAATCCAGGTCCACATGGTCGTTCTTCTGAATCTTCAGCGCATGATGCACCATCGTCACCAGATCGTTCAGGGGCACACTGCCCATATCGCACCAGTTCAGGCGTCCGTAAATTTCCTTTACGGCGTCCTGGTCGGCTTTTTTATACTTACGGTTATAGGCACCCAGAAATTCTTTCATGGAAACGCTCGCAGGAGCCGAGGTACAGGTATTTACCTGGAAAATCTCAATCACCAGCTTCTTGCATTCACCGTCAAAAGCATTGATCCCGCTGAGCGACTCGTAAACCGCCACCCGGACAAACCGGCGGCGATGCACCGCCCAACTGGTCACAGTAGTATTGGTCGCGGCGTCTTTGAGGTAAACGTTGTAGATGGTGTCGCCGACTTCGGCTTTGCGGAATCCCTGCTGGCCGGAGATATTGGAGAGCAGCGGCAGGATACTCGACAATTGTTCGTGGGTTACTTCCTGGAAAAACTCCGGTTCCATAATCTTTTCCAACAGAAGTCGCGAAGCCTTGACTTCCTTAAGAAAATTTTCCTCGATCGGATCTTGATCTATCGATTTCTTTTTCATTTCTAATGCCCTTTATTGACTTAATAGAATAACTCTACTATATACCTTCAGTACTTCTTGTTATTGGTTTGCTAGATTTTTGTAAAAACTTATATAAATTGGCAAGCGCCGAAGAAATTCCAAATGCGTGTATGTGAAACGGAGAAATCTTTTTCCCCATAAAAAAATCTAACGCTTAAATATAACGCTGATTACAACAAATTTCAAATAGAAATTCTTAAAATATACTATTGATTTTTACAATTTTTTCCGATTTTTTTTCAGGAAACGGGAAGCCAGATCTGCCCGGCTCATCCGGCCAGCCTGACGAATTCGATCAATAAACATTTAAAGGTTTATTAATGGTATCATTTTTTTGTGCTCAAATAAAACAATCTTTAAATTAATTTTCACATTACAGCATTTAAGCATTGATTTTTCCAGTCGGAGTGTTATAATTATCTCATGAACACTTAAAAGGTAATTTATGGCCAGAAATAGTAAATATAGCAATCTGATCGGTTTGCTTGAGAAAAAACTGAACTCAATGGCGATTGGGGACGTCATGCCCTCCGAACAGGCTCTGGCCGATGAATATCAGGTCTGCAAACCCACGGTCCGCCGCGCCCTGGCGGAGCTGGCCGCCAATGGTTTGATCGTCAAGAAAAACGGCATCGGCAGTGTGGTCGCCGGCAGCGTCCGGGTTATTCCGCGTGAACTGATTTTTCTCTGTCACGACATTGTATTTTTCCATGAATCGCTGAAAAGCTTCAGCATTCATGCCGCGAATTCTAATTATTTAAGCACCATTATCCCTCTGTATGGCGACCTCGCGACTCAGGAAAGGATCATTTCCACCGCGATTGCCCGGAAACCGGCCGGGATTGTGCTGTACGCCGACACCCGTTCCGATGCCGCCGCCGGGTATCAGGCGCTGGCCGACTCGGGAATTCCACTGCTCTATCTGATCCGTACCCCGAACGGGCTCGACGGCAATCTGCTGACGTTCGAAAACGAGGATGGCATTGTCGCTATTGTCAAGCGTTTTTACGAGCAGGGTTGCCGCAAGTTTGCGTTGTTCGGCGATATCCAGGTCAATCCGCTGGCGGCGGCCGAGCGTACCCACGGCTTCCACTCCGCCATGAAAAAACTGCGGTTGCTTCCCCGCGAGGAATGGATTTGTTCCACCCCGGAGCAACAAGCTCAATTCATTGAAAATTTTCGCGATCCCAAGCGCCGCCCCGATGCTGTTATCTGCCTGAATGACTATTGCGCCGGCAATCTGTACCGCCTGTTGACCAAAGCCGGAATCAATACGGACGGCCTGAAAATATCCGGTTTTGACCGCTCACCCATGACCGCGTTTATTCCGTTTGAACTGCTCACAGTCGAGCCGCCGATGGCGGCGCTCGGTGAAGTCGCCGCTCAAATGCTGATCCGTCAGATTGAAAATCCGGCTTTCGGGCATGCTACCCGAAAACTGGCCTCGCGTTTAGTTGAAATTAATCAAAACTGAGTGATGTCATGGAAAATTCAAATTCAAAAAAATGGCTTAAACCGGGTACCCGCCAATGCTTGCTGCGGCGCGCCCTGATCAAAAGCATGGGCTACACCGACGCCGACCTCGAGCGCCCGATCGTCGGCATCATCAACACCTGGGCGGAAACCAATCCCGGGCATTTTCATTTCCGGCAGCTGGCCGATGCGGTCAAGCGCGGAGTGTGGGCGGCGGGCGGCTTTCCACTGGAAGTAAACACATTGTCGATCTGCGAGGTGTTTTTCGACATTTCCAGCCTGATTTACCGTAATCTGCTGGCGATGACCACCGAGGAACTGATCGCCCGGCATCCCTTCGACGGCGTGGTCCTGCTGGGCTCCTGCGACAAGAGCGTTCCGGCTCAACTGATGGCGGCGGTCTCGGCCAACAAGCCGATGATTTTCGTTCCGGGCGGTCCGATGCTGCCCGGCAATTACCGGGGCGAATCCCTGGCTTGCGGTACCGACAGTTTCAAGCTCTGGACTCAGCATCTCGCCGGTGAAATCAGTGAATGCGAACTGCAGAGCATCGAGGGCTGTTTATACGGCAGCGTCGGAGCCTGTCCGATCATGGGGACGGCCAACAGTATGCAGTGCGCCACCGAATCGCTGGGCCTGGCCCTGCCCGGTTCGGCGACCGCGCTGGCGGTTTCGGCGGAAAAAATGCGTTACGCCGAAGAATCCGGCCGCCAGATCATGAAGCTGATCGAGGCCGATATCAAGGTCATGGACATCCTGACGCTCGACGCCCTGAAAAACTGCATTACCGTATTGATGGCTTCCGGTGGTTCAACCAATTTGATCATTCACCTGACTGCGATTGCGCGGCGCGCCGGAATCGAATTGCCTTTAAGTTTATTTCACGAAATCAGTGAACGGACCCCTCTGCTGGTCAATGTCAAACCGGCCGGCAAAGGCACGGTCGGCATCGAATTTCACAATGCCGGCGGTGTTCAATCTTTATTGAAAGAACTGGAAGGCGTTATCAATACAAATGTCATGACCGTAACGGGCAAAACATTGAAAGAAAATCTCACCGGAGCCCCTGAATCTTATAATCGCGAAGTCATTGCCGCCATCGACAAACCATTGGCGGCCAACGGCGGAATTGCCGTTCTGCGCGGCAATCTGGCTCCGCGCGGCGCGGTGATCAAGCGCTCCGCCGCCTCGATCCTGAAATTCCGCGGCGAAGCCCGGGTATTCGACACCCTTCCCGCCGCCGAAAAATATCTCCTCGACGAGAATTCCGACATGGATGAAAACAAAGCGATCATCCTACGCGGCTATGGTCCCAAGGGTGCTCCCGGCATGCCGGAATTCGGCAATTACATGCCGATCCCGCCGAAGCTTTACAAGCGCGGTATCAAAGATTACGTCCGGATCACCGACGCCCGGATGAGTGGCGGCGCATTTGGTACTGTGGTCCTCCACGCCTGTCCGGAAGCGGCGGCGGGTGGACCGCTCGGCGCGGTGCGCGACGGCGATATTGTTCATCTGGATGTGGAGAACGGCGTTATCGAAGTCGAGTTGACCGATGCTGAAATCGCGGCCCGGTTGCAAACCGTGACTTTTGAGACCAAAGAAAAATTCACCCGTGGTTTCGTCCGCCATTACATCGATAATGTCATGCAGGCAGACCAGGGATGCGATTTCCCATATTTATAAACTGAGGTTAGACCATGAATTTTTCTCCTTGGACCGTAAAAAACGAACTTTTCTGCGATATCGAAGGCAATGAACTGGACATTTCCGCCCGCGACCTGAAACTCTGCGGTCAGGCGGAATTGGATGCGCTGCTGCTCGAATTTCGCCGGGAACAAGTGAACCTGATCCGCCTGGAACTTGACGATGAAAATCCGCAGAATACAGACGAACTGGACTACGCGCTGGAAGCAATTTACCGAAATGGAATTTTTCTGCAACTGGTCCCGGTGACCAAGGGCAATCGGGTTCCATTTTCACCGGAATCGATCAGCCGTCAACAATATTACTTGAGCGAGTTATTTACCCGCCAGAATAAATATTCCGGTAAAACGATACCCGAATACGAAAACGTAATCGCCATTGAAACTATCTTCGACATGGCGTGTTTTGACGACCCGCAGTTCGACCAGTATACTTCGCGGGTTCTGCTGCAGGTTTACATGGAACACTATTTCGGCGGCAGCGCGCTTCGGATTTATTCGCTCGACCGCGGCGAGCCCTCGCCAAAACGTCGGGAAATTATGCTGGCAAACGGAATGCATCTGGTCTCGGCCCAAACTTATGCCAAGCGCCCTGCCCCGGCCTTGCGTTCGGAAAATTTTCTGCCGGGAATTCGTCCGGCGGTGATCCGTGCCCGCTTGCGTACCGCCGGAAATTCCGGCTGGCGTCATGTCGCGGTCGGGCAGACGACTTCCATGATGTTGCATCCGCACGCCAACGGCGGAGCCGAGGGATTTTTCTCATACGCTTCCACGGGAGCGGTGGAGGTTCATCTCGATTTTCCCACTCAAGTATACAGCGCCATCTTCCGGCCATCGTTGCAAGAATCGATCCCGGTGGCGATCAATGGCAAAAACGTGGATTTCACCTTGCCGACGCCGCGTTACGGCACGCTGGAAATCAACTATCACCGCGACGATGCCGCGGCATATACCGTCTATATCCTGGGTGATGAAATCATGGATTTCGAAGAAAATGGACGGCGTGTCAAAGCGGTTTCTCCCGGCCTTCATCAACCGGAAGATTTGCGCTGCGGCGATGAAGCCGACGTTTTGTTGTTTCTCCCGGGGCTTCACGATATTGAGGGGCGTTTGCTTTTCCTGGAATCGAATAAGGAGATCTTCCTGGAACGCGGCGCAGTGATTCGCTCCGGAGTCCGCGCCGAACAGGTCGAAAACGCCGCCATTCGCGGACAGGGAATTCTCGACGGTACCCGCTGTCAACGCGATGTCGGCGAAAACCGCGGCAATCGAATGGGCGAAAAATGGATTGCCGATGCCGGTCACGAAGGTTTTATTTGTTTCCATCGAGGCCGCAACCTGGCTTACGATGGGCCGCTGGTTTACAACCCGCAATTCTGGAATTTCGTGATTTCCGGAGTCGAACATTGCACGGTACGCAATTATAAGACGATTTCCTGGATTCTGAACAACGATGGAATTCAGCCCCGCTCCTGCATCGACCTGCGAGTGGAACATTGTTTCATGAAATGCAACGACGACTGTGTGGCCATCAAAACCCGCCGCTCATTCGCTATGAAATCCGGGCATCTGGTCTTCCGCGATCTGGTTTTGTGGAACGACCGCTGTGGTTGCGCTCTGGAAATCGGCCATACTTCCCAGGGGGATTTACTGGAAGATATTCTATTTGAAGACATCAAGGTCATCCACAACCGTCACGTCCCGATCCATATGCGCATCATCGATCATTCCATAGTGCGGCATGTCCGTTACAACCGCATCTATGTGGAGGGGAAAGCGCCGCAGATCGACTTCGGTTTCCTGATTGCTCCGAGCTATTATACTACCGATGACGAACGCGGGCAAATTCAGGACGTGGAAGTGCGCAATTACTACAGCGAGCACCCGCATTTTCCGGGCTGTATATGCGGATTTGATCAAGGCCACCGGGTTACCGATATCGTATTTCGCAATATCGTCTTCAACTGCCGGACGAACAGCTGTCCCGCCTCCCAGCTATTTTGGGAAGAATATAAATTTGCCGAAAACATTAAAGTCATTCAGGAGGAAATTCAATGACGGAAATTACCGGAATATGTCCGATTGCCCCGGCGGTTTTTCATGCCGACGGCAGTTTTAATTATGAAGGGTACCGCCGTTGCTGCGAGAAAATGATCGGGCTCGGCGCCAACGCACTGACTCTGTTCGGCATCGCCGGCGAGTACTACAAACTGGACCGCGACGAAGAAGAAAAACTGATCGACATTACGGTCGAAGTATGCCACGCCAACGGCGTTCCGGCAATTGTTTCGAATACCCGGCACGCCACCGAAGTCGCGGTCAAATGGGCCGGGCGAATTGAGGCCTCCGGCGCGGACTGCATGATGGTACTGCCGCCGTTTTTCCTGAAGCCCGGCGGAAAAGCTCTGTTCGACCATATCGATGCGGTTTGTGCAAGCGTGAAAATCCCCGTCATGTTCCAATATGCCCCGGAGCAGACCGGAGTGGGCATCGCTCCCGAGGTACTCCTGAACCTGGCGCAAAAACACCGCAATCTGCGTTATTTCAAGATCGAATGCAAACCGCCCGGCGCGTATATTTCCAAACTCCGGTCGCTGCTGGATTCCGACCGCAAAATATTTGTCGGCAATGCCGGTTTCCAGATGATCGAAGGTTTCCGGCGCGGGGCCTCCGGGGTTATGCCGGGTCCGTCCATGGTCGATATTTACGCCAGAATCTGGCAGCAACTGCAAAACGGCGAAGATGCCCAGCCGTTGCACGATAAATTGAATTCCGTGCTCAACCATATCCGGCAAGATGTCGAAATGATCATCCATTACGAAAAAGAAATCCTCAGACGCCGCGGCCTGACCGACAGTGCTTATTGCCGTCATCCCGGCCATGTGGCGGATGAGATATCCGACCGGCTTTTTGATGAACTTTTCGCGATGATTCAAAAGGAATTCGCGGTATGTTAAACGGCAAAAAAGCATTGGTTACGGGAGCGGCCCGTGGCATTGGGCTGGGCATAGCGCAAGCCCTGGCGGAAGCCGGAGCCGAGGTGCTGATCCATTACCGCCGCGAATCCGCAGATATGCGTGAAATCAAAGGGCATTTCTTCCAGGCGGAACTCGACCGGCCGGAAGGCATCGAAGCGCTTTTTGCGGAGGTCAAGCGTTTATGGGGCAAGCTGGATATCGCGGTCAACAACGCAGGTTGGGACCCCGGCAATGTTCCGTTCGAATCGATCGATTACGAACTCTACGAGAAGCTGACTGATATGAACGTCCGCGGCACTCTTTTCTGCTGCCTGAATGAAATGAAACTGATGCCCTACGGCGGCAGCATCATCAACATCGGATCGGTGCAGATGCAGTCGACCGTGCCGGGACGGGTCCTCTATGCCATGAGCAAAGGCGCCATTCACTCCATGACCGGCGCGCTGGCGCTGGAAGGCGGCCCCCTGGGTATCCGGGTGAACAACATCGCACCGGGTTATATCCAAGTGGACAGGATGAGCTCGCAGCCCGGTTTCGACGAGATAGAGATCGCCTCCGGCATCCCGGTGCGGCGGCTGGGTACGCCACAGGACGTCGGCGAACTCGCCGTCTTTCTGGCCTCTGACCAAAGCACCTTTATCAACGGTCAAAGCATCATCATCGACGGCGGAGTCGAGCGCAAGCTGGCCCGTGGTTCAAAGTAAAAAATATCCGCTCAAAAAAACCCTCCTCGCGGAGGGTTTTTTGTTTTACCTGATATACCTTTTTATCAGTCGCCGGTACGGCCGGTATAAGAGGTGTGGAGAAGCTCGTGCGCTTTGTGGCTGCCGGGCTCTCCCAGGAATTCTTCATACAACTTGATGATATCGGGATTCTGATGAGACTTGCGGATTTCGCAGTCCTTGTCGATATCATAGATAGCCTGTTTGCGTCTTTCCAGGATCGTGGTATCGCCATGGATATAGGGCTGGCCGCCGCCGTTGAGACAGCCGCCGGGGCAAGCCATGATTTCGATCGCATGGGAGTGGGCTTCGCCGCGTTTGATTTTGTCCAGAACTCTGCGGGTATTGCCCAGTCCGGAACAGACCGCGACTTTGATATCCATACCGGCGACTTTGACGGTCGCTTCCTTGACCCCTTTCAGGCCGCGTACGGCGGTGAAATCGATGCTCTTGAGGTCTTCTTTGGAAATCCAGTCGGCCGCGGTACGCAAGGCCGCTTCCAGCACGCCGCCGGAGGCCCCGAAGATGATCGCGGCACCCGTGGATTCGCCGAGCGGGTTGTCGTATTCTTCCGGAGTAAGTTTGTTGATATCCACCCCGGCTTCCTTGAACATACCGGCAAGCTCACGGGTGGAAATCACGATATCGACTTCCGGAACACCGTTGGCGTTGCTGAATTCAGGACGCGACGCTTCGTATTTCTTGGAGAGACACGGCATCACCGAAACCACCACGATATCTTCCGGGCGCTTGCCGATCTTTTCGGCATAGTAGCTCTTGGCGATAGCGCCGAACATCTGCTGCGGAGACTTGGCGGTGGACGGCATGTAGGTCAGATCCGGGAACTGGTGTTCAAGGAACTTCACCCAGCCGGGACAGCAAGAGGTCAGGATCGGCAGGTTTTCACCCTTGGTAACGCGCTGGATCAGTTCATGGGTTTCTTCCATGATCGTCAGGTCCGCCGCGAAATTGGTGTCGAATACCTTGTCGAAGCCCAGGAGCCGCAGCCCATGAACCATCTGCCCGGTGGAAATGCTGCCGGGGCCCATGCCGAATTCTTCGCCGATCGCCACCCGGACCGCCGGAGCGGTCTGGACGACCACGGTTTTGGTCGGATCATTCAGGGCGCGCCACACGTCGTAGATGTAGCTCATTTCGGTCAAAGCGCCGACGGGACACGCCGCCACGCACTGCCCGCAGAAAGTACAAGTCGTTTCCGTCAACGGACGGTCGCCGGAAGTCCCGACAAAGACTTCGAAACCGCGGCCGATACCGGTCAACACGCCGACCGTCTGAATGACGTTGCAGGCGGTTTCGCAGCGGCGGCACATAACGCACTTGGCCGGGTCGCGGGCGATTGATTTGCTGGAGAGGTCCTTCTTGGTTTTGGTCATTTCGCCCTTATAGAGCAAACGATGCAAGCCCATTTCGCCGGCGAGCTCCTGGAGTTCGCAATTGCCGTTCTTTTCGCAGGTCAGGCAATCTTTCGGATGGTTCGAAAGCAGCAGGTCCAGCATGGTACGGCGGGCGTTGATGGCGCGAATGGAATTGGTCTTGATGATCATTCCTTCGGCCACCGGAGTGCAGCAGGACGGAGCCAGGTTGCGGCGTCCTTCGACTTCCACCACGCAAATGCGGCAGGAACCGAGACGGTGCTCGATACTGAAGGAATCCAGCGAATAATGACAGAGAGTCGGAATCTTGATGCCGATTTTATGAGCCGCTTCCAGAATCGTGGCGTTGTCATCCACTTCCACCGGCATATTATTGATAGTCAGTTTTACCATTATCTAATTTCTCCTAAGTTATGCGCGGTCGATGGCATGGAATTTACAGGAATTGTAGCAGACGCCGCACTTGATGCATTTGCTTTGGTCGATGACGTGTTTCTGTTTCTTCTCGCCGGAGATGCAGTTCACCGGACAGTTTCTCGCACACATGGTACAGCCGACGCATTTGTCGTTGATGTTGTAAGAAATCAACTTGACGCAAACCCCGGCCGGGCATTTGTGGTCTTTCACGTGGGCGATGTATTCATCGATAAAGTTATTCATCGTAGACAAAACCGGATTGGGAGAAGTCTGGCCCAGGCCGCAAAGCGCGGTGTCCTTGATGGTTTCGGACAAAGTGCGCAGACGGTTCAGGATATCTTCCTCCGCCTTGCCCTCGCAAATGCGCTGGAGCATATCGAACAAGCGGCGGTTGCCGATCCGGCACGGAGTACACTTGCCGCAGGATTCGTCGAGGGTGAATTCCAGGAAGAACTTGGCGATATTGACCATGCAATCGTCTTCGTCCATGACGATCATACCACCCGAACCCATCATCGAACCGAGCGCGATCAGGGTTTCATAATCGATGGCGACGTCAACATTGGCCGCGGTAATGCAACCGCCGGAGGGGCCGCCGGTCTGGACGGATTTGAATGCCTTGCCGTCCTTGCAACCTTTGCCCAATCCGAAAATAATATTGCGGAGCCTGGTACCGATCGGCACTTCAACCAGACCGACGCGGTCGATCTTGCCGGCCAGGGCGAATACTTTGGTACCCGGGGATTTGTCGGTACCGATTTTGCGGAACCATTCCGGTCCCCGACGGAAAATCGCGGGTATGTTGGCATAAGTTTCCACGTTGTTGACCACGGTGGGCTCTTCCCAGAGGCCCTTCACGGCCGGGAACGGCGGCTTGTATGTCGGCTCACCGCGCTTGCCTTCGATGGAGTGGATCAAAGCGGTTTCTTCGCCGCAGACGAAAGCACCGGCGCCGTATTTCAGTTCGATTGTGAAATCGAAACCGGTTCCCATGATGTTCTTGCCGAGCAATCCGAGTTCCTCGGCCTGCTTGATCGCAATCTGAAGACGCTGGATCGCCAGCGGATATTCAGCGCGGATATAAATGTACCCACGGTGCGCGCCGATGGAGTAACCGCCGATCGCCATGGCTTCGAGCACTGAATGGGGGTCGCCTTCCAACACAGCACGGTCCATGAACGCGCCCGGGTCGCCTTCGTCGGCGTTACAGATCAGGAATTTATTCTTGTTCTGCTGCTTGGCGGCAAAATCCCATTTACGACCGGTCGGGAAACCACCGCCGCCACGGCCGCGCAGACCGGAGTCGATCAGCATTTTCACGGCTTCATCCGGCTTGATTTTGGTCAAAACTTTAGCCAGCGCGGTGTAACCGCCGGTGGCCAGATAATCATCGATATTTTCGGGATCGATCCGGCCGCAGTTACGCAATACGATACGGGCCTGAATCTGCTTCTCGGCATCGACCAGAGCTTCGTCTTCCGGGCAATACCAGGAACGCTCGAGGATCGGAATACCGACCGCCACTCCCTGCCCGGCTTCGATAATCGCTGCCGCGTTTTCAGGAGTGACATTACCGTAATAAACCCGGTCGCCGGTTTCGTTGTTAAGCACTTCCAGCGTCGGTTCGGAATGGCACATTCCCATACAGCCGACCTTGATCAGATTGAAAGCATGCTCGAGTTTACGCTCGGCAATGGCGTTTTTCAAGGCATCATATACCGGATTGCCGCCGGCGGCGATCCCGCAGGTTCCCAGGGAAACCATGATCGTGGTCGGAGCTTGCGAAGACTTTTTCAGTTCTTCGATCTTTTTAAATAGTTTATCGACATTGTCAATCATTATCCAAACCTCATTTGCAATCGTTGATAATTTCCGGAACCATGGACGGGGTCACGTTGCCGTAAACCCGGTCATTGACCATCACCACCGGAGCCAGACTACAGGCCCCCAGACAACGGACTCCGCCCAGGGAGAACTTGCGGTCGGCGGAAGTTTCTCCCTGATCGATATTCAGATAACGCTTGAACTCTTCAAGCACATTGCCGGCGCCCTTGACGAAACAGGCGGTACCGGTACAAACGTTGATCTTGTACTGGCCCATTGGAGTTTCAGTGAAATAATGATAGAAAGTGATGACGCCGTAAACATCCGACAAATGAAGTTTAAGCTTTTTCGCCACATGTCTTTGTACATTCAACGGCAAATATCCGAAAATGTGCTGAGCGCGATGCAGACATTGGATTAAATTACCACGATTTTTTTCGACATCGTCGCCGATACCCAATCCATCGATGTAGGCATCGAGCTCCGCGGTCTTTTCCGGATACTTGGTCGTGAGATCAAGTTCTTCACACTGTTGACAAGCCATTTTGTGCTCCTTAATCTGAGTTGTCGTTAAGAACCTAAAGCTAAAAAATATTTTTATATTAATATTTGAGTATTAATATAACTCGCTTTTATCCAGAGAGTTAAACCAAAACTCCGATTTGCTTAAAATATACTGCATTTCTCATCTGTCCAGTCCAAAATCAATATTTTTTTATTTTTTTCGCCTGGCCGTGCTAAAAAGCGACTCCCCAAGGGAAATCCGACCGGTCCGACGGGTCTGACAGGTCCGACCAATTATCCATATTACACGCATCTTCCCCAACTTGATTGATTAAGCATAGTTTATTGAATGATTCAAGGATGAAATAATCAATTCAATCAATTATATTATATCAGCATACAAAAACAGGAGTCCAATGATGAAAGAAGCTATCATGACCGCCGCCGGCTTTGAAATACGCGAAGCCGCCATCCCCGAATATGACCGGAATTCCGTGTTGGTTAAATCAACTTCTTGTGGTATTTGCGAAGGTGATTTATTTAAATTCCTGACCCGCAATGAAGAAAAGCGCGAAGATACGACCGGTATCCTGCTCGGTCACGAGGGCTCCGGCATCGTAGCCGCGGTCGGCGAAAATGTCACCGGTTTCAAACCCGGCGATCCGGTAACCGCCCTCGGCGGCAGTTACGCGGAATATTTTGTCGCTGAACCGGAATCACTGGCGTTGGTGCCGTCCGGACTTGATTCATCCATGGCGCTGGGCGAGCCGATTGCCTGCTGCATAGCGGCCGCGCGACGCTTCGGCATCAAATTCGGCGACAAAGTCGGCATTATCGGAGCCGGCTACATGGGATTGAATTGTCTCCAACTCGCCCGAATGGAGGGAGCCGCCGAGATCGTCGTTTTCGATCTGCTTGACTGGCGGCTGGATACGGCTTTAAAGCTAGGCGCAGACCGGGTCGTCAATACCAAAGGGAAATCTCCGGTTGAACTGCGTGAGGAACTCGGGTTGTTCGATGTTTTCATCGAGGCCACCGGCATTCAGGCCGCGCTCGATATCGGTACCGAACTGCTGGAACATCATGGCACCTTCAATCTGGTCGGTTATCATCAGTCCAACGACGGTTACCGTCAAATCGATATGAAAACCTGGAACTATAAAGCCCTGACTGTCGTCAACGGTCATATTCGCAACAAAACATTAAAACTGGAAGATATGAAAGCCGCGTTGAAGCTGATGGCTCGAGGCAAGTTGAATACCGATTTGCTGGTCACCAACTATCCATTCGCCGATATCAATCAAGCGTTCCAGGATCTGGCTACCAGGAAAGTCGGATTATACAAGGCAAATCTGATATTTTAATTTGAATTTCATTCCATGCCGTATTCCATTACGGTATGGAAAATATCAGATATCATGGACAGCCGCCTTACCGGGCGGCGGTGATTCACGGCGGTCCCGGCGGGATCGGCTCGGCAAACGGGCTGGCGCGGGGACTGTCGGACTGCCTGGAACCCTTGCAGGGGCAATATTCAATCCGGGCTTTGATCGACGAATTGCACGGGCAAATATCACCTCATGGCCCGCTGGCGCTGATCGGGCATTCATGGGGAGCCTGGCTCGGAGCGTTATATGCAAGCGAGTACCCGGAGCTGGTCAAACAGCTCATTATTGTCGGCAGCGGCGCGCTCGATGAAAAATACCTCCCGCTAATGAACTCACGGCGGCTGGAGCATCTCAGCGAAGCGGAAAAAGCCGAATACCGGACATTGACCCAATCTTCGGAAATCAGCGATATCCAACTGGCGCGCCTGGGTTGTCTGGCCGAAAAAGCGGATACGTACTCACCCTTGCCCGCCGAAGAAGAACCGGCGTTTACCGACGGTGAGATGTACCAGAAAGTCTGGCAGGAGGCCGCCGCCATGCGCCGGAGCGGTGAGCTCCTGGTCAAATTCAGGGGCTTGAAAACTCCTTTGACGGTTATCCACGGCGAGTACGACACTACCCCGCCGGAAAGCATCGTCGAGCCTTTGCGCGGCATGACATTTGACAGTTATATCATACCGCGCTGCGGGCACACTCCGTGGCGGGAAAAATACGCCCGCACGGAGTTTTTCGAATTGCTCGGTTTGATTATTTCCCGGTAGTTACTTTTTCCCGGACTTCGGCATCGGTCAGATACGAAAAACCGACCTGGGCCATGGCAATCGCGCCTTTGATCATCTGTTCCTTGCCATAATCCGAGCCGGAGGCTTCGCAGAAAGCTTTGGAGTGGCCCGCTATTTCACTGTGCGCGATGCCGAAATACGGATGTATGCCCGGAACCTTCTGGGAAAAATCGCCGAAATCGCTGGAACCGCGCCCGGGCCGCGGCGGAATCACCGGATTCAATCCGGCCTCGCCGGCGAATTTCACATAAAGCTTGTTCAGCTCGGGATTGGGCTTGCGGGAACGGTATGGCACATTGAAAACTTTGATCTCGTAACGAGTCCCGGCCATCAGGCTCGCACCCTCGACGATATCCCGGAATCTCTTTTCCATCCGATCCAGCACGTCGTCCGAGGGCGAACGCAAGTAGAACCGGCTCAGGCTGTGATCCGGAATAATATTCGGCATGACGCCTCCCTGCTTGATAATCCCGTGAACCCGGGACTCCTCCGGCAACTGCTGCCGCCAGGCATTGATCCCGGTCAAAAGAAGAACCGCGCCATCCAAGGCATTCAATCCCAACTCCGGTGAGCCCGCCGCGTGCGCCGCTTTGCCGAAAAATTCGACATCAAAACGGCGAATGGCCGTGGAACCGGTATCGGGTGTACTGCGCCAGGAGGGATGAACCATCATCGCGGCGTCAACACCATCCAAACAATTATGTTCCAACATTTTTACTTTGCCGCCGCCCGATTCCTCGGCCGGGGTTCCCATGACGACAATTTTGCCTGAAATCTGATATTTCCGCATGATTTCCTTGACCGCGCACCCGGCGGCAATGGCGGCGGCGCAAATCAAATTGTGCCCGCAGCCGTGCCCCAGCTCCGGCAATGCATCGTATTCGGCGACAAAACAGAATACCGGGTGTCCGCTGCCGTAAGTCGCGGCATAGGCCGTTTCCACTCCGGCATATGGGGAAGTTACTTCAAATCCACAATCTTTCAGCATTTTGACCTGTTCGACGCAGGCGAATTTTTCCTGAAAAGCAATCTCCGGTTTTTCCCAGATTCTTTGCGCCAACCCGCAATACTCGGCCTGATGTTCCCGGATGAAATCACTTAATTCATTGAATGCGTTATGGGTGTTCATAAGAGTCACTCGCTTGTTATTAGAAGTTCTCTATGAATTTAAGGCCTTTTCCGGAAATTTCAAGATTGAAAAAATCAATTATCAGTGTCTATTGATTTATTTACAAACCAGAAATGAGCTTTTATGAATACATCTGACAAATTGTATCCGGATACCGTAGACGGGCTTGTCGCCATCCTCCGGAAACTGCGTTCGCCGGAGGGGTGCCCCTGGGACCGCAAGCAAACTTATGAAACGCTGAAACACACCCTGACCGAGGAAACCGCCGAACTGCTCGACACGGTGGACGACGCCGACCACCACCATATGTGCGAAGAGCTCGGCGATATCATGATGAACCTGGTCTTCTATTCCGTGATCGCCGAAGAGCGCGGCGATTTCACTTTTGCCGACGTCCTCCGCCAGATCAATGCCAAAATGGTCCGGCGCCATCCCCATGTTTTCGCCGATGCCGACGCCGGCAGCTCCGACGATGTCATCGAACTCTGGGACGCCATCAAGAAAAAGGAAAACCATCCGGGCCGCGAGTCGGTACTCGACGGGATTCCGCGCGGCCTTTCCGGTCTGCTGCAGGCGGAAAAAATCCAGCGCAAAGCCGCCAAATACGGTTTCGACTGGGAAAACCAGGAACAGATCATCGAAAAAATCGAAGAAGAACTGGCCGAAATCAAAGAAGCCATGGCCAATGACAACCAGGCTGAAATCAACAATGAAATCGGTGATCTGCTGTTTGCCGTGGTCAATCTGGCGCGGTTCCGCAAACAGGGCTCTTCCGAAGACTTGCTGCAGGGGACCATCCGGAAATTTTCACACCGTTTCCGCCATATTGAAAAACGTTTGCAGGAACAGGGCAGTTCGTTGGAAGAAGCCGATATCGTGCAAATGGAAGAATTATGGCAGGAGGCCAAAAATTTTCAATGATTTTTGCGGTTTCAGGTTGAAAAAACATCGATTAATGTCATAATATCCAACAACATAACCCCGAGGTTCAAACATGAGAATATTTTTACTTACCGCCATGATCGTGGCGTCGGCAATTTTCGCCGGCGGCTGCCAAACTGACAAAATGACCACCGTACCCAACGGCTTTATCCGTTCCAGCGACAACGCGCTTGAAATCGGCAAAATTTATCTGCGCGCGGTTTACGGCGACGCCAGAGTCGAAACCCAGGAACCGTTCAACGTGCTGCTGGAAGATGACATCTGGATCGTTTGCGGCAAGGTCACCGGCTATGAAGAACCGATGAAAATAGTCTTGTCGCGCTCAAACGGCCAGGTTATTTACGTCAGTCCTTATACGACTTTCAAATAAACGGCTATGGCGATCAATAAAAAACATCTTTTCCGGTTCAAAATCGCGCTGATTCTGATACTGTCCATGTTGTTTATTCTCATGTACATCATTATGAACGGCGGGCTGGTGATTCTTTCCCAGGAACATTACCCGAGGAATTTTCCGGTACCTTCCTCGGGGATTACCGCGTATTCGTCGGTTATTCCCGACAGCGAAACGCGGACCATCATTCCCAAGTTGCTTTATTATTACCGAATCACCTCCCGCAACCTGATTGAAATTCTTTTTGAGCCGCCGCGCGAAGCTAATTTCGAAACGGCCAACGGAGCCATCACCCGGGGGGAAATCATTTACAGCGACGGCCGCAAACAGATCATCGCCACCCCGGAGAAACCCTTGATCCAGCGCAGCAACGGTCGCGCGGTCGTTTTCGTCATCGAACTGGAAGAGCTGAAAGGATGCGACCTGACCTTGAGTTGCAACGGCTATATCGACTCCAAGACCAATCAGCGCATTATCTGCAGTGCTTTCAATAAACTCAATTTCAAGAAGGAGCTGAAACCCATGCTCCGTTCCAAACTCGATATGCTCAATCAAATCCGGTAAATCCCAGGAGACACGATAAATGAATGAACTCGAACAAAAAATCAGAACCAAACTCGAAGACCTCCGCCGCTATCTGCAAGCCGACGGCGGCGACCTGGAAATTGTCGACATCAAGGGCAAAACCGTTTTTCTGCGTCTGAAAGGCGCCTGCGGCGGCTGTCCGCATGCGACCATGACCATTAAGAGCGGCCTCGAACGGGTCCTCAATGAAGAGATCGATCCAGAAATCGTTATCGAACGCGTGATGTAAGCGATGAGTACCGATTATTCGCTCCGGGGGATTTTCAAGGATTTGAAAGTCCGGTTTTCCATGGCGGATACCACCTCGCTGTGCCTGGAAGGTATCCGGATCTACGACGCCGACCCGGTGGCGGCGGAAATTTTTTCCGGCGCCCTGACCACTGCGGCGTTGCTGGCCCCCCTTCTGGAAGGTGAAGAAAAATATTCCCTCCAATGGGAATATCCCGGGTTGCTCGGCAAGCTGCTGGTCGACGTCAACGCCCGCTGCGACGTGCGGGGCATTCTCAACGCCCCGCACCTGATTACGGAAAACCTCAAGCCCGATGACATTTTCGGAGCGGAAGACGGTTTGATGAAAGTCATCAAATTCGACAACGGCACCATCCTGAATTCCGGCAGTACCAAAGCGCCCCTGGCGAATATCACCGGAGACGCCGGATTTTTCTTCTCGGTCAGCGATCAGATCGAAACGGAAATCGCTACCGCGGTCCGTTTCAACGCCGACCCGGCGCGCCCGGTCAGCAAGGCGTTCGGCTTCATGCTTCAGGCGATGCCGGACTGCGATTTGACCGCTTTTGACCCGGTCCGCGAGTTGATTCACCGCCAGGACTTTCGCAATATTCTACTGGACGATCTCTCGCCCGAGCAGAAACTGGTCAAAATCGCCGCCGCGCTGTCGCAGGGAATTCCCGATTTCAGCTACGGCCCGATCCCCGGTTTCCGCTGCAATTGCAATCACGGCAAGCTGAAAGACGCCATACGTTTAATGCCTGCCGCCGATATCGCGGAGATTTTCAGCGAAAAAAGCGAAGTCAATGTCGAGTGCAATTTCTGCCACCACAAGTACATTTACAAGAAAGAAGAATTCATCAAATGAGTTTTTTTGTGACTACCAGGTGATTGAGGTCACGTCGCTCCAATTTTTCATAACACCGGTGAAATAGGTGATTTCCGCGAAATCATAAGCCAGAAGTTTTTCCGCGTGTCCGTCGGTGAAAAGTACGATCACACCGCCGTGGCGGTCAAAGTCCTTCGGCTCGCAGTCCTGGGTATAATTGTCGTGGTCACTGTCGTCTTTTAGAAAGGTGTCATTGTCCAAACCGGTCTCTTCGACCAGGATCAAACGCGAAGCCCCCACCTTGGAACGGTCCAGCACCATCTGGCGCCAGGAGGCGAAGCCGCTGAAACGCAGATAGGGTTCGCGGCAGTTGAGCGAATACGAAAATTCGCGCTCGATATCCCGTGAACAGTGGAAAATATTTTTTTCCGCGCCATAGGCGATTCTCAAACTGTTGGTCCAGCCGGGACTGCCGAATTCGTCGACTTCCTCCCAACGCGGCGCAACCCCGGCCAGCGGATAATAGGCGCTGAAATCGGCGGCGTACTGCTGCATGTAAAGCGCTATCTGCTTGTTGTTGCTCATGCAATTGGAGGAGGCGGCGGAGAGCCGCGCGCGATTCAAGGCCGGCAGCAGAAAGGCTGCCAGGACGGCGATGATCACGATCACCACCAGGAGTTCAATAAGTGTGAAAATTTCCGACGTCTTCATGGCTATGCCCCCATAACTCATTAATACATATAGTCACGACTCGCGATAATTTTATCGCACTATAAACTATTATAAGGGGATATCCGGTTTTGTCAATACGCGCCCGGAAAGCTTTTCCGATTTTTTTCATGTGGAGTGTAAAAAAAAAGAGCCGCTGAGCGGCCCTTTTTTTAGTATTTCAACAATCGCTTACTTGATTTTTATTTCCTTGCCGGCGGCTGCGGAATCGTAGATGCCGTTGAGGATCTTTTGAACGGCCAAACCGTCTTCGCCCGGGGCTTTCAACGTTTTGCCGTACATGGCGCCGTCAACCCAATTGCGGAGTTTGGCGGTGAACATATGGCCCCAAGTGGCGGTAGCGGGCAGGAAACCGGGTTCCATATTGAGCATATAACCGGACTTGTCGGCGAAGATCTGCGACGGATTGTACGAACCGCCGCCCTTGGTTCCCATAAAGGTGAAGTTATGGATATCTTCCTTGATATGCGCGGCAAATGACGATTCGATCTGCATGATCGCACCGTTGGCGAAGCGCACTTGTCCGATGGCCAGGTCTTCCACCGTATAGGTCTTGTAATCCCAATTCGGCCACGGGCCAACCACTTTGACTTCCTCGGCCTTGTTGCCGATATAAGTCCAGGTATTGCCGGAAACGGCTACCGGTTTCGGAGCCCCCATGAAATAGTGGGCCGCTTCGATGACATGGACGCCGATATCGATCATCGGACCGCCGCCCTGGAGTTCCTTCTGGCCGAACACGCCCCAGTTCGGAATGCCGCGGCGGCGAAGCGCCTGTACCTTGACGAACATGATATCGCCGAATTCGCCATTGTCACGCGCGGCGCACAGGAAATCGGAATACGGCGAATAGCGCTGCTGGAACCCGATCACCAGTTTCACATTGTTGGCTTTGGCGGCGGCGATCATGGTTTCGCACTCGCCGGGGCTCATGGCCATCGGTTTTTCCACGATGATGTGGCAACCGGCGTTGGCGGCGTCCACGGCCGGACCGGAATGGAGATAATTCGGGGTACAGATGTCGACGCCGTCCGGCTTGATCTTAGCCAGCATCTTCTTCCAATCTTTGAACAGCGCGTTTTTCGGCACGCCCCATTTTTCCTGCATACGGTTCAAGCAATCCTGGTCGATATCGACCGCGGCGACGACTTCAACCTCGGGAATTGATTTGAATGCCTCCATGTGGGTTTGGGAAATACCGCCGCAGCCAATCATGGCTACCCGGAATTTTTTGCCCTTGAAAACCGACTTTTTGCTCATGCCCAGTGAAGTAGTTGAATCAGCCATTTTTAATTCTCCGTTTTCTGATTTCAGGTTCTCCGGTCATCTTAATATAAACGGAGAACGATTCTTGTCAAGCAGTTATCTTAATCTTAACCCGGAATCCAGAATGTGGTCTGGGCGGTATTCGCCTCCGGCTTGCCTTCGGTCTCGATGACGGCGATCCGGGCCGGAGCATTGAAGGTCAATCCTTCCATAAAAAGCCTGTTTCCTTCCTTCCGGAAAGCGATCGGCTCGCGGTTGTCCAGCCAGTCAATGCTTTTGATCTGGTTCCTCAGCTCACCCCAGCAGAAAGTCGCGCCGGGGTCCCGGAAAAACGGCAGATAAACCTTATTGCCCTTTACCGTGCCGCGCCCGGCATTCAAAGTCCACGGGAACGGAAAGCGCTCCGAAGCGGAAAAGGCTTCGCGGTTGACCTGCATCCATTTGCCGACTGCGTCCAGGATTTTCACCGAACCGGCGGGAATCGTGCCGTCGGCCATCGGCCCGACGTTCAGCAGCAGGTTACCGCCCTGCCCCGCGCATTCGCAAAGCAGTTTGATGACGTCGACCGGCGATTTCCAGTTTTCGTCATGAGCATTGTATCCCCAGTTGTCGTTCAGGGTCATACAGGCTTCCCAATCCTGTCCGGGTTGAGCCGCCTTGATCGCCTGTTCGCAGCACTTGATGTCGAAAGGGTTGCCGAGGCGGTTGTTGATAAGCATTTCCGGTTGCCATTTCCGCAGCATTTCAATGGTTTCCGCGCCGTCGATATTTTCCGGGATGCAACCGTCAAACCACAGGTAATCGATCTTGCCGTAGCCAGTCAGCAGTTCTTCCAATTCCGCCCGGTAATAGGCGATGAAACGCTGCCGGGAAGCTCCATCCTTCCAATCGTTCTCACCTGGCCAGTCGCGGAAAAACGGCCCCGGATAATCCGGATGCGACCAGTTGGCCGGTGAATAATAAAGCCCGACTTTCAGTCCGGCCGCGCGAAGGGCCGCCACATAGGGTGCGACCAGGTCGCGTTTCGGGCCGAGCTTGGCGGCGTTGAACGGATTGACTTTGGAATCCCAGAGCGCATATCCGTCGTGATGCCGGGTAGTCAGCACGGCATAGCCGAATCCCCAGTCGCGCGCCTGTTGCGCCCAGACTGCCGGATCGTAATTTTCCGCCCGGAAATTTTCCACATACAGCCGGCGGTATTCATCCGCCGGGATCAACTCACGGTTCATGATCCATTCGCCGCGGGCCGCCTGTGAATAAGCGCCCCAGTGAATAAACATGCCGTAACGTACTTCATTAAACCATTTGTTCATTTCTCTACCTCGGTTATTTCTTTCGCCACAATATAGTAGAGAAATGATGATTATCAAGAATTACTTCGCAAATATCACGAACGGAAATTTGTCCGGGTTCTTGTTTTCGCCGATGCCGGGGGCGATATGCATCCAGCCGTCGCGGCCCTCGCCGTCATTTTCGTTGATCAGCAAATTGAAGCGGATACCCTGGCGCAGCAATTCCGGGGTCAAACCCGCCGCCTGGAGATTCAGGGTCAGGTCATAAACCGTCTTGACTCCATCGCGGGAAGTATTGAGCTTCATCCCCGCGCTGACTTTATCCGCGTCGAACCCGGCCGGAGTCAGGAATACCACAGTTTCCGCTTTGCCGGAATCCAGATGCGACAGCCCGAGTTCCCAATATCCCGTCTGCCCGGGCACTTGGAACGACAACTGGATATTGTCACCGCGCCAGACCTCGCGCCCGGAGTACGGTTGACAGTGAACATCGTCGGTAACTTCCGCCCGGAGCCGCAGATTGCCCGCGCTTTCCGTCAGATAAATCTTCGCGCTCAAATCATCGGGCCCCAGCCAGATCCGATGTCCCAATGCCGGGTCGGCGCCCACTAATGAAAAAACCTGTTCCTGTTTATTGAGCTCAAAATCCGGTCTGCCGGCCAATTCACCGCGTTTTGGGATCAGCACCGCGGAATTGACCGGTACAGTAATGGTACCGTTCCACGGGGTGCCGTTGATCCGGTAATTCAACTGCATGGTGTCGGTCCGTCCGTAAACCGGCTGGTAATCCTCGGAAACCATCAACCTGAATTCCGCTTTGCCGGAAGACTGCGGGCCGACCGTCACCGTCTGCCGGGGATTGTTCGCCTTGAAAGCAGCGGGCATACCGGTGAGTTCCAGCTGAAACTCGTGTTTGCCCTTCAACGGATTGAAAAGCTCGACCGCAAAATCAAGCGGCTTGCCACTTACCGCCAGCGCGCCGGAGGAAATAGCGATCAGCGTTCCGGCATTGGTCGCATCCTTGGCGTTTTTCAGCTTCAAAACATGCGGAGTGGGATTGACGGTAAGCAGTGTCATGCCGTCGATAATCTGTTGCGGTACGGCATTGCCCATCATATCAACCGCCTCGGCTGCCGTGGCATCGGTCTTGACGATCAGCATCCGGGCCGCGCCGAATCCGGATTCGCTCCAGGCGGGCAGCAACACGTTATCGCTGTCGGCAAACTTGAAAACCCAGTAATTAGCGCCGGCGTCCCACTGTTCCAGATATCGCGCGTTGGTGAAAAGCCCGGTCAGGGTGTTGAATACCGAATAAACCGGCTTCGGGTAAAATTCATTGGTGATCATACCGTAATGATGTTCGGCGTCGCCGGGATTGAAACCATCGTTGCGCAGGTCATACCAACTGTAACCGATTGCTCCGCGCGACCAGGCAAACAGCAATTTTTTGAACAGAGTCAACGCCTGATTGTATTCCGAACCGTTCAGCGAAGCGATGGCGGTTTCGTTGGCATACCACGGCACGGTGGTTCCGGTCCGTTGCCGCATTGGGGTGAAACGCTCGTCCACCATCTGGCTGAAACGCTGGAACGAACCGTGCTCATGGTAAGCATGGACTTTGAAAAAACCTTTCGCCTTTACGAGAAAATCTTCCTGAAAAGTCGGGCTTTTCCGGCCGGAGTGCTCGCTCACAGTGGCAAATCCGCCGGTCATAACCATCGCTTCCGGAGCAACCTGCGCGGCGACTTCAAAAGCCGCTTTCTGGAGCCCGACATATTCCTCGAGACTCATCCGGTTGAACCCGGTCAAATCCGGCTCGTTCCAGACTTCCCAGTAACGGATTTGTCCGCGATAACGCGTCATCATCGTGCGTGCATATTCGCGCCAGGCATTGATTTCGGGGGCGCTGCGCGACCACTGGCGCCAATCCCCCGCCTTCCTGACGGCTTCCGGTGCGGCGGCCCATTTGGGGGTAAAAGCCAGTATCGCCTGGTGCTCGATGCCATAGCTGCCGAAAAGCTCCACCAGGAAGTCCATCGTTCCGAAATTCCAGCTGTCGCGGTCCGGTTGGAGCCCGCCCCACTCGACGCTGTCCCGAATCACTTTGGCCCCGCACAAAGCCGCGGCCTGAGCTTCCAGCAATTGATCCGCCCGGCTCCAGCGCCCGGCGTGAGAACAAACCCCGAAGAGAAACCCCGGGGCCAACCCCGGCGTCGGCCCCGAGGGCTGAAGATAGGCGAATGATTTTTCCACCCGGCGGCTGCGGTCCGGGGCTGATTTTTCGCTGATTTCCACAGCCACATTCCAATGCCCGAACCGGTCCGGCTGCCACTTGGGTACCAGTGTCGCGGTTCTCCCGGGAGGAAGAAGGGCCTTGAAACTTTCTTTGAAGCGCTGCCCGCTGAAATGGGTGAATTCCAGTTCAAAATTAAACTCGCCTTCGCCGTTGGCACGGTTGGAAAATTGAAATCCCAACGCTTTTTCCATTCCCGCTTTCAACACATGAATGCCGTTGCCGGTAAGGATCTCGAAATCAACGGCATCCGGCAGCGGTTGAAGTACGCCCATCGTCGCCGATTTCAGCAGCACACAGCCGTTATCGCTGCCGTTGATCACCAGCTCCGGCGAACTCAAGGGCAGAGCCGCATCCTTGAACATCACTGCAACCTCAAAAATCAGTCGGTTGAATCCGGCATTCAAGACTCGTTCGTCGGTCTTGAAGAAACGGTTTTTGCTGTCCTTGAAACTCCACGCCGCCGTGACGCTTCCGGAGAGTTTTTCCGCCTCCAATATCAGGACTGCCGGCTTGTATTCGATGTACTTCAAACTGGTACGGCGTTCGGTAATCACATTGGTTCTATTGACGCCGCTGACCGTCAGGGCGTCGGCCCCCTGGCTCAGGAGGGCGCCGCCGTTAATACGACAACGGGCACTCGAATCAAAAGGGAAAAACGGTCTCACCGCCACCTTCATCTCGCCGCCGGAAACGGTCGCGCTTAATGAAACAAGCTGAAATTTGGCCTTGCCGCTGTTTTGCCGGTAATCAATGCCGATCCCCTGAATCCGGGCCGGCTGGTCAAGATATTTATTGGATTTTTTGCCCCAACTGCTTTTCCATTCCCCGGCCGGAATATCCCAGACGACCTCGAACTCGCCGCCGGCTTGAAAATCGACCTGGCGGGTGTATTGAAACGTTTCGCCCTCGGTATCGACCAGCCGCAAACCGATTCGGGTCACCGGGCAACCGACCGGAGCCTTGATTTTAGCGGTGACGGCGGCGCGGGTGAACTCCGGCAACTTCGGACGGTCGCCCAAAACGACTTCAATATATTTGGAGGCAGCGGTATCCCAACTGATTTCCAAGGCATTTTCGCTCACGGTTACTTCGGTTGGCGCTCCCCCGCCCGGCAAGTATTTTTTCGCTCCCTTTCCAATATCCGCTTCCACCGATGGCGCGGCATAAATTCCGGCGATCAACAAGGCCAGCAGGCCGCAAATCCATATTTTCATAAAATTCTCCATTTTTCTTTATTATTCAGCGTCTTCTGGCGAGATACCAGCCAATCCCGCCGCGGATAACATTATCGACGTGCCCGTCGAACCACAAGACGGTTTTGGTGCCGCCATGCCGGTATTCTGCCTTGTAATCATCATAATCCGGATGATCGAGGATTTCGTTAAGGTAAGTACCGTTGCGGACAAAGGGATTAATGCCTTTGGAAGTAGTCGAGGAAAAGCCCTGCTCGGTAACAAAAAGCAGGTCGGAAACCGGCGGCTTTTTGTAGACCGAGGTAGCATCTTTAGTCAATATGGAGTCAGGAGAGGCATGAAGCCCGCGAGCGTTCACATCGTCGATATCCACTCCGCTGGCCGCTACCACCTTGGTCATGCCGTAATAAATCCGGGCCATGGCAAATGTCGACATCGAATATTTATTCAGGTCGTTATTCATAATCTTTATGCCGGAACAGTCGAACATCCCCTTGTTCCGCCAAGTGGTAGCCAGGGGCCAGGTGGTGATTTTCGGCGGAGTCATACTGGCGTAAGGCATAATCCGCCATTCCCAGTATTGCTCGTTGAAACCGATCACCGGACGCTCGTCCGCCGCCGGGTAGTACTGGTGGTCGGAAGCATACATCGCCAAGGCGGCGAACTGCTGTTTCAGGTTATTCTGGCACTTGGCCTTGTAGGCGGTCATCCGGGCATTGTTCAAAGCCGGCAGCAACATCGCCGCCAGGATGGCAATGATCGCGATCACAACCAGCAACTCAATCAATGTAAAACTCTTACGCATAAAGCACTTCTCCCTTTTGGCAATTATTTAAATTCAAAACTGATGATCTTTCCACTAAAGAATGACTGCTGCAGATCTGCCGCACCAATCCGGGTTCACGCGCCAGCAGACCATGCGCCAACCGCATAAGGATCCGTCCGTCCTCGCGGTGATCCACCACGATCGAGCTGATCAACGGGTGCGCCGAGGCGTCCGGCATACTGCATCCGCTGACCAAACTGATGTCTTCCGGCACCCGCACTCCGCGCTTGAGCAGTTCTTCATACATTTTCAGCGCCCCGACGTTACTGATGGTGACCATGGCAGTGAAATCGTATTTACCGGCGGCAATCTCCGCCGCAAACGCACTGATCGGACGGTCCGCGCGCTCGCCGGAAATTACTTTACAGTCAAGTATGGTTACCGTGCTGTCATTGATCCCGGCAAAATTACAAAACCCCTGAACCATGCGTCCGGTCGAATACAGATGCGGTTCATTGTTCAACAGAGCCAGCTTCCGGTGTCCCATCCGGTAGAAATAATTGGCGACCTGGGCCCCGATCGCGTAATTGTCCCCGCAGACGTAATTGATATCGTCCACCGGAATCATTTTCCGGTAAATGATTACCGGGGCCGGGGCCCGGGTAATCGCCAGCAACTGCCGCGGGTTCAACTGATCGTTCGGCATGGTGTCGATGATCATGACATCGGCGTCGAACTGATCCAACTGTGTGGTAACGTCATGCCGGTGATCATAATAACTGCAGGTAAAATCAAAGCCGGCATTTTCCGCCGCTTCCGCCAGAATTTTGACGATCCGGCGGATTTCTTCCGCCTGCCAGTTGGACTCCAGCAGCAACAAATGCGGCCTGTTCTTGACCTCCTTGTTGACGATGGTTCCACGGCCGACATGAGCAAGAATCAACCCACGTTCCTTCAGTTGGCTCATCGCCTGGGAAACCGTGGCCTGGCTGAGCTTGTACTCGGCCATCAACTCGCGCACCGTCGGGAAATTATCCCCGGACGCCATGCCGTTGATCCGTTGCCGCAACTGCTGATAGAGCAAATCGGTTTTATTTTCTTTGCGCATCTCAAATTCCCATTGTATTCATCAATGATACATTAGACCTGAATAAAATTGCATCGATTATCGATACATTATAATTATAACGGTCAACCCGGCAATTGTCAATACCCATCGAAAAAATTTTCTCTTTTTTTATCGGCAGGGTATTGCAAAACACAATGGCTTGCTATATAATATAGCTATATTACTAAGACAACTATATTAGGGATATTGCAAATGGCGGAAAGCGCGGTATGCAAATACAAAGACGTGGCAGGGCAATTGCTGAGACGGATTGAATCCGGCGAATTGACCGGAGCCTTGCCCGGAGTCAAGCAGTTGGCGGTGGAGTATGAAATCAATTTCATGACCGCCGACAAAGCGATCCGCTTTCTGGAACAACAGCAGGTGGTCAGCCGCATTCCCCGGAAAGGGACTTATGTCCGCAAACAGAAAAACATTGCGTTGTGCGTTCATGATCCCAACCCCTTTTTCACGGAAATTGCGTTTTATACGCCGTTCATGGGGGCCATTCAGAAATATCTCGGAGAGCGGAACTACTTCATGATTTCCGAGAACCTGTACGGCAAATCACCGCTGTACCTGGAAAATCTGGCCCGCAAAGTCGACGGCATTGTCATGTTTTCCAAAATTCTTTATGATATGCCGCAATCCCTGCAGAACACTTTGAAAGTGCTGGCAATGGGAGTCGTGAACCCGGATTTTCCCTATGATCATATCTCATACGACACCAAAAAAGTCAGCAAAATTGCGGCTGAATACCTGTATGGACGCGGCTGCAAAAATCCGGTTTATATCGGTAATGACGCTTCAATTCTTTTTAAAGAAAGATGCGATTCATTCATGCACCATGCCGGAAAACTTGGCATGAAACCTTTGAAGATGAATGCGCCTTCCGGTTCAAGCCGGAGTAAACTGCTTGAACAGCTTGAATGTTTTATCAGTTTAAAGGATCGCCCGGACGGTATTTTCTGTCCCACCGATCCCGAAGCGGTATTTGTC
>JAVBRM010000085.1:0-12410 GCA_031548025.1 Victivallaceae bacterium | reverse complement strand
TCTATATTCCTTTTTCAAACTGATCTATCTACACTTCACCCTGCTTAGCTGTATGACCAGCGCTCCGCTGCGAGTGATGAGTTATGTCGTCGGAAGTGTTTGGGTTTTGGGAATCCTTTTCGGTTTCCTGGTGTTGGTATTCCGTTTCGCTTATGGCGCCAGATGGGCCGCGGACGGAGTATTTACCCTCATGGCTTTGTTCTTCATCATCGCCGGCGTGCAATTGATTGCCGTGGGCTTGCTGGGGGAATATATCGGACGGATGTATTATGACGTCCGGGCCAGGCCGCCTTATTTTATCGAAACTGTTGCCGGACGTAAGAAATCAAATTAATATATCAATTTTTGGAGGATATAACCAATGAAATGTGTCGTTTTTGCTTACCACAATATCGGTTGCGTGGGGATCGAACAGTTGCTGGCCAACGGTTTTGAAATCGCCGCAGTGTTTACCCACAAAGACAGCGATAATGAAAATATCTGGTTCGGCTCTGTGGCCGAAACCGCTTCCGCACACGGTATTCCGGTTTTTGCCCCGGAAGACGTCAATCATCCGGTCTGGGTAAATAAGATCAAAGCTTTTGCTCCGGAGATTATTTTCTCGTTTTATTATCGTGATATGCTCAAGGAAGAGATCCTGTCGATTCCAGCGAAAGGCTGCCTGAATCTGCATGGTTCGCTGCTGCCGAAATACCGCGGCCGCGTGCCTTTCAACTGGGCGATCATCAATGGCGAAAAGGAAACCGGGGTCACTCTGCATTATATGGTCCGCAAGCCGGACGCCGGCGATATCGTGGCTCAGAAAAAGATCGCCATCGATGATTGCGACAATGCCAAGACCTTGCACCTGAAAGCCGCCGGCGTCGCCAAAGACCTGTTGGCCGAAACCCTGCCGCAGATCAAAGCCGACACCGCCGCCCGCACTCCTCAAGATGAATCCCAGGCTACCTATTTCGGCGGCAGAAAGCCCGCTGACGGCGAAATCCAGTGGTTCAAGAGTGCCGATGAAGTCCGCAACCTGGTGCGCGCGGTGACTCGTCCGTATCCCGGCGCTTACAGCTTTATGGGCGACCGCAAATGTTTCTTCTGGTCCGTGACCACGGTCAAGGACAACGGCGGCGCCAAGCCCGGCCAGATCATTACCGCCGAACCGCTGGTGATTGCCTGCGGCAAGGGCGCGGTGAAAGTTGAGTCCGCTCAACTGGCCAACGGCGTGATGATGACCGGCAGCCAGTTCGCTTCCGAAGCCCGTATCGTCAAAAACATGACCTTCAGCAGTGATATCCGCTGCCGCAAGGAAAACGCCCGCAAGAAAAGTGTCCTGATCCTCGGCGTCAATGGATTTATCGGCAGCCACCTCAGCGACCGTCTGTTGGCCAGCGGCAAATACGAAGTCTACGGCCTCGACCTCCGCGCCAATTATATCGAACACCTGCTCGACAAACCGGATTTCCATTATCTGGAAGGCGATATTTCCATTCACCGCGAATGGATTGAATACCATATCCGCAAGTGCGATATCATTCTGCCGCTGGTAGCGATTGCCACGCCGATTGAATACACCCGGAATCCGTTGCGGGTTTTCGAACTGGACTTCGAGGAAAACTTGCGGATCGTCCGTTATTGCGTTAAATACAAAAAACGGATCATCTTCCCCTCCACTTCCGAAGTCTACGGCATGTGCCAGGATGAAAACTTCGACGAAGACAATTCCTGCCTGATTACCGGTCCCATCCGGATGCAGCGTTGGATTTATTCCTGCAGCAAGCAGATGCTCGACCGGGTTATCTGGGCGTATGGCGCCAAAGACGGCCTGAAATTCACCTTGTTCCGTCCCTTCAACTGGATCGGACCGAAGCTCGACAGCCTGACTTCCGCCCGTATCGGCAGCTCCCGCGCGATTACCCAGTTGATCCTGAACCTGGTCCAGGGTTCACCGATTCAGTTGGTGGATGGCGGCGAACAAAAACGTTGCTTTGTTGATATTTCCGAAGGTATCGAAGCCCTGTTCCGGATTATCGAGAATAAAGGCGGTTCTTGCGACGGCCAGATCATCAATATCGGCAATCCCGACAACGAAGCGAGCATCAAAGAAATGGCCGACATGCTGGTCAAGAAGTTCGACGAGCATCCGATGCGCGCCAAATTTCCGCCTTATGCCGGTACCATCGTAGTCGAAAGCGGCGCTTTCTACGGCAAGGGTTACCAGGATGTTCAGCATCGTAAGCCGAGCATTAAAAATGCCAATAAACTGTTGGCCTGGCAGCCGGAAATCAAGCTGGAACAGTCCATCGAAACCACGTTGAACTTCTTCCTGCAGGAAGCCATTGTCTCCGGTGAGTTCTCCACGATAGATGAACCATGTTCGGAAGCGTAACCAATTATTTCGATTGGCTGACAAATATAACATCGCGGCGTTGGTGGACTGTGCTCGCCGTATTCGCCGCGGTGGTTTGCTTCATCGGACTTGATGCGCGGGCCCTGACCGGGCCCGAGGAAAATCGCGATGCCGGGATTGCCGCGGAAATGACCATTTCACGAAATTGGACCATTCCGCGGCTTAACGGTTCATACTACATCGCCAATCCCCCGTTATTCTACTGGGTGGATGGCGCGGCGATGAAACTGTTGGGGCGCAATGCCATCGCGGCCAAATTGCCGGCGGCGGTTTTCGGTTTTGCCGCGATTTTCCTGGTTTATGCATTATGCCGGCGATTTGGATTCCAGAAATTTGCGGCCTTTGGCGCGGCGGTGTTTTTTGCCGGAAATACGACTTTCTGGGAATATGCGCGTTCCTGCGGTGCGAACACCATGCTGATCGCTTTTGCGCTGGCGGCGTGGTACAGTTTTCTGGCCATGAGCGACTCGGAACGTTTGCGTTACCGGATGCGCTGGTTTATCGCTTATGCCGCGTCGTTGTGCCTGCTGGGATTGAGCCATGGCATTTATACGGTGCTGGCGGTCTCGGCGGTGATTGCGGCGTGGCTGATGATTAATTTTATTCGGCTTCGCGAGAACGATTGGCGGCAATGGGCGGCTCTCGGCGGAGGCGCGGTGATCGCGGTGATTCCTTTAGTTATCTGGGTCATGTCTCTGATTGCCCGCGATGAAATGGTCCATTGGAGCCATTTTATCTATTATAATCACAAAACAATGGCGAAAAATAATACCTTTATCGTCCTGACACTGATTATTTACAGCCTGTTCAGCTACTGGAAAAATCCGGAAGAAAATAAAATCTCCTTGCTGATTACCTGTGGCATCCTGGTTCCCTTGCTGATGGGGGTCAACGTCCTGTTTGCCTGTTCCATTCCGATTGTGCTGGCCGGTCTGTGCAAATACTGGCTGGTGGAGGAAGACCTGCTGAGTTCGCCGAAGCTTCCACTTGCACTTATCGTCATGGGTTGGTTTGCGATTCTGGCCGGTCTGGCCTTGCTGGCGCTCGGGGTGGTATCTGATTTCTATTCGTTCAGCCTGAGCTGGTATTTCCTGCTGGCGCCTTTGATGCTGATTCTGGCGATTGTACTGTGGTGCCGCAAATCGTATGCTTCAAAAAGTGTAGGGGCTCTGGCTCTTATTTGCGCCTTGGCTTTGACCGGGGATACTTTTTTGTTTCCCCTGAACAATAGCCGCAACTCCATGCGTGATCTGTTTGGTTCGGCCGAGCAAAATTTGCGCTTGACCGGCAGCAAATATTTGTATCTGGCTACTTATGACGATCCGGTACGCGGGGCGGCGGTTTTTTATCTGGGGCAGCGGGTGCCGCTTCTGGATAGTTTTGAAGACATCAAATATTTTGAAAAACACCAGGTTCCGGCGTTTATCATTACTTCCGAGCAGAAGCCGGAGCTGGAAACCGTAATCAAGCCCGGTCGTTGGCCGGGGCTGTTTCAAATAGCAAAAGTACAATATAAATACGCAGGTGGAATATGAAAATCGGTCTGAGAGTAGACGTGGATACTTTTCGCGGAACCAAACACGGGGTCCCGGCCTTATGTAAATTATTCGACAAACACCGGATCAAAGCGACTTTTTTCTTTTCGCTGGGGCCTGACAATATGGGGCGCAATCTCTGGCGGCTGCTGCGCCCCGCGTTTCTCTGGAAAATGCTGCGGACCAACGCCGCCGGTCTGTACGGTCCGGAAATCATCTTCATGGGAACCGCCTGGCCCGGCCCGAACATGGGAAAACATTTGAGCAAAATAATCAAAATGACCGCCCAGCACGGCCACGAAATGGGAGTCCACGCCTGGGATCATTACCGCGAACAGAATCATATTGAAAAACTGTCGCCCGCCCGGATTTACATGGCGCAGCAGAAAGCATTTGACAAACTGGCTGAAATCTGCGGCAAACCCCCGGTGTGCTCCGCCGCGCCCGGCTGGCGCTGTACCAATGACCTGCTGCTGGAAAAAACCAAATTCCCCTACAAATACAACAGCGATTGCCGGGGAACTTCGATTTTCCGCCCGGTCGTGAAAGGCAAAGAGCTGGAACAGGTTCAAGTTCCGGTGACCCTGCCGACTTACGACGAGGTCTTGGGGCGGGATGGAGTGACCAACGAAAATTACAATGAACACATGCTGGGACTGCTGAGACCCGGCGAATTGAATATCCTGACCATCCACGCCGAAGCCGAAGGTGGTAAATGCCTGGAAATGTTCGAACAATTCATAACCATGGCCAAAGCCAAAGGCTGGGAATTCGTAACCATGGGCCAATTGGTCGAAGAAACCCCCAATCCGCCGCTAGGCAAAGTATCCCAGGAAGCCTTCCCCGGCCGCGAAGGCTGGATCGCCGTCCAGAAATCAGTTTGAGAAGTTGATTTCACGATATATTTATATATTCTATAATTGAATAAAAGCGTTTAAATGCTATATTTATATCGTAAACGAGGATATATCATGAGCTACGACGATATGAATACGCAAGGCGTATTGGCGGAGATTGGTTTCCGGATCAAACGGGAGCGTCTCAATGCCAACATCAAACGTGAAACTCTGGCACATGATGTCGGGGTCAGTCTGATCGTTTTGTCGCATCTTGAGAACGGCAAAGGTTGCACACTCGCCAATCTGGTCAAAATATTGCGAGGGCTGAATCTGTTGCATCATTTGGATGCGTTTATCCCGGATCCCGGCTTCAGCCCCATTCAACTCGCCAAATTACGCGGAAAAGTTCGCCAAAAAGCTTCGGGTAAATCATGAAAGACGATGTTGAGCGCATGGCTGTGCATCAGCGGTTATATCTTTCCAAGGGATAAACTGTTGCCGCTCAAAAATGGCTGTCAGCGGAGTGAAAATTTTTTAACCACGGAAAGCTTGGAAATTCACGGAAGGGAGAAATATTTTTTCACTCCTTATTGTCGAAGCGGCAAAGCTCTGGAAATGGGGTCGAGGGGAAAACCTGGAGCTGTCCAGGTTTACCCCCGGTCAATATTGTTGAACAGAATCTTCGCAGCGGATCGTATCCGCCGCAGGAGCGCGAGGGTGCGCAACCCTCGCATCCCATTCCGTGGTGTCCGTGAATTCCGTGGTTAAAAATTTTCACTGAAGGATTTCATCAGCGGATTAATTTCAGGAGGTCGGCGGCGGCGCGCTCGATGGGGTCGGGGGTTTCGACGTCGGGGACGACTCCGGCTTTTTCAATGCGGCCGCCGGCGGGGCGGGAGGCTTCGCCGGTCAGGGTTTGCAAACGGAAACCGCTGGGCAGATTCACGAAAATTGAGGGCAAGGTCTGGCCGCCGGTGGTTTCGCCGTATAATTTGCCCGCTTTGGCGTCTTGCACTGCCGCCGCGAAAATTTCCGCCGCGCTGAAGCTCTCTTTGTCGATGATGACCGCCAGTTTGCCTTTGAAGCATTCAGGCTGGGGATTGGACGTATATTTAAGCGGGACATTTTTAATTATCATGCTGGTGAGGGGAATTTTCCGGGGGATCAGCCAGTTGGCGAGCCATTCGATGCTGATGATTTCGCCGCCGCCGTTGCCGCGCAAATCGACGATCAGGGCCGACGTGTCCTTAAACTTGTTCAGGACGTCTTCCCGGACTTTGCGGATAAGATCAAGCACAAAATAGTTGAAACGGATGTAACCGATCCCGTCACTGCGCAATTCCGAATGATAAAACGCCCGGACTGAGATGCCGTTCGCGATTTGGACGATTTCGGTTTTGTCGGATGGCGTCGGCTTGGCCGTCTGGCGGACAGGGGCGGCAAGTGGAGAATGAATGTGAAGATGGCTGTCGCCCAACTCCCGGAGAAACGCATTCAATCTGCCGACCAGCTCGGAATCATCTTTACTGGTCAGGATTTCCGGCCGGTGTTTCAAGTAAAGGGCGCGATATTTTTCGGTGAACTTGTCATTGTAATGCCGGTTGGCAATTTCCTGGTACATTTCGTCAAAAACCGCCTGAGCGCGTTCTCCGGCGGTTTGAGCCGGCAAAAGCACGCAGAAAGCAACCAACATTGTCGAAACAATAAGTTTCAGCATTAAATTTACCTCGCTGTGTATTGATATATAATATATCATCCGGCGAGGTAAAATGTCAAGTTCGGCAGTTTCCAACTCTCTAAATAAACCAGCTCCCGGTGGCGACCAGGCGATATGGGGTGATGATGCATCCATTGGTTTCCGGGTTCTGTTCCAGTTCCGGAAAGGAAGTTTTACATCCGTCCAGGTATTCGCCGATCTGGCGTTCGATTTCGCGATAACGCTCGCGCAATCCGGCCAGTTTGATCTGCATGACTTCCAGGCCCCAGGATTTGTAACTGCGATACCACTGTACCCGGAAAGATGCATTCAGGGCCTCGATGGCGGCGATTACGGCGGGGACGCCTTCGGTTTGCAGTTTCTTGAGGGCGCTGCGATCGTTTTCATGATATGCCCGCAACAATTCGATCCTGAATTCCAGCTTGGCGATCAGGGTATTGCAGATATTCCAGGCATGATCGATATGGCCGGCTTTGAAGTCGTCGCGATATGGGGCGATTTTGTCCCGGGTGGTCTTCAGTTTCGATACGACGTCGGACCAGATTTCCTTATTGTAGTGCCTCATTTCATGCCAAATGATGCCCATCAGCGGGTCGTCCCACAGCACGGACGCTGCGGGAACGTCGAACCACGATTTGCCGTTCTCATGGAAATAACTGATTTCCAGCTCGCCGGCAGTCAATTGCAACTGATAATCGGTTCCCATCACCGCCCGGTACAGCTTGCTGGTGCGCTCTTCGTCCGGTTGGCTGTTGAAAGCATAATCCGCAGCCCAGGCCATTCCGGCAAATGCCGAATCGAATTCGCAATATGAACCGTCGTCGCCCCACATGGTGAAAAATATTTCTTTGAGACCGGTTTTGCGGCAGGCGTCGATACATGGCTTGACGGTACTGACGGTCTGTTCATGATCGTACCACATCCGGCTCCAGGTCCAGATGCCCGATCCCATGAGTGGTTCCTTGTTCAAATCACGGTGTCTTCCGATCCAGTCGGCGTAAAACGCCTGATCGCGATGGTAATAATCCCAGTAACAGAGCTCCGCTTCCGGGGCGATTGCCGCCTTGACGTCGTCCGGAATGACGGTATTCGGATCGTAATAATCCTGGTTGGGATTGCCGAGGCGGAAATACATATCCGACCAGATGATCGGCTTGAGCCGGAATTTTTCGCACATCCCGCAGAGCCGTTTCAAATGGCGGTTGTACATGTCGAATGGCCGTTCATAGCCGAACTTATCCATGTAGCGGCCGCGTCCGAGGTCGTGGGTTTCGTCCATGCCCAGGTGGATCCGCCGCGAACCCAAAGCCTCGCTCCAGAACCGCAGCATTTTTTCCAGCAATATATAGGATTCCGGTTCATCCACCATGATAACGTTGGCGGTGTCGCGGACTTTGGCATAAGCATTCCAGCGCAGGATCGGCTCCAAGTGCCCCAGCGCCTGAATCGAGGCGATCATCTCGATACCGAGTTTGGCGGCATAAGCGTCGATTTCCCGGATTTCTTCCATCGAATAAGCCCCGCGCTGATAGCCGAAATAAGTCTCGCCCGGCAATTGATACGCGTCTTTGGTGTAAAGCATGGCTACATTGTAACCCATCAGGGCCAGCCGCCGCAGCCAATGCTTGAAGTGCTCCACGGTGATAATGGCATTGCGGGTGCAATCAAGCAGGATTCCGAACATCTTGAACTCAAGTTTTTCTTCCGCCGGAGTCGCCGCCAGGGCATAAGCAATCCCACGGGCGGCGGCGATAACCGAACCGTAAGTGATTTGCCAGCCCTCGGCACTTGCGGCAACGTTCAGGGTTTCCGGATTGCCATCCTTGATGAAAATCAATTTCTGCCCCTCTCCGCTTTCCGACAGCGGATATTCATCCGCCAATGTGGTCAAAAGTGAATGAAGTTCGAGGTCGGTCTCCTGGCGTTTCCAGATCAGTTTCATAAATAAATCCTCTGCTTAATTTTATAATATGAGATTATAATTTCATTTATGCATATAATATTATAATGAATTTTAAAATAAAATCAAGAGGGATAAAGATAATTTGCGAAGAAAAATATTATATTTATCAATTTACACTATTGACAAATTTGGCGACAGGAATTATAATATAGCAAATGGTTACCCGTGTTAATCATCTTAAAGGACGGTGAAAAATGGCGATGACGATGCAAGAGCTGGCAAAACGGGCCGGGGTTTCGCGACCCGTGGTTTCCGCTGTCTTGAATAACAGCTCGATCTGCCGGGTTTCGCAGTCTACCCGCGAACGGATACTGCAATTGGCGCGGGAAATGAATTTCGTGCCGAATATGGCCGCCAGGCAGCTCAACGGCGGCGGCAGTTCCCTGATCGGCATGATTTCCGTGCCGGCGCATCTTGGGTTAGTAGCGGCGCTTCAGGCTGAAGTGACCACCCGTTTGCAGAAGAAGGGGTTCGAAGTACTGGTCTCTCCGATGGATATACAGGAGGACACGAAAAAGATGATGAATATGTTCCATGCGCGCAAGGTGGACGGTATTATCGTCCTCAACAGTCTGGCGGCAATCCGGCAAAGCAACAACGGTTATATTCCGATTGTCTATTGTTCCCACAACAATTACCATGGATTTGATGTCGGTTGCGATACGGAATTGGGTGGTTATCTTGGTGCGAAACATTTGCTGGAGCACGGACGCAAAAGAATTGTTTATCTTGGGATGGGTTTTTCCCGGTTTGACCAGCTCAAATATCAGGGCGTGTGCCGGGCAATGGCCGAGGCGGAACTGAAACCGCTGCTGCCGGTTGTCACTCAGGATGGCGAGGAGATTTTGACTGTATTGCGGCGGTTTCGTGCCGACGCGGTGCTGTGCTGCAACGATTTTGCCGCTGCGTCACTGTTGAAATTTCTGCAGAAAAAAGGCGTGAAGGTTCCGGAGGATTTGGCACTGGTTGGATTCGACGGTTATTCATTTTGCAATTATACGCCGGTTTCGCTGGCCACCATCATCCAGCCGATTCAGGTCCTGGCGGAAAAAACGGTGGAACTGCTGCTGGAACGGATGCAAAGCCGGGAAGAGCACACGGAGGTTGAGGGCATTCAGTTGCCGCCATTGTTCCAGCCGGGCGGAAGTTGCGGTTGCCCGGAATTCGTCAACCAGGAAATCAGCGGCGACTCCTTCAGCTTGTTGATGACGGAACCGATTGCATAGGAGTTTTGAAAGATGAGAAGAAGTTCTAGATTTAGTCTGATAGAGTTATTGGTAGTCATTTCGGTTATTGCAATCTTGTCGGCGTTATTATTGCCGGCGTTGAACAAAGTGCGCGGTAAAGCCCGCATGATTCAATGCACGAACAACCTGCGGCAAATGGGAACGGCGGTGGGGCTGTATACCGAAGAATATGGTTATTGCATTAAATATCGCTATGGGACCGCGTCTACCGGGGATACTTTGTGGCATATCAATATGCTTCCACCTTATTTAAAGGATGTTCCGTCGGTGTATCTGGCGGAAATCCGGCAGCAGGCTTCGACGGGAAAAATCACCAGGTCGAAATTTGCCTGTCCGGAAGAGACTGAGGCGGCGTTGGTGCGCTGGAGTTCATTATACGTGGGGACATTGGGTTTCAATGGTCCATTGAATGAACCCAATACCGGGATCGATTCGCTGTTTCGCGGGCCGGTGTTTCCCTATCCGTCGCGCCTGGCGCTGTTGATGGATTCCCGCGCGTCGATCGTCAATGAAATTGAGGGACATGACAGTACGCGTAATCAAACGGCAATGCGGCATGAGAACCAGATGAACGTGCTGTATGCGGATTTGCATGTCAATGCCAGGCTGGAAGGATCATTTTCGCGGGGTTTGACCAATCCGGCGAAGGGCTGGACGAGTGAGAGTCCATTCTGGCGGCCGGAACAAAAATACGGCGCCAATTCTGATTAATAATTTAGGAGGAATGAATATGAAGAGTAGAACTTTGGTATTGGCCGGAATCTTCGGCGCCGCGCTGGCGGTGCAAGCGGATTTCACTTCGGATTTCCAGGAAGCGTTGCAACTGTACAGGAAGGGCGAAACGCAGGAGGCGCGGCGAAAATTCATCGAAGCGGCCAAAATCGCCGGACAGGAAAAAGCCCAGTGTGACAGCTTGCATTACGCCGTCTTGAGCGCGGTCAAAGAGAAGAATTACGCAGAGGCGGAAAAAATCGCGGCGGACATACCGCGGGATGATTATAAAAAATTGTCCCGCATGGAAATTCTGATCGCCCAGGGCAAAGGAAATGAGTTGACGGCGGAGTTTGAAAATGAGGACTTGAGCAAATTTCCGGATTTCCTGGCATTCGACGCTTACGATTGCCGCGGACAGGCTTTTTTCCGGGTCCGGAAGTTTGACCGGGCGATCCTGGATTTTCAGGAAGCGGAGAAATTTATCGGTTCAACCCTGCCCGGGGCGGCTTTGTGGAACCGGTTGGGGGCGGCTTTGAACCAGGCCGGACAGCCGGACGAAGCGCTTCGGTATTACCGGAAAACCGAAGCGTTGGATAAAATGCAGAAATACGGCATTGTTCGGACAGCTTATTGCGAAGCCGCCGGAATCCTCGCCGACCAGAAAAAATTTGACGAAGCACTCAAGGAATTGGAAAAAATTGAACCGGAACAGAAGGGCAGCTACTGGTATGCATATCCGCTGATGGTCAAAGGCCAGATATTCGCCCGGATGGAGGATCGGGAGAAAGCGGAGGCCGCATATCGCGAGGCCATTGAAGGAGCGCCCGAAACATTGAAAAAAAGTATCGAAAGAGAATTGGGAAAACTGAAATGAAAAGATCGTTTATCGGATTGTTGGCGGTACTGTTACTGCCTGTTGGAGCCCTGGAATTGGTGAAGGAGGGGCGGAGCAACGCTGAAATCGTGGTTGATGTGTCAGCGGGCGCATCAACTCAAGTAGCCGCGAAAGAACTGCAAAAATACCTGAAAAAGATTTCCGGAGCGGAACTGCCGGTGGTCAATCGGCCCACTGGAAAAATTCCGGTTTATGTCGGTGAAAGCGAATACACCAAAAATCTTGGATTCAAACTGGATGATATCAAAGACGACGGGTTCAAAATCGTGATTGCCGATCAATATATCATCCTGGCCGGGCGCGATGAAAGCCGGCTGCCGGTTCCGAGGAGCAATACCAGGCACGGGAAATATGCCGAATGCCAGAAAGAGTGGGAGAAATACACGGGCCACAAATGGTTCGTGCCGTTTTTCTTCCGCGACCCCCGCAACAGCAATCCGGATTTGGGATTCCATGTCAACGACGCGACCGGGACGCTGTACGCGGTTTATGATTTTCTGGAAAGCCTCGGCTGTCGGTGGTTCATGCCGATTGAGGATATCGGCGAAGTCGTGCCGGAAATGCGGACGGTTGAGGTTCGGCCCGGAAGCGTGAAGGAGGAACCGTCTTTTCAGTCGAGGCTGCTGATGCTTACCGGAGTCGGCTTCAATCCGCAGGAATTGTTGTGGCATAAAAAACTGCGGCAGGGCGGTATGGTCGATCAGTGGCCGGGACATACTGCGCAGTTTGTTTCGGAGCTCCAGCCGGAGAAAGATGAGCTGATGACCTTTGTCGGCGGCAAAAAGGTTAAAAATGGCCCGAAGTGGTTCCTGCCGCGCCTGGCCAGTCCGCAACTTCGCGGGGAATTGGCGGAATACCTGATCAAGACCAAACAGGCATTCCCGGAGATTCCCTATCTGCCGATCAGCCAGCCGGACGGCTGGGCCGTATTGGATGACCGCGATGTGGCAGCCGGCTGGGATAAGCCGGAGCGCGGCAACGGCGGCAGGTATTCCGATTACACCTGGGACTATATATTGGATGTGGCGCAGAAGGTCCGAACTCAACTGCCCGGGGTCAAGTTCAACACCATGTCTTATGGCTTTGCCAAAGACACCCCGGA
>JAVBRM010000194.1:0-7132 GCA_031548025.1 Victivallaceae bacterium | reverse complement strand
ACAGGAGATTGAAACCATGCGAAAATTTACCCTCATTGAGCTCCTCGTCGTGATCGCGATCATCGCGGTTCTCGCCGCCATGCTGCTGCCGGCCCTGAATCGGGCACGGGAAATGGCCCGGTCAATAAGCTGCGTCAGCCGTCTCAAACAGTTGGGGACCGCCTGGGGAAATTATATGGATATGTATAACGATAATTTCCTGCCTATGGATTCGCCGCCGCGCGGCGGTGAAGGCTGGGGCGCTTCTTCCGGTTTCTTTTCCCACGAAACCCTGATGGTGGAAGGTTTGTTGGGCACTCCTTACAGCCGGAGTCTGCATCTCACTTTTGCTGATATTCCGTCGCGGGCCGCCTATACCTACAAGCAGACGCGGGGTTATTTATCCTGTCCGGCGGCTGAAACTAGCTGGGGATATTTGACCAAAAACCAGTATAGCGTATACCAGAATCTTCCTCTGCCGCTGGCTTTCGCTTATAACCAGTACATAAACCCGTGGGCTCCGGCGACTGCCGCTACTTCTATCCATAAACCCGGTGATATCAAAAATTGTTCACCTTCGGATATTCCGCTTTTCGGCGAAACCTGGAAATACTCGCATACGACGGCGCCCACCGCTGGCTTGAAGCATCCTCTGAACAGTCTCCACGCAACCAATAAATTATACTCGTGCAACCCGTATTCGGCTCATCCCGGCGGCAACAATTATCTCTGGCTTGATTTGCATGTGACTACGGCCAAATTCAACGTCGGCGAGTTTAACTCAGTACCATGGGAGAAATGATAATGACGGCAAAACATCTTCTTTTTGCAGGGCTTTCTGCGCTGGCTTTTTCCGGCGCTTCCGCAGTGATTCCGCTCAACAATATGGAGCATGAGGGCCGCCCGGTATTGGTGCCGGAGGTTCGTGAATACCATCCGAGCGCAGGCGTCTGGGCCGTGCCGCAAGCGCTGGATATTACCGCACCGGCGGGAAACGAACAGACCGTTACGACTATTCGTCAGGCATTCAGACAATATTTTCCCCAAACCGATACCGCATCCGGCCCCACGCTTTGCCGCCTTGAACTGACCGATAAAGACATCCCGGACACTATGGACGGTTATACGCTTCGCGTCGACACGGATGGCATCAGGATCGCGGCGCGGCGTCCGTCCGGGCTTTTTTATGGAGCTCAGACTCTGGCGAATCTGCTGCGCAACTCTCCGGACGGCTTGAGGCATTGCTTCATACGCGATTACGAGCGTTTTTCTGTTCGCGGCGTATACCTGAACCTTCGCGATATGAAGGCCGCAGATATTCCCGCTTTCAAACAGGCGGTAGACCTCTATGCCGCGCTGAAATATAACACGCTGGTCATTCAACTCAATGACAATATTCCGTTAAAAGACAATCCGTTTACCCTGAGGAAAACGCCGCGGTTGACCGAGGCGGAACTGCGGGATATCCTCGATTACGTTCGCGCCCGCTATTTCGATGTCATTCCAACCTTTCAGGCGCTGAGCCATGCCGCGTGGATTTTCATGCACCCGGATCATAAAAACATGCTCGAAGGATCTTATGCGGAGTGGTACACGACCGTTTGCCCTTCCAGCGAACAGGGGTTGGAGCTGACGCTGAAAATCATCCGGGAAACGATTGATCTGATCAAACCGAAATATTTCAATTTGAACCTCGATGAAATTTATCTCTGCCCATGGCAGAAATGCGACAAATGCAAGGCGCGCAATGGCGCCGAGCTCCTGGGCGAATACGCGAAAAAACTGGAAAAAGTCGTCTACGGTCTGGGTGTGACGCCAATCTTCGCTCAGGACAGCTTCTGCCCGGAATATCCGGTCCGTTTCAATCCGGACAACCCGTTCACAGAGATTGGAACCAAAGCGCTGGATTACCTGGACCGCCGCGACGTCCTCGCCTATTGGGAATACACGCCGTATCCGCCGGCACGGCAGGTCGAATATTTCACCTCGCGCGGTTTCAGGATGATCGGTATGTCCTACTGCCGTGAGCTGGAAAACGTCGAGGCGATGCCGAAACTCATCGCTGCTCAGAACGGGCTCGGATGTTACTTTACGTATTGGAGCTACATGCATAAATTCATGAACTCCGCCGCGCACAATGCGGCTTGGGCCGGAACCGTACTGGCCGGTAATTACCAGTGGAATCCCGACGCCACGCCGATGAGCCGTCTTTATTACGATCCGGGCTATGAAATGCGCCGACTCAGGGAACCCGGTCTGCCGGTGCTCCGCCCCGGTTCCGAGGCCGCGTCGGTGCCGCTGGACGGCTGCTTCAATACATTGCTTGGAAATGACGAAGAGTTCCCGCTGTTCAAAGACGGCAAAGAGCTGGAACTGATCAAAGCGATTCTGGCCGCCGCACCGGAACGGTTTGCCCTGCGTACCAATGCATCCGGCAACCGTTTTGCCGCCATCGTGCTGTCCGGCTCCGCCATACAGGAATATCCGGCTGACGCGGTCGTTATTCCGGTCGGAATTGCCGCAAAAAGCCTGGCCTTCCTGATGACTTCCAGCCGTCCCACCGAAGCCCAATCGACCCATGAATGGCGGAAACTGCTCCACCAGGCCGAAGTCGGCGAACTCACCGTCCGCTATGAGGACGGCTCCGATGCGGTCATTCCGTTGCGTTACCGCTACAATCTGATGGATTGGAACAACGACACCGGCGCTTATGCGCTACGCAATCTTTTCCGGGGCGAAGACGCCCGCGGTGCCCGCTGTAATTTTTCAGTACTCGACTTCGTGAGCCCCAAGCCGGAAAAAGTGATCAAAGAAATCGTTTTCTCCTCCCGGCGCAATGAAGGCATCGCTCCGGCGTTGCTGGCCGTATCGGCCATCGAACCGGCTGGAAAATTGAAGTCCGCCGCCGCCGGTATCGACCGTCTGCCTGAGTCGCCGTTCCGGCAATACCGCGATGATATTTACGCCGACTTCAGTAAGGGCCTGGTCCCGGCGGTATTCCTGAGTTCGGGCGTTTTTGCCGCTGCCCCCCGTACCGCCATCGTGGACTGTCCCGACGCTTCCGGCCGCAAGATGCTGAAAATCACGTTGACACCGCAGCAACAGAGCCGGGTTTATGTCGATATCCCGTTTCCTGCCGACCCGGAGCGCAATTTTCTGCGCTTCAGTTACTCGGTCAGCAGCCAGGCCGCCATTGATCGTACATCGGTTTATCTGGCGCAGGACGATTGGGCCAAACACAACGAGTACTTCAATTTCCAGATGCGGGGCGGTACGCGGTCGCAATTTTCGCTCTTCGAGGATTGGAACGAGGTATATTTGCCGCTGTCGCTGCTGAAAAAGGTCAACGGCGGCATCGACCCGGCGAAACCCCTTACCGCCCGGATCTCCTTTTGGTTGCAAGGCAAGGAAGAAGTCACCGTCTGCATTGGCCCGATCGGCAGCGCGCGGCGAACCGGCAATTCGTGGCGTGCGCCGCTGCTCCCGGCCTGGGGAAAATAAATTTATTTTGATTTGTCCAACAAATAAACCGAAATATCGTGATTTTTTATTTGAAAATTCATTTGAGGATGGTAAATTTGTATTTGTGCAACAAATAGAAATTGTAAGGAAAAACAAATTTGGATTATGCAGTACTCAGCGATAAATGATCAATACGATGTGGCGGTGATCGGGGCAGGGGTGGTCGGTTGCGCGGTTGCCCGCGAGCTGGCCGCCTATAAACTGCGAACGGTTGTTATCGAAAAAGAACTCGACGTAGGGCTCGCAACCAGCTCCAGAAACAGCGGAGTGCTGCATTCCGGCATTCATTATGCGCCCGGCTCTCTGCGGGCGGAGTGCTGCGTGAAGGGCAATCGGATGATGGAAAAAATCTGCCGGGAACTCAATGTCAAGTGCAAATATACCGGCAAGCTTACCGTGGCGTTGAATGAGTCCGAATTCAAGGAACTTCACCGCTTGTATGAACAGGGGCGGAGCAACGGCCTCGATGATCTGCGGATTATCGGTCCGGAGGAGATGACCGCCCTTCAGCCCGGAATTGCCGGACTCAAAGCCCTGCATACTCCCAACACCGGGATTGTCGACCCCATCGGTTTGACGGTGGCGCTGGCGGAAAACGCGGCCGCCAACGGTACGCACTTTCTGCTGGGCAACGAAGTGACCGCCATTACCCGGGACGGCGCGGGATTCCTGATCTGCACCGGCGAAGGCAATACGTTCAAAGCCCGGGTGATCGTCAATGCCGCCGGGCTGAATTGCGCCGCGGTGTCCGAACTCGCCGGAATCGACACATACCACATATATCCGTGCCGCGGCGAATATTTTGTCCTCGACAAAAGGCTGGGCAATCAGTTGAAACTGTTGATCTATCCGGTGCCGGGACACGGTTCGTCCGGCCTCGGAATTCACCTTACCAACACGGTCGACGGCAATATCCTGATCGGACCGAGCAATGAATATATCGGCGACGCCGCGGACGCCGCGACCACCGGACAAGTGATGAAGCTGTTGCTGAAAGAAGGCCGGGAATTATTGCCCGGGTTGAGCAATAACGACTGCATCAGATCGTTTGCCGGTGTGCGCCCGAAGCAGACTTCGCCGCAAATCGGTGGGTTTTCGGATTTTGTCATTCGTCATGAACCGGAACAGAAGGGGCTGATAAACCTGATCGGAATCGAAAGTCCCGGCCTGACGAGTGCTCCATATATCGCCGTGAAAGTCCGGGATATGGTCAATGAGGCTATTCCTCTGGAGCCGAACGAGGATTTCGTCCCGGAGTTGATGCGGCGGCCCGGTAAATTTTCAGAATGCACACCCGAGGAAAAACAACAACTCATCCGCGAAAATCCCGATTACGGCTCGATCATTTGCCGCTGTGAAGAAATCACCAAAGCGGAAATCATCGAGGCATTGAAAAATCCGCTCGGCGCGAGGCTGCTGGTCAGCATCAAAAACCGGACACGCCAGGGAATGGGCCGATGTCAGGGAGGATTCTGTACCCCCAGGTTATTTTCGGTGATCAAAGAAGTAACCGGGCTGAATGCCGACGATTTATTACTAAAAAGCCGCAATTCAGTCGTCTGCCGCGGCCAACTCAGAGAAATTTAATGATGGATAAGATCAAAAAAACATTGGTGATTATCGGCGGCGGTCCGGCCGGGTTGGCGGCGGCCAATGCCGCTCATCGGGCCGGAATCAGCGATTTGCTGTTGATTGAACGCGACAACCGGCTTGGCGGCATTCTCAATCAGTGCATTCATGACGGTTTCGGATTGCATTATTTCGGTGAGCTGTTGACCGGGCCGGAATACGCGGAGAGGCTCATGGAGGATTTTAACAGTCTCGGGCTCGAAGCGAAACTTAACACCACGGTATTGAAAGTCACGGATGATCTGGAAGTGCATACCGTTTCGCGGGAAGGATATGCCGTTTACCAGGCGGGTGCGGTCATTGTTGCCAGCGGATGTCGCGAGCGTCCGGCGGGAGCCATAGCGCTGCCTGGCAACCGCCCGGCGGGAATATACTCGGCCGGCGCCTGCCAGCGGATGATGAACCTCGAAAATATCAAACCCGGCAAACGGGCCGTTATCGTCGGTTCGGGCGATATTGGCCTGATCATGGCCAGAAGGCTGACCTGGGAAAATATCCCGGTGGCGGCGGTGGTGGAAATCATGCCTTATTCCAATGGATTGGAGCGCAATGTTCAGCAATGCTTGAACGATTACGATATCCCACTGTATTTGAGCTCGACGATTAAAGAAATTCGCGGGAAAGACCGGATCGAAGGACTGACGGTTTGCCGGGTAAACGAGAAATTCGAGCAGATCGACGGCACGGAATTCGATATCGACTGTGACCTGCTGCTGCTTTCGGTCGGACTGATCCCGGAAAATGAAGTTATCGCCGGTGCCGGAGTCGAACTCTCGCCGCTTACCGGCGGGGCGGTGGTCAATGAACTTTTTATGAGTTCGGTGCCGGGTATTTTCTGCTGCGGCAATGCGCTTCATGTCCACGATCTCGCCGATTATGCTTCAAAAGAAGCGGAAAAAACCGCCCGGGCCGCCGCCGACTATATTGCCGGCAAAGCGACAAAACACAGCGGTATCAAGTGTTGTCCGCTGGAAGGGGTGCGTTATGTGAAACCCGATTATTTGAGTGGAGAATGCGACGAGGATATCGCCTTTCGAAGCACCCGGAAATTTGACCGGTGCCGGCTTGAACTCGTCGATGCCGAAGGCAAGGTGATTGCAGAAAAAACGTTCAGGCACATATACCCCGCGGAAATGGAATACCTGACGGTTAAAGCGGAAGATATCGCCGGATGCGGCGGTCAAGTAGGAATCAGGATAAAATGACAGAGAAAAAACTTACATGCATTGTCTGCCCGCGAGGGTGCAAACTGACAGTGACGACCGGCGGCGCGGAACCGCACATAGCCGGCTGCGCCTGTGAAAAAGGCCGTAAATGGGCGGTCGACGAAATACTTTGCCCGGTCCGGGTATTGACCTCAAATGTTATCATAAAAGGCTCCGATTTTGAACTGCTCAGTGTCAAAAGCACCCATCCTCTGCCATTCGAGACCCTGGCCGCAGCCCTTGAAGAGTTGAAAAACATAACGCTGCAAGCACCGGTAAAACTCGGCGATATCATCATCAAAGGAGTTGCCGGAACCGACGCGGACATCGTCGCCACCAGAAGCAGTTAAAAAAGAATGATTATAACACAAACCAGAAAAGAAGCCTGAAAAATAACTCATCCTTGAAATTTATCTTTTACCTTGCTTCTCACCCATCCATTCAATTTTTCAACATCTGAAAAATTAGTGTATTTTTGTGCTTGTGTTCTTTTTACTGGTTTTGATTCAATAGGTTTGTTGTCATTAGCATTCGCTTCAGGCGTATTTTTCCCATTAAATTCAGCCATGAACTTTTCTTTATCTTTGCTTTTTCGATAGTCGAAAAGTTGTTCTTTTGAACCACCATTATCTAAAATATACTTTAAACTATTGGCTTCATTTTTCTGTAAAGTGTTCCAACCTTTTGTTAATGCATCAGCATCATCAAAAGAAAACCCTTGTTCTTGCATATATTCAATTTTTTCATAACGCTTTTTCTTTTTATCCCAATCATGAAAATAATCTTTCTGCCCCCCA
>JAVBRM010000192.1:0-13771 GCA_031548025.1 Victivallaceae bacterium | reverse complement strand
GCTTCCATGGCCTGTCCGGCATGGAGATCGCAGCGGGTTCCAATCAGAATGGCGTCCACTTTTCCCTTTTTTACCAGCTCGGCGATGCTGCCGTAAAATTTCACCTCGCGCTCGTTCTCCGGAAGCGCCGCCCGGACCCGTTTTTCGTCCGGGTCCACGATGCCGCCCAAAACGAAATCGGGATCAACCTCTTTCAATATTTTCTTATAAAGTCCGCCGATTCTCATGCCGAATCCGACAACGCCGAGTCTTATCATTCCAAACTCCTGATATTCTATGATTTTTAAAACAAGTTGTTCTATGTTGTTCTATTGTTAATTATAACCGCTTCCTCTCATTTTGTCAATAGCCCGGAAAGAGAAAAACAGACTTTTTTTGGGAAATGATGTTTGTGAAAATAAGATGTAAATTTTTTGATCCCGGCTTGAAACTGTCTTGGACACTGCTATGTTAAACCTCAATCGCATTTTATATAAAAAAGCGATTAGTTGGGTGGTAATTCGTTATCGCATTGAAATTTATTCGGAGACAAAAATATCGAAAGAGGGCTTGCTGATGAAAAAACTTTTCCTGGCCATATTGGGAATATTGATTGTGGCCTCAATTTACACTTGGATGACACGAGCGTCACACCAGAAAGAAGTTCCGGTGATCTACTGGAAAAGCGATGCAAACCCTCAACGTTATGAACAAATAGAATTATTCCACAAATGGTTGGTAAAAAAAGGCCATGTCACCCCGACTGGCAAGCCGGCCGCAGAATTGCGCCTTGACCCCAGTGATGCCCGTTCCTCGATGATCCATGCCGTATCCGGTGTGGGCGGCGACTTGATCGAAACCAATACCGTGCGTTTTTATGAGGCAATGGGGGTAACCGATGATCTCACCCCCTATGCGAAGCAGGGCAAATACGATATCGCCCATACCTATAAGGGCTTGGCCGGGATATTGGATGTGAATGGCAAGCAGCGCGCTTATATTACTAACGGCGCGGTCGGAAACTTCTGGTGTAACCTCGATACTTTCAAGAAATACGACATGCCGGAGCCGCCGGAAGAGTGGACCCCCGAAGAGTTTGAGGCTTTCGGTAAAGAATTTGTCGCACGCGCCAACAAAGACAATCCGAAAAACCGGGTTTTCTTCGGACAGTCCATCCTGACCAGTATGACAATGGTTCAATGTATCTCCCGCAGTAAGGGATATGACTTCTATAATGAAACCCTGACCCGTTCGACCATCAACAATCCGGAAGTGGTTAAAGCTTTCAAATTGTTGTATAAATGGACCTATGAAGACCGTCTTTTTCCCACCGCGGCGGAAGTGGCTTCTGCCAACGTCCAGTCCGGATATGGCGGAGCCAACTTTTCTCAGTTCATGAGTCAGCAGTATGCGATCATCCAGACCGGTCGCTACGCTCTGATCCGTTTCCGCGAATTCGCTACTCCGCTCAATGTCAAGTCGGTCCAGTTGCCGATGTATGAATTCAAAAACCTGCTTATTTCCGCCCGTCAGATTACTGTTTACGCCGGCAGCAAGAACAAACAACTGGCCCGGTGGTTCCTGGAATTTCTGGCGGATAAGGATTATAATGATTATATTATCGAGCATGCCGACGGACTGCCGCCGAACCCGGAATTTGCCATCGGCAATCCCAAATACCTGGCGCCGCGTCCCAATGAAGGGAACGTTCATGCCGCGGAGTTGAAATGGGCTTTGGAAATTGCCTTGCCGAATGCTTCTTCGCCGTATTTCAATCTGATGGGAACCGATTGGAGCAGCTAGTCTCTTAATAAATATACCAACAATCTGTGTAGTGCCGAAGAGGCCGCCCAGGAGGCGGAAGCGCGTTACAATGCCTCTATCGCCGATTCAATCGAGGCCAACCCCGAGTTGAAAGCCCAGTGGGAAAAAGATACCGAGGATCAGGTCAAAATCAATGAATTGAAAGAAAAGGGCCTGAAAATACCGGCCAAATTAATTAAAAACCCGTTTTATCTGGCATACTATCGGGCTAAAGGCATGTTGGAGGAATAATTAAGATGCTTACGAAAAAAGATGTACGTGAAATTGCGACCGGCCTTGGATTTCTGCTCCCCAACATCCTCGGGTTCATGACTTTTACCGCGGTGCCCCTGGTAATCAGTCTGGTGATGGCGTTTACCAACTGGAACCTGGAACTCCATAATATGTTCAAAACGGAATCCGTGCAGTTTGTCGGATTTGCCAACTTCCAGAAACTCCTGAATGAACCGGACTTCTTCAAGTACCTCGGCAATACGCTGTTCCTGATGATCGGTATTCCTTTCGGCATGGCCGGCAGCCTGATGGCGGCCATGTTGTTGAACAACGACTTTCGCGGCAACAACAAGCGGGTCTGGGGGATCGTGATTACCACGGCTATCCTGGTTGTTTCGATCAGTATCCTGATGCTGGTCGGGATGCAGGCCACCGCGATGATGATGCTGATTTGCGGTTTGACCGGCACGATTCTGATTATGGGTTCGGTCGGCGGACAGACGATTTATCGTACTTTATTCTACTTTCCGCACTTCACCGCGGGGGTCAGTACTTTCATTCTCTGGAAAAAACTTTACAGCCCGGACAACGGTCCTATCAATAATGCTTTGACTCCGGTTTTGGAGTCGATATCTCCGAGTTTGGCCAAGATCCCCCAGAATGTCGCCGAATCGGTTTCCTTCTGGCTGATTATCGCTGTCGCAGTGCTGATGATTTATTGTTTCTGGCGTAAACTGCAGCATTGGCTCGACGGCGACTGCGGTACCGTCAGTTTGATCGTCAGTATAATCATTTTCAGCGTTCCCCTGATCCTTTGTCACCACTGGGGATATACGAAGCAGTTGACTCTGTGGGTGTTGGCCGCCTGCTGGCTGGGAACGATAATCGTTCTGATCCGCGGCCGCAAATATCGCTGTCTGTTGGACTACGGCATGACCGACTCGGTAATTATCAGCGGTGCGATCATGGTATTTGCCCTGGCTCTGCTCGGAGCGAGCATTGTCATGTTTGACCTGCCGTTGAAGGCGGTCGGCGGCATCAGCCCGCCGAAATGGCATACCGACTATTACTGGGCCAAGCCCTCGTTGATTTTCATGGGTTTGTGGGGATCGATCGGTTCCAACAATATGTTGCTCTACCTGGCGGGGCTCTCCGGGGTTTCCCAGGAACTTTACGAAGCCGCGGATATCGACGGTGCCAGCAAATGGCAGCGTTTCTGGAATATTACCTGGCCGCAGCTTTCGAATATTACTTTCTTTATTCTGATTATGGCGATTATCGGCGGTCTGCAGGGCGGTTTCGAAATGGCTCGAGCCATGACCCAGGGGGGACCAGCCGGGTCGACCACTACCTTGAGTTACTATATTTACAGCGAAGGTTTTGCCACCGGACGCCTCGGATATGCGTCGGCGGTATCGTGGGCATTGTTTGCCATGGTATTCGTCGTGACCATCTTCAACTGGAAATTCGGCAACCGCTACACCAACGATTAATTCATGGGAGATCAGAATATCATGTTTGACAAAATTATAGTTACCAAATCTGCCAGACTTTTTATATTGCATCTGGTACTGACGATTGTGGCACTGAGTATGGTGCTTCCTTTTACCTGGATGATCCTGGCCAGCTTGAAACGCCTCGAAGAAGTAGGGCTCGACTCATGGCTGCCGGAAGTTTTCCAATGGAGAAACTATGCGGACGTGTTTAATCTCCGCGGCATCATGTTCGGCCGCTGGTATTGGAACAGTATTTTCGTGGCGGGTTGGGTGACTTTTCTGCAGGTTTTCACCAGTAGTCTGGCGGCTTTCAGCTTCTCCCGGCTGCAGTGGAAAGGACGCAATACTGTGTTTCTGATGTATCTCGGCACCATGATGCTGCCGGGGTTGGTCATGATGATCCCGAACTATCAGAATATGATCCGTTTCGGACTGATCGACACGTATCCCGGCTTGATCCTGCCGGCGGCTTTCAGCGCTTTCGGAACCTTCCTGATGCGCCAGTTCATGATGAATATCCCGGCTTCGTTGGACGAGGCGGCGCTGATCGACGGCGCCAGCAAATGGCAGCTCTACTGGACGGTGATTCTTCCGCTGGCGCGGCCGGCGATCGTCACATTGACCATCTTTACTTTCATGGGTAACTACAATACGATGTTCTGGCCCTTGGTCATGATGAAGAGCCCCGACAAATATACGTTGCCGATCGGTATGCTGGCTTTTGACAGCTCGCAGGGACAACAGACCAACTTGCTGATGGCGGCGGTGGCGATGAGCGTGATTCCCATGATTATCGTATTCGTCTTCATGCAGAAACGCCTGGTCAAAGGTATCATGTTGGGCGGGGTCAAAGGATAAGGCCCACCCAAATACAACTGAAATTATTCTACGAGCGCGGCGCTGCTGTCCAGTCAAGCCTGTAGCTTCGCCAAAACAAGTAGGATTTACGAGGAGATTTTATTGGGAGAGGCGAAGGGCGATGCGGGCATCGTTCGAGACTTTCCCGAGAAAATATACCGGAAAGACGCTTGCCGCAAGCGGTTGCGATCTTTCGGGTTTGCCTCGGTTTCGTCAAATCACTTCGGTAGCTCGCTACCGGCGTGTTTGCCGAATCCCAATCAAACACCAAAATCTTCGCAATTTTGGCGAAGCTACAGGCTTGACTGGACAGTGCTGCCGCGCTCGATCAGTTTATGGGGGGTAAAGATTTCCGGCGGAGTGATTCCCGGTTGAAACCATTCTTCGTGATTCATCAGTTGATCCAGCGCCATTTCCCCGCATTTTTTGAATTGGATATCAATGGTGGTCAACGGCGGCAGCAATAATTGGCTGCCGGGATAATTGTTGTAACCCATCACTGAAATCTGCTGAGGGATTCGGATGTTCATTTCTTTCAAAGCCTGATAAACCCGCATGGCTACCTGATCCGAATGGCAGATAATCGCAGTCGGCGGATTCGGTCCGAGCATCCAGGCGCGGACCGTGCGAATGCTTTCCTCGGTCTGGTTGGAGACATAACGGATCAGGTTGAGATCGGTGCTGAGATTGTTGTATTGATAGAATTCCTTCAATTCGTCATGGGTGAAGCCGCGGATGGCGGTCAGATTTTCCGCCGGCAGGTTCAGCAGCAGAATCGCAATCCGGCGATGCCCGAGCTTCTGCAGATAGTGGAAAGCACCGGCAAACGCTTTGCGTTCATCGGTACGGAGGATGGAAAAACCGGTTTCCTCGGCGTCATTCGGCAAACCATGCGGTACGACTACCGGCAGATTCAACATCTTCATCCTGGCGATCAAATCGGGTGCTATGCGGTTGTGCCCGCTTTCCAGAATGACTCCGGAGATCTGATGGCGCTGGATCATTTCGCGGCATTCGCTGTCGCTGAAACTCATCAGCAGCCTGATCGGACAGCGCTCCAGGGTGACCGCCCGGTCGTTGGCGGCCTCGTCGATGCCGGCGGCGACATAACGGCTCGAAGTTTCGATGCTCTCCGCGCCGTCCGGCAGGACCATCATGAAAGTATGACGTTCCAGGAGATCGGTGATATAAGTACCTTTGCCGGGCATGCGTTCGACCAGTTTTTCCGCTTCCAGCCGGGCGAGGGCGCTACGCAAAGTCACCTGGCCGACACCGAGTTGTTTGGCCAGTTCCACTTCCCGCGGCAAGCGGCTGCCGGGGCATAACCGCCGTTCAAGAATTTCCTGTCTCAGGTGCTCGTAAACCGTGTCTTTCTTTCGTTCAATCGCCATATCATACCATTTGTTGTTATTGGTAATATACATTTTGTTTAAAAATTGGCAAACGATGGTTGACAAATTCATCTTGTAAGATATAATAATAGATAGAAACATATGGTAACAATAGGATGTGTTATGATTAAGGTTGCAATTATCGGAGCCAGCAGGCGGGTTCGTGCTTTTGTCAAATCGCTCAAGGCGGATTATGCTGAAAATTACCGGTTGGTCGGATTGATGGATATCGAAGCCGGAAAAATGCGCGCATTCAATGAATCGCTTGAGATAGATATTCCATGTTTTACCGATTTTGACCAAATGTGCCGTGAAACCCAGCCGGACCTGTTGCTGGTCACCACTGTGGATTATTACCACCGTGATTATATCGTCCAGGCGCTGGACCGGCAGATTTCATGTATCTGCGAAAAACCGCTTTGCGTGAATATCGGGCAGTGCCGTGATATTATCGAAGCCCAGGCGCGCAATCCGAAGGTTTTCGCCGCGACTTCCCACAATGCCCGGTATCATATTGCCGCCCGGACGGTGAAGCAATTGTTGGACGAAGGCGCCATCGGCAAGGTCAACAGTGCTTATTATGCCGAAATGCTCGGCTGGGATCATGGTTCCAGTTATTTTCGGCGTTGGAATCGGCAGAAGGCTTTGTCCGGCGGTCTGCAGATTCATAAATCTTCGCACCATTTCGACAAATTGAACTGGTGGCTGAATTCTAAACCGGTGGAAGTCACCGCGACCGGCGAACTGCGGTGCTATGGACCCAAGGCTTCGCCTTTTCATGGCGAAAACTGCCATACCTGCCCGCATATTGCCAAGTGTCCCCTGCCGGCGGAAATTTCGAAAAACAACATTGATTTCGAGCTGTTTGCCAAGTACGCCACCGAGGGGTCATATCTGCCGGACAAATGTGTATTTTCGCCGGAAATCGACAGCGAGGATTTTTTGTCGGTGGGCATCAAATATGCCAATGGGGTTGGAGTGAATTATTCGCTGGCGGCCCATTGCAATATTGCCGGAGAAGATATATTTTTCGAAGGCGACAAAGGACGTATCGAAATGCGCCGGCGGAGCAACGCCCCGGCCAGCGTGTTGATTTATCGCGATGGCGTCAAGGAGCCGGAGAATATCGAGCTGGCAGAGGAAGCCGGAAGCCATGGCGGCGCCGATAAACGGTTGTTTGAGGATTTGTTCGGCAATGCATCTTCCGGGCGCCTGGCGACGCTGGAAGACGGCATTCAGGCGGTGTTAGTCGGTATCGCGGTCAATGAGTCATTGAAAAACGGAAGCAAAATCGATGTACAGTCACTCCTCTGAATACAAAGGAATAACTCTGCAGGGCGATCCGGTGGCGGTAACGGTCCGCGGCGGACGGATTGCGGAGGTCCGGAAGATAGGCTCTGAGCCGGGCTTGTCCTATCTGCTGCCGCCGCTGGTTGACTTGCAGCACAACGGCGGTTTCGGGATCGCTTATAATGAAGTGAACTCGCCGGACCAACTCTGGCGGATCGGCGATCATCTGATCCGCAACGGCGTCGGCAGGGTGCTGGCGACCTTTACCACCACGCCGTATGATTTGTTGGAAAAAACCGCCGTCAGCCTCAATCGCTTCCTGACGGAAGACCGGGAATTGGCCGCGCTTTTCTGCGGGATCTTCCATGAGGGAGTTTTTATTTCACCGCGGGCGGGGTGGCGCGGCGGTCACGATCCAGCCTATATCATGGCCCCGGACTGGGCGCGCTTCCGGCGTTTGAATGAGCTCAGCGGACACCGCATCCGCATGGTCAATGTCGCTCCGGAAGAACCCGGAGCCATGGAGTTCATTTCCGCCGCCGTCAATCATGAAATCAAAGTGGCATTGGGACATTGTTGTCCGGACACAGCTACGATTGACGAAGCGGTACGGCGGGGGGCTTCCATGGTGACCCATTTCGCCAACGGCGCGGCCTCGCAAATACACCGCTTTGCCAATCCGTTCTGGGGATTTCTCGACAACGACGGATTGGCCCTGGGTATGGTGGGAGACGGCTTTCACCTGCCGCCGGAGGTGGTCCGGGTGGCGCTGAAACAGAAAGGATACGATAAATGCTTCATGGTTTCGGATGCGAACATGCACGCCGGATGCAAGCCGGGGCGTTATCGGCGACTGGGGGGAGTCGACTGCATCATTGAGCCGAGCGGCTTTATCCATTTGCCGGACGAGCAACTTCTGGCCGGGGCATGGTTCCAGAATAACCGCAGTGTGGAATTTCTGGTGAACAAAGTCGGGTTGGATTTTGTCCAAGCCTGGAAATTATGCAGCCTGGCTCCGGCGTCATTGGCGGGAATCGAGTTGCCGCAGCTGCGCACCGGGGACGAGGCCACTTTCGTTCAGGCCCGCTTCGAAAACGATCACTTGAAAATCGAGCAATCGGTTTTTCTGGGGCGGGAATACCTGACTGCCGGGGATTATGCCATAACTCATGAAAGGGTAAAAATATGCAGTCTTTAAAAATTACAGCAACTTTTTTGGACGAAGTATCCAGCGATATCCCAAGCCAGAATTGGGGATATGATGAGTGGGACAAAGACTTTGCGGCCATGAAAGCGATTGGCATCGATACCGTGATTCAAATCCGGAGCGGACGGCGGGAGTTCATCTCGTATCCTTCTGAAGTTTTGAAGGAAAAATTGAATTTTATCATAGAATCCGAAATCGATCTTCCGGATATGTTTCTTTCGCTGGCGGAAAAATACAGCATGAAATATTATTGGGGACTTTACCGCTACACCGGACAATATGACTGGCAGGGATTGAATGCGGCTTGGGGAAAAGCGGAAGTACCCATCGAATGTGAATTGATGGCGGAAGCCTGGAAAAGATATGGACATAGGAAGGCCTTTCACGGCTGGTATTTCAGCAAAGAAATCAGCACTGCCGGCGCGGAGGATGTCGAGAATTTCCAGATTATCGGACGCTTCTGCAAAGAGCTTTCCGGGGGACAGCCGATTATCATGTCACCAGGCATGCTTGGCGCTAAGTCAGGCAGGAATGCCGGGCGTCCTCTGGATATGGAGAACCACCGTCAATTGTGGGAAAATGCTTTTCCAAAAATAGCCGGGATCGTCGATATTTGCGCGTTTCAGGATGGACACGTTGATTACAGTCAGCTTACGGAAGTGTTGAAACTCAACCAGGAATTGGCGGACAAGCATGGGATTGAATTATGGACCAATGTGGAAACCTTCGACCGTGATATGCCGTTTCGCTTTCCGCCGATCAAATGGGATAAAATGCGTTTTAAACTCCAGGCCGCTGAGGCCGCCGGGATTCAAAAAGCATGTACTTTTGAATTTTCTCATTTTATGAGTCCCAATTCATTCTGGCTCCAGGCCGGGAATCTGTATAATCGGTATTGCGAACACTTTAATCTCAAACCAGGGGAATAATCATGTTTAAATTTATTTTGTTGTTGTTGATGCCGTTGCTGGTATTGGCGGGGGCGGAGCCGGTTTATCAATGGGATTTCAATCCCGGTTCCAAGCCGAAATTGCCGTTGGACGATACTGTGAAAACGGCTCCTGGTTGGGACGGTACGCCCGGCGCGGCGGGGGATCAGAGAATCGATGTCGCGCGTTTCCGGCAGTTGATGGATTGGAAAGAGTTCACTCTGGAGTTGAAATTACAGCCGGCGGACAAGCAGCCGGGAGTCTTGGCCAGTGTCGCGCGGCACAGCAGCGGGCGCGGGCATTTCAGCGTCGGGATCAACAAATTTTCGCAGATCGAAGTTCGGTTTCTACTTCGAGATGACGTCAGCAAGAAGACTGTCCGCGATTATAGTTTCAAGGGAAAAGAAGTCGACTGGAAGCCGGGGCAGTGGTATACGCTCCGTGTCGCTTCCGCCTCGGAGGGAAAGTTGCAGATCTGGCTGGACGGCAAGTTGTATGCGGCCGTGGATGACAAAGGGTGGGGATTTACCGATCTCGCGGGCAGGAGTCCCGAGGGGTTTCCGGTGTTTACCATCGGCTCCAGTAACCGGGGCAGCAAGAATCTCCTTGAGGCTTTCACCGGCGTGATCGACGACGTCAAGCTCTGGGACAGTGTCGAGGTCCCGGCGATGGTGGAATCCGCGGTCAAGGGGATTTCGGTCAAGGACCCCAATATTATTTTCGGGGAGTGGTCCTTGCCGTTTACGGTACCGGACCGGCCTGGAAAACTGCTGGATTCTTTCGTCAAGGCGGACGAGAAATTCATCAAAACCGCAGCCACTGTCCAGCTCAAACCCGATGACAAGAATCTGGTCGTGACCTTCAATGTACCGATTCCTTCGGGTGTGACGCTCAAAACGGACGGGAAAGACGCGTATTCCGGCGATTGTGTGGAATTTTTCGTTGAGCACGGCACCGGTTACCGGCATTATGCAGTCAATGCGGGGGGCAAAACCGCGGCCTCGCACTACATCCGGTCACGCCAGCGGTCCGACGATTTCCAGAGTAATTTCACGGCCGCCGTGAAGATTTTTCCGGAAAAATACGTGGTGACCATGAGCATTCCCCTAGCCGAAATGGACCTCGATAAATCGTTGGCGCGCTGCAATTTTACACGCAATGGCCCTACCTCGGACGGTCCTACTTCGTGGCGTGAAGTGGCTGATTTTCATCAGCCTGGAACATTCGGCAAATTGTTGCCGCTCGGACGGCAGAAATATTTGCAGGAACAGTTGGAAAAGTGTCGGCATAATAAATACAGCGCCGCGGTCAGCCGGGAATTCGAAAAACTGAACCAGATGGTCGGGCAGCACGGCAACGATCCGCAATACTGGGATGTCATGAACGCTGCGCTGTTCAATATCGAACAATCTTTGATTTCGGCGGAACTCGGGCAGCGCTCGCTGCTGGTTTGGGAGGGGCCGGTCTGGGACAACGACATGAGCTTGACGTCCAACTCCAAGCCGCTCCGGGAGATCAATCTCACCGCTGCTGTGGGCGAAAAGATATTGGTTGGGCTCGCGATTTCCAACCTCACGACGGAGCCGTTCATGGGGCAGATCAAGTTGATTAACGATGAAGAGGAAGTCAAGCGCTTCAACCGGCTGCTGAAACCTCTGGCATTGAGTAAGCACTTGACGTTCTGCGAAATTATGAAGCTGTCGCATAGTAATCGTGATTTATATGATCCGTTACTGCCGCTCTACTTGAACAGCTTGCTGCGAATCGCTCCCAAAACCACCATGCCGCTGTTGGTGGAGCTAAAAACCGCCGGCTTGGAACCCGGTATTCATCGCGGACTGCTGTACATCAAACCGGCGCTGACCGGCTTTGAACCGGAAAAAATTCCGTTTACGGTCAATGTGCTGGATGTGGATTTGGACAAGATCAAATTGAACAATTCGGTATTTGAATATGCCACCTTCTATGGACGCGGGGACAAGAATCTGGCAAGTTATTATGACGAGTACGACATCAATACCATTTACTGCGGCACGCCGGGAATGGATGGTATGGATATTTACCCGAAAGTCGACCGGGAAGGCAATATCATCAGCACCAACTTCGACGATCTGGACAAATTTCTTTCCGCGTTCAGTTCTCTGAAAGACAAACGGTTGTACTTTTTTCTCGCCTGGGAAGCGCGGGGTTTTGTCCATCAGGGCAAAATTCAGCTCAAAACCGATACTCCGGTCTGGAAGCGCGGGGTAGTGAATTTCATCCGGGCATTGGCCGACCACGTGAAAAAAAACTACGGGATTCCGCCTGAGCATATCATTTTCTACCCGAACAACGAACCCCACGGGGATTTCGACGATCCCAAAAGTCTGATGGGCAAATGCCACCGCTGGGCGGAATTGATTCAATCCGCCAAAGCCGGGGTCAAGGTAGATTCATCCATTAAAATTCAAAACAACCCGCAGGGACACCGGAACCTGGCTGCGATGAGCAAGGTCTTGAATATCATACGATTGAGTCAGAAGCGGGTGACTCCGGAAATTGCGGCCATGGTCAAGGCTACCGGGGTCGAATTGCAGTGCTACGGTGTTTTGCAGAATGTAAATTCGCCGCTGATGTACCGGCGGGCGAGTTGGCTCAATATCCGCTTCGGCGCATCGTCGAATTTCTCGTTTTGGCATATCGACGGCATGGCCGGAGGGGACGGCTTCTGCACCTACGATTCCCGCGACGGCAAACGCACCACCGATTACGGCACTCTATATGTGGATATCGACAACAGCCGCTGGCTTTCGTCCCGGCGGATGGAAGCCTGGTACCAGGGCTTCCTCGACCGCAAAGCCTACGAATACGCCAAAGTACTGGGGAAATTCAGCGACGCAGAGCTCAAGGAAATCGTCGACCAAGCCGTAGACGGCGATATGGAAACCATGAACGCGATGCGCCAGAAACTGCTCTCACGATAAGATTATATAAGGATGGTGAAATTATGAAGGAAAAACTTCAAAAACATGTACATCAACGATTTACACTCATTGAGCTCCTGGTTGTGATCGCGATCATTGCCATCCTCGCAGCGTTGTTCCTGCCGGCGCTCCAGAAAGCCCGGGAGACGGCGAAGAATGCGACTTGCATAAACAACTTGAAACAGGTTGGCGTTGCCGCGAGTTCTTATATTAACGACAATGGCGACTACTTTATGCCGTCCCGCAATTATTATGCCGCAGACCCAACGAAATATATAACGTGGGGAGCATTGGTCGTGAGAGAGGGATATCTGACGGGAAATGTATTGTTGTGTCCGCAGTTCAGGCCTAAGGACAGCATGGATTGGCGGCAGTATGTCATGAGCGCCACTGCGACTAGGAACACGAACTGGGTGCATGGCGGTTACGCTCAGATCGGCTATGGCATCAATTATCAATATATCGGGGGCAGTACCGGAGCCGGTATGTCCGGCACAGCCTATCATTATGTGCCGGCCAAAACCAATATGATCAAAAGACCCGGCCAAACCATATTCATAATGGATGCCATAGGTCCCGGTACATTGCGGGGTAGTGATACAGTGCATTCCGGCAGTTGGAACACCAATGGAGCGCCATGGCCGGCCCATGCCGGGAGCGCAAACGTACTGTTTTGCGACATGCATGTCGAGTCCGAGAAATCGAAATCAGGAACGGCAAGTGAATTTTCCAGTAAGGATTTGACGGCGAATAATCTAAAGGGCAAATGGGCTCGGGAATAAAGCAAAAATGAGCATTCCAAGAGTTTGGTACGAATCTGGCAAGGATTATATTCGAAAACGTTTGGAACTGGAAGCTGAACGCCGTGACTGCGGTTTCGGACTGCCGACTGAATCCATGGACGAATGGCAAGCATATCGAGTCGGATTGCGAAAAAAGATCTGGGGGAAGCTGGGGGGTTCATATGATCCGGCATTGCCGCTGGATGTTCATGAAACCGGAATTATAAAACTGAATGGGTATTCAATCCGCAAAATCTGGTATCAGAGTCGCCCCGGAGTGTACGTTACCGCCAACCTCTATGTGCCGGACGGAGAGGGGCCTTTTCCTGCGGTACTGAACATGCACGGGCATTGGCAGCAGGGGAAAATCGCCGCGAAGGTTCAGGCGCGCGGGCATCAATTGGCGTTAAACGGATATGTGTGTCTGGCGCCGGATACTTTCGGCTTGGGTGAACGTTCGAGCGTTCATTGTACTTATGAGCACCACGGGCGTATGCTGGGGGGATCGCTTTTTCTGCTTGGAGAAACCCCGATGGGAGCTCAGGTCGTGGATAATATGCGGGGAATCGATCTGCTCAGCTCGCTTTCCTATGTGGACTCGAAGAGGCTTGGGGCGACCGGGGCGAGCGGTGGCGGCAATCAAACCATGTGGCTTACGGCATTGGACGATCGAATCGCGGCGGCGGTTCCGGTGGTCAGCGTGGGGACTTTTCAAAGTTATATTTATACCCGAAACTGTGTTTGCGAACTGTTGCCGGATGGAATGGAGTTAACCAGCGAAGCGGGAATTCTGGCGCTGGCGGCGCCGCGCGCGTTGAAAATGTGCAATGCGCTGCAGG
>JAVBRM010000096.1:0-19949 GCA_031548025.1 Victivallaceae bacterium | reverse complement strand
TTCAGGCAGGTACCGCCGAGATTTTTTCTTTCAATCAGCGCTACGTTGAGGCCGCGTTGACCGGCCCGGATGGCTGCGACATAACCGCCGGGACCGCCGCCGATTACACACAAATCGAAATTTTTCATTTTTTTCTCCAGGATTAGTATCCATTAAGATACTACGCATGTTCGGGAAATCAAGGTTGAAAATAGCCGGAATTGAAGTAAAGTAACTGAAAATTGTTAATATTTTTCAGAATGGAGAAAGCAAGATGAATATCCTGGTAGTCGGCAGTGGCGGTCGTGAACATGTTTTGTGTTGGAAACTTAAGCAAAGCGCTCAGGCGGAAAAAGTTTACTGTGCGCCCGGTAACGCCGGAATCGCTGCCGACGCCGATGCGGAATGCGTCAATATCGGTGTGGAAGAACTGGAGAAACTCGCGGATTTCGCCGAGAAAAATCAGATCGGCCTGACCGTGGTCGGCCCCGAAGTTCCGCTGTGCGCCGGTATCGTCGACGTTTTCGAAAAACGCGGACTGAAGGTGTTCGGCCCCGATAAGGCCGCCGCCGAGCTCGAAGGCAGCAAAAGTTTTGCCAAGAGTTTTATGGAGCGCCACGGCATACCCACCGCCCGCGCCGCCGCTTTTGACAACGCCGCAGCTGCGGCCGCATATGTCCGGCAGGAATTCGCCAACGGCGAAAAAGGCATCGTTATCAAAGCCGACGGCCTGGCCGCCGGGAAGGGTGTCCTGGTCGCTTTCGACGCGGAAGACGCCATTAAATTCGTCGAAGGATGCTTCGGCGGCATGTTCGGAGCATCCGGCGCCCGAGTGCTGGTGGAAGAATGCCTGTTTGGTGAAGAAGCCTCTATTCTAGCCCTGACCGACGGCAAAACCATCCTGCCGCTGGCTTCCTCGCAGGATCACAAACGCGCCTTTGACAACGACGCCGGGCCGAATACCGGCGGCATGGGCTCATATTCTCCGGCTCCGGTCGTCGACGACGCCATGATGGAGCGGATCCGGGTGGAAGTTCTCAATCCGTTTCTCAAGGGTATCCAATCCGACCGCCTGAATTTCAAAGGTGTGATTTTTGTCGGCGCCATGATTACCGACAAAGGGCCGAAAGTACTGGAATTCAACGTTCGCTTCGGCGACCCGGAAGTCCAGTCAGTGATGAGCCGCCTGGACAGCGACCTGCTGGACGCCATGCTGAAAACCGTAGACGGCAAGCTCAGCGAAGCCAATCTGAAATGGTCCGCCGATCCCGCCGTCTGTGTGGTAATGGCCTCCGGCGGCTACCCGGATTCCTATGAAAAGGGTTTTGAAATCAAAGGGCTGGCGGAAGCCGCCGCGACCGGGGCCAAAGTCTTTCACGCCGGAACCGCGCTGAAGGACGGCAAAATCGTCAATACCGGCGGCCGCGTCCTCGGTGTGTGCGCCCGTGGCAAAGGCATTCGCGAAGCCATCGACAAAGCATATGCCGCGGTCGACAAAATTCATTGGGAAAAATGTTTCTGCCGCCGCGACATCGGCTTCCGCGCCATCGCCAGGCTGACGGATACTAATTCCAAATAAGAATCAGAAAAATCGGGGAAAACGAGGCAGAAACGACAATACAGTTTCGGCTGGACAGACGTTTCGAAAAGTTATGGGATAGTTGTGTTTAAAAAAGACATTACAATTTGAAAAGTAATCGACTGAAGTTAAGATTTTTCAAGACTGATTTGAGCTATTCTTCTTTCGATGCCGCCTTGGATTTTGGAATAGACCGAGGCCGGATGCTTTTGATTCAACTTTTCAATCAGAGGACTGGTAACTTTCGCCATTTTGTTGCAAATCTTCTGAATTTCGGTTTTGACGATTTTTTCATTGAGTCCGGCTTTTTGGCCCATGCGAACCAGCTTGCCGGGCGTAATCCAGCGGAAATTATATTCGCCATCAATTTTCATTGCCAATTTGGGTTCAAGGTTCGGATATACGGTGGTTGACAATAGATCATACGCCGGGGACAAGTGTGGCTGGCGTCCATGATATACCACCGAAAAATTTTTGGCATGAGCATCGCCGTTACCGATCAGAAAGTCGAAAATGACCTGATCGAGAAAGGTTACCGTATCCGCGGCGGAAAGTTCCATTTGTCGCAGAAGCGCAAAACATTGCTGTAGCTTCGGACCACCTTCCGATTCATATTTCACTTTGGAATCATATTCCAGTAATTGGCAGAAATCCTCTTGATGTAGTCTGGTCCAGATTCCGTTACGCTGAACACGGTCATATCGTTCCGTAACATAATAAGGAATGTTGTTGAACGTTAGAATATCGCATTTTGCCACAGGTAAACCGCATTTTTCCGCAAGCTTCATACAAAAATATTCATTGAAAACACTTTCTGGAAAACGTTCAATTCCGGGCTTGATAATATGAGTGGACGGAGTTCCTTTCAGGGGCAGAAGAATTTTTCCTTTCACCACACAGGCTACCAGTTTATCCTGGGCGCCGGCTCCTGAAATATGGAAGTCCTTTTCGCCGATATTCAACGGACGTTCCGCCAGGTGCCGCAGAATATGATCGGCCTCGGCTTCCGAGAGCTTGCGATAGATCGGCTCCGTAGGCGCGGTTGGGACCATCGGCGGCGAATACAATGCGACCGCTCCCGCGCAGTCCTCGCCGATTTCTTTCAATAACCCGAAAATATTTTCTGGCGAAACCCGGAGAATTTCGGCTATACGTATTCGAACGCTTTCATCGGGAAGAAGATTGGAGAAAAACGGTATTACCTTGTCCTCGCCATAAGGCTCCAGGCGAAGCGGCATGGAAAAAGCCAAAGGGCGGGCATTTGGACTGGAAATATATTCTTCAAAATACCGGAAACTCATAAGCCCTTTATCGGAAGAGAGCTCTCCGATTTCAACATCATGCAAATAGACATTCAGATGATCCATCAATCATTTTCCCAGCGGTTGAAAATATAAAGGCCAAGCCCAAGCGCATTCAACACATTCAATAGTTTTTCCACTTGAATTGTTCCTTTGCCGTTCTCAAGGTCTGAAATAAAACGTGTTCCTGTCGAAGCTACGCCGGCAAGTTGCTCCTGAGAGATTTTCTGGGCTTTGCGGGTAGCCCGAATCAGGTTTCCGATTTCCTGCGCGGATTGCAATTTTTTCTTTGTCATCAGGCACCCTATATTTTATTACCGTTCGGGAATAATATAGCTGAATTGGTATTTTATTCAAGCATTTTATTACCGATCGGGAATGATTTTTTTTGATTTTTAGCGCGGTGTTTGGGCCGGGTATTTCCAGTATTCGCGGGTGATTTTTTCCATTCCCTGCAACATGGTTTTGTTGGCGGGAGTGAAAATGCTTTTGTAGGAGAAAAAGCAGGAGCCGCGGATTTCCGGGTGTTTGCCATTGTAACGGAGCTGATTGCAGAGCTCAAGATAATTCTGCCAGGCGCCGCCGTCGCCCAATTTGTAGGCCGCGTGTCCGATATAAAGTTTGACCTTGGAATCCCGGACGGTGTAGGCCCACCAATCGGTTACCGCGCCGTAGGCCGCCGGAGCGAAGTCAAATGACCAGTAGACTTGCGGCACGATATAGTCGATCCAGTTGCTGTGGCACCATTTGCGGGTGTCGGCGTATTGGGTGTAATGCGATTGCAGGCCCTTGGTCAGCGAGCCGGCGGGGTGGGTGGCTTGGTTGGCCCAGATGCCGAACGGGCTGATGCCGAATTCGATGTTTTTGCCGCTTTTGCGATTGTACGCCTTGATCGCGTCCGAGACACTCTTGATGGCCGTATCGACGTTATTGCGCCGCCAAACATCCAGTGCCAGGCGTTGCGGATTGTTTTTGGCGAAGGTGGCGGCGTCGGCCTGGCCGATGTCTTTGTACGGATAGAAATAGTCGTCGAAATGAATGGCGTCGACGTCATATTTTTCGATGATTTCCCGGACGGTGTCCGTAATGAATTTGACCACTCGCGGTTCGCCCGGGTTGAGAATCAGCAATCGCTCTTTGCCGGAGGGCACATCCAGGACCATTTGCGGGGCGATGCGGGCGAAATTCCGGGGAGCGAGCGTTTTCAGATAGGCGGTTTTTGACATGGTGGTCGAGTTGATGACCCGGTATGGGTTGAGCCAGGCGTGGAATTCGATTTTCCGGCGGTGGGTTTCGGCAATCATGAATTGCAGCGGATCGAACCCCCTGAGGCTTTGCCCTTCCTGACCGGTCAGGTAACGCGACCACGGATTCAAGGTCGACGAGTAAAAAGCGTCGTTGGTCGGGCGCACCTGAAAAATCAGGGTGTTAAAATTGGCCTGGCGCAGGTTTTCGACGAGATTGATGAAATCGCGTTTGAAATCTTCAACCGTGGCATGGGCCGGAAAATCGATATTGCCGACCGTGGCCACCCAGACGCCGCGCATTTCCACCGTACTGGCGCGGTAAGCCTTCGGGATAACCACATGGTCGGTCGAAAAAGTACCGGCCAGCGGAACTTTCGCACCGGTACTGTGGTGTTTCAGATATTCGTATTTAACTTGTCCCATAGCGCTGGTCATTCCGATCATTATCAGGAGGAGTATCAGTCTGGTCATAACTCACCAACCGCCGAAGAAATCCTGCCAGGCGGCCCGGAACTGTTTCATTTGTGACGGCGGGATCATACGGCGGATCGGAAAAGTTTCCGCCTTGGAGATCTTGGCGATGAACCCTGCCGCCGCCTGGGCGTAAGCCGCCAACACCTCCGGCGAAACCACCGAAATGTTGTTGTCGGGGCGGTGGTGGAACCAGATGCCGCTGGCGCAGTTTTTGCGGTGGAGCCACAATCCGGGGACGCCGCACATAACAAAGGGAAACTGATCGATGAACGGAATGGCCTCGGTGGTGAATTCCGCGTACATGTTGACTTTTTTCAATTCCTCGGCCAGCAGTTCTTGAATCTCGGCGGGGCCGTTGTAGTTGATGGTGGTCCAGCCGAGCAGCGATCCGCAACTGTCGGCGTTGAACATGAATTTGCCGTGTTTGGTGATTTCCCTGCGGTGCGCCCTGGCATAAGCGGCGCTGCCGACGGAAAGCTGTTCTTCCGCTCCGAAAGCAATGTGCCGGACCGTGTGTTTCAGCTTCATTTGCGACAACAGCCGGGCCAGTTCCAACTGAAACGCCGCGCCACTGCCGTTGTCGTCGGCCCCGGGGGTGTCGGCCTGGGTATCGAGATGGCTGCCGGTGTAAATAATCCCCTCTTCGGGATCGGTTCCCGGGAAATCGGCGATGACGTTGAGCGACTCATTCTCCTCAACTTTGCCTTTGATCAGCAGCTTGGCGGATTGAGCCCCTTCTTTCAGCCAGTTCCAGACGGAGAAATACGCCACGCAGACCGACGGAACAGCTCCGATATCCTTGACGTAAGACGGAAACAGGCCGTCGGCGGTGGGAGTGACTCCCGGATAACGGATATCGGTAAAAATCAGGAAAGCGGGCTTGGCCGCGATCAACCGCCGGTAATTTTCGCGGGACTTGATATGACAGCCGACATGCACGACCGCTTTGCCTTTCAGATGGGAAAGGCTCTTGCGCTGATAATCCACTTCCGAGTAGAAGAACTCCAGCGGCGCTTCCGGATTGCCCTCCGGTACCGGCGAGGAACCCATCAATGAACAGGGGAAAATCGCACGCTGCTTGCCAGTCTGAATTTCAATTTCCTCTTTCGCAATCATGCGGTGACGGACCGGGAAAGTCTCCATCGAGACCTCCGCCCCGTAGCGGTAAAACTCCTGAGCCATATGCTGGCCGGCGGCTTTTTCTTCATTCGAGCCCGCCAGGCGGACTCCGATGCGTTCGACAATGATATCCAGATTTCTGGCAATATTCTGCGGATTGGCTTTGATTGATGCTGTCATATAATGCTACTCCGTATTATTTAATTGACAATTGAAAATTGAAAATGGAAAATGGAAGACATTCTTTGAGGTAGGGCGCTCTGTCCTCAGAGCGCCGTTCGCTCCGCATGCATTATCGGTTTTGCTTTCAGAAAACAGGATATTCAGCCCGATGAGAACGGCTGTCTGAGGACAGACAGCCCTACCTTGGGTCAATATTGCTTTTTCCGGCTTTCTGTTCTCCCGATAATTTTCCATTTTCCATTTTCCATTGTCAATTTAAATAGTATAACCCTGAATTATGAAAAATAAAGTGGCGGAAATCATGAAAAATCAATCAAAACGGCTTCCGGGCGACATTTCAGGCGGTATCTTATCCAAGTGTAGCCGAGCCCTGAGGAGATAATCATCTTGGAGCCGGTAGCGGAATTTTCGAACAGGCCGTAGTCGTTCCGGGGACCGTAAATGGAGGAGGTAGCCAGGGCGCCGAGCTTGGGTAGGCGGATTTGGCCGCCGTGGGTATGACCGCAGAGTACCAGAGGGAATTTGCGCATGACATCCCGGCGGCCGATGTTGATTACCGTATCCGGGTTGTGGGCCAGCAGAACCCGGAATCCGTCGGGAAGACGGTCAGGTGCCGCCGGTTCGCCTTTTTTGATGTCGTCAATGCCGAAAAACGCGCAGCCGTCGATATTGTACCACTCCTGGATCAGCAATTTGAAATCAGCTTCGGTGAATATTTTGTGCCAGAGCCCGGGCGATATCCAGTAGCGCCGCCGTTCCCAGTTGCCGGCAATCGCCAGTTTGACCGGTGCTTCGATCTTTTTGATGGCGCTCAAAGCGTCATCAAGGTAGCAGATCGCCGCGGTCAGGTCGCCGCCGAAAATCACGATATCCGGTTGATATTTCTGATTGTAGGCGACGACATCCTCAACCAGCGAAATGTAGAATTTCCGGTCGGCATGCCAGTGCAAGTCGGAGAAAAAAAGAATTCGTTTGACAGCAATTTGAGGTTGATTGATTGTGTAACCGGTCAAAACGGAACTGACGCCGGTCTCGAGGATCCGGCGTTGATTATACCCCATTACTCGTCGCCAGTCCCGGAGACGGTGGGAGTAACGGGGGTACTTCGGTTCCATGTCCCGGTTATTCTCCGTTCAAGGCCTTGATTACATCGAGGGGGAGGGCGCTGACTTTCATCAGGGTCGCCTTGGAACCGTCAGGCAGGGAAGCCCTTTCGCCGATGGTCTTGCCCAAGATGGCTTCACCCATTTTGGTCTTGTAGGAAAGCCAATGTTTTTCCGGATTGCCGTCGCGGGCGCCCAGGAGGTAATAAATTACCTTGTCGCCGTTGTCGAGTTTCAACTCGGCGATACTGCCGATAATGGCGCGGTCACGCACGGTAATCGGTTTGAAATCCATCGGCTGGATGGTGGAGATATCGTGTTCGAGCTCGCTGCGGCGGCGCGAGAGGAAATTGCGGCGCTCTTTGGCGGCGTCGTACTCGGCGTTTTCGCGAAAGTCGCCCAAGGCGCGGGCCGCTTTGAGAGCTTCGCGGTTTTCCGGCTGCTGACGACCGATGATGTCATCAAGTTCGGCGCGCATATTTTTATGCGAAGCGATTGAAGTGTAAAGCTGTTCGAGATTGCGTTCATGCTGATCGTTTTGACGCTTTTCTGCGGCCAGCAGTTTTTCGCCGACGCCGTTTTCGATATGTTCGCGGACTTTGTCGGAAACGCGGGAGAGCTTGACCAGCAGACTCTGCTGTTCACCGCTCATGAAACATGAGGCGCTCTGCAAAGCTGAAGTGATTTCGGTTACATCCTCGGCATTGTCGATAATCAGTTTCTGAAATTCGGCTTTGTCGATCAGGAGTTTTTTCAGGTCGCGCTGGGCCGGCTGCCAGGCCTTGGGGAGCTTGTCCATGGAGAGAGCCCGGATGACCTGGTCGATGGTGATGGCGTCGGCCAATTCTTTATCGACACTTTTGATATTGCGGAAAATCCAGACCATGAGGTCGTTGCTCAAGCGCGGGAGCGCCGAAACCGCATCGGCGAATTCGATATCTTCCGGATCGCAGATGACGTTGATGCAGCGCAGCGGCAAATTGGCCGCCAATTGCGCCAGGAACTGTTCGCTGTAGACAATCCGCAACAACTGGGCCATCGCTTCGAGTTTCTTGATTGGAATATCCGCCATGACGGCAAGCTTATTCATATCCAGATTCTGGTCTTCGGCCGGCAGAAACGGAGCTTTGCCTTTCAGCGGTTCGAAAACATTGATAATATCGCTCTGCTTGGGAATCCGGGGCAGCATCATGGCGACGATTTCAGCCAACTTGGAGCCTTCGCGCACTGCTACATCCGCCTTGAGACGGGTAAAAAACTGTTTGAATTGTTCAAGTTCGCTGGCGACGAAGGGCAACAGATTACTTTCAGCTTCTTCGGCCAGCAGCTTGTGCATTTCTTCGATGCTGCGGCCGGAGCTTGAACTGCGCTGATTGCCGTTAACGCGGGGAGTGGCGGCGGCTTTCCACCAGGTATTGAATGCCGCGAGATCTTTGAAATTACCGGGAATCAATGAGGCCTGGGCGATCTGGCGGACTTCGTTTTCGCTGAGCGGCAGAACCGATCTGCGGTTGGCCACGTCGCGATACTCGGAAGCGGAAAAGTTAATTCGCGGATCGAATCCGGAGAGCTTCAAAGTATCCGGGCCGGGTTCGAAAAATTTGGCGTTGGACAGAGCGACTTCCAAAGGAATGGCCAGCGAACCGCCGCCGTTGACCAAGCTCACTCCCACCGAGGTGCTGATGCCGTCGATATTTCCCAGGGTGCCCCAGCGTGGTGGATTGTCGATAAAAACCATCAACCCGGTTTTCAGCTTCAGCAATACGCGTGAGCGTTTTACTACTTCCTGCAGGGGAGTTTCCTGATCGCGTGCCCCGATTGCCCGGAAAAACGGGCTCTTATTCAAAAAGTGAGGTAAAAGGGATTTCAATGATTCAACCACCGCTCTGCGGAAAACCGGACTGTCCGGTACTCCCAATGCTGCGGCATTCAAGCAAAACTCTGCGCGGTGTCCTTCGAGGTTTTCTCCCCAGGCTTCGAGGAGAAAATCAAAATGCGGCGCTGCTTCCGAAATCGCCGTGTCACCGATCCTGCTTAATTCATGGATCAGACTGGTGAGATGCTTCCCGGAATTATCTTCCGCCGCCGAGATAAAAAAATCTTCTAATTTCATAAAAATGTGTAGCCAAAAATTTGTCGGGTTTACGATTTTAAGAGAGCACCAGCTAGTATGCTGAAACCGTAAAATACACCGTAAAAGCATATTTTTCAAATCCCAACACCAAAAAAATTGGGGAATTGGAGAATTGGGGAATTGGAGAATTGGGGAATTGGAGAATTGGAGAATTGGAGAATTGGAGAATTGGAGAATTGGAGAATTGGAGAATTGGAGAATTGGAGAATTGGAGAATTAATCCTTGAAGCGTTCACGCATGGTTTTTTTGATACTGCCGAGAATGTTTTGAATTTCAAGGCAGTCTTTTAACATGCTTTCTGTTGCTTTTGGACCGAGATAACCGGAATCACGAAGCAACATAAGCCAATATTCAGTTTCTAATGATTCTTTGTAAGCGATCATCATTTTCGCATAGAAATCTTTATCGGATTGACCGCCATTGGCCTCTTTGATATTGGCGCCAATACTGGTTCCTGAACGCAAAACCTGTTTGGATAATATGAATTCGCGTTTTTTTCCCGCCAAATGCTGATACATTTTGACTATACGAAGTGCAAATTTATAACTTTTTAATTGTAGCGGGTTTTCTTTCATCCCACTAATCTACAATAAAATCAAAAATTTGCAATTCACCAATTCACCAATTCACCAATTCGTTACTTGGCTGCTTCCGGCTTTTTTTCGCCTTCGGCTTCCGGTTTTTTCTCCGGTTCGGGGGCTTTGGGCTTGCGGAGGTCGATCACTTTTTTGAAGTAGGGATCGTCGTTGAGTAAGAATTTTTCCAGGTCGCCGACATTTTTATTCAAGAAATCGATCATTTCTGTGGCGGTAAGTTCCACTTCTTCGTTGACCTGAGTGAACTGCATCTCTTCGGCGCCAAAGGCACTGGTGATCTCAACCTGGCTGTTTACCGAAAATGCGACTTTGATATTCGGCATGGAGAAATACAGCGGATCGGCGTATACGCCCAGCGGCACCGGATTACGGTTGCCGACCCGGGTGAAATCCGGAACCTGGTGGGCAAGCGACAGCAGGTTGCCCGTGGCCCCATAGGCGTTGCGGGTCAGGATGTAAACCGGCATTACCCCTTTGTTGTCAGTACTGAAGGAGGTGTAGGCACGAAAAAGAAACATCGAGACCGGATCAATATAGGGGATAACGGCATTGGAAGTTCTTTCCAGGTGTGTAATAATATTGAACCGTTTGAGCATGGCCATACGGTGGTCGATATACGCATTGGCGACCGGGCTGTTCTTGATCGCCAGAGTAAAGGAGACGTTGACCCGCGGCATGAAAGGCGACAGGACGGTTTGCCAGGCGATATCACTGCCGCCGCGGTTGCCGCGGACGTCGAGCACCATGGCGACGATATCGCTCTCGGTATCGAGGATTTTATTGATTTCCGTATCATAGAATTCGGTGAATTCGGAATCCATTTCCGGCAGCCGGATATAGATCATCTTGCAGCTCGGCAGGTATTTGACCGTTTTTTCCAGGTTCTGGATGCTTCCGGCCGGATTCAGGACTTTGACTGTATCGGTCTGGGCGAGCGCGATTTTGCAAACACTGCCGTCGCCTTTTTCAAAGGTGAATTTCCGGAGGCCGTTTTCCTGCTTGGGCAGCAGAACATAAAAATTGTCGGCTGTCCGTTTGCGGGACATGCAACCATAGAAAATCTTGTTCTTATAATCATAAGCGTCGAGTTTATCTTCCAGGTTTTTGACCTGGGTCATGGTGGCAATGCCGTCGATTTCCGTTAACTTCATGCCACGGGGGTAGGCGGTACCGTTGACCGTAAAATCATATTTGCTGTAGTAGGCTCCGTCGTGGTAGAGCAATTCAATGGAAGGATCGGGGAGATCCCGCAGATTGCGCAATGCATTGATATAATCGTTGGTGTTGTCGATGGCTTCGCGGGGAATATGGGCGCCGACCACCTGGCTCATGAGGGCGTTGTCATTGAAACCCTCCAACACGCTGTTGACCCGGGTATTGATGCCCTTGCAGGCGCGCAGGGCGTCGTCGACGATCCGGATGAATTCGACTTTGTCGGTCTCGGGAGTTATCTGTTTCCGGTAGTCAGCGAATTTCTGCTCGATATCCAGGCCGTAAACCAGCTTGCTGACGCCGATTGACGGAAGGACCGCCCGAACGGTTTCCGCCATATAATCATAATCTTCAAGCATGAGCTGGATGGCGGTCTTGGGCGGCGGCGGGGACGAGCACGAACTGGTAATAAGCGCCGCCAAAACCATCAATCCGCCAAACAATGCAACAATATATCTCTTTTCTTTAAACATTAGATCATCTCCTGATAATATAGACATTTTATTAATATGCCGTATATCAGGATTGTTTTCAAGCCGAACAATATAAAAATTCGGAGAGAAACGGAAAATTATTCTTTTAAGCGATTTAAAACAGGGCGGAGATCGATCGCTTGGCCCGTGGCGGCGCTCTCATCCGCGGCAAAAGCAATGGCCGACGCCCGCAGCCCGTCGTAAACTGTGGCCCGGGGTTTGCTGTTGTTTTCTATGCAACTGAACAACTCCGGCAACAGGTGCGAATCGCCGCCGCCGTGTCCGTCGTCCGTGACATTCATCGGCACTGTTTGGAGCTCTATGCCCGATTCATGGTAGTTGACATATTTCAGTTCGCCTTTTTCCATATTGCAGAAAATATAACCATCCGTGCCATGGATATAAACCGTGCGTCCCGGTTCCCCGCTGTACGAAGTCAAAGTCAGGATGCCCTGGGTGCCGTCGCTGAACGTGATAATGACGCTTTGAATGTTGTAAATGTCAGTCTCGCAGTGATAGACGCACTGTTCCCGTTTCAGATCATTGGCCAGTTGATAGCGCGGATTCGGTTTGAAAGTGTTTTCGCTGCTGAAAGGACACTTGACGTCGCTGCAGACATCGCAGTTTTCCGGGGTGTCGGCTTGGGGGAACATCTGGGTGCCGGCTACGGAATAAACCCGTACCGCCTCCGCCTGGCCGTCCTTGAAATGACAGAGCAGATCGATGTCGTGCGAACATTTTTCATTCAGAAAACCACCGGTCAGGGAGTGTTTGCTCCGCCAGCCGCGCCGGTAAGCCAGGGCGCTGTGGGCAAAGTCCAGCCATTCGTTGATCTGGCACATGACTACATTGCCGATGCGTCCGGTGTCGATCAATTCTTTGATTTTTACGAACATCGGAGAAAACCGCAGGACAAATCCCAGTTGGATGATGGATTCGCTGCCGGAAGTAATCGCAGCGATTTTCAATAAATCCTCCTGATTGGCTGCGACCGGTTTTTCCAACAGCGCATGACGGCCGGCCTCTAAAGTCAGGCGCAGCATTTCCGCATGGGTGTTGTTGGGCGTCACGATCAAAACCGTGTCCGCTTCGGACTTTGGAAAGCGTGCCAGGGCTTCTTCCAGCGATCCCATGATCACCGTCTCCGGCGAACCGTATTCTTCGGCGAAGCGCCGCCGCAGCGCATCATGGATTTCCGTATTGTTATCCACCATGGCCACCACCCGGCGGCAGCCGTCTTTGATGATCCCTTTGGCAAATGCGCTTCCACGCCCGGAACCGGCGATTATGACACCTTTTTTCATAAATTCAGCAATCCTTATTTTATCGCATGAGGGTTAAAGTACCCATTTGAGTTATTTGATGAACCGCTCCGCCGCCCCATGAACTGTATTCACGGATCTTGGCGTCGCCATGAAAAAATTCCCGCATGAACAGGGCCTTCAGCTCTTTGGCCTTACCCAAATTGAAATTGATTTCTTTCAGGGGAATGGTAACAATGGCCTCCCAGGTTTTATCGGTCTGGCGCGGCAGGCATTCCCAGTTGGCGTTCCACTTGCCGCGTTCGTGGTTGTTCAGGTCGAATTTATTGGCGCGGACGTCAAAGCAGAATTGATAATACGTATCCGCTTTTTCCTGATCGCCGAGAAAAATTTCAAAATGATCGCCGTCCGGGAATGTTTCCGGCGCGCCGGGTTTCTTTTCAATCGTGTGCAGTTTGGCGATATCGGGATCATGACATATGACTTGGAAATAAATATTCATCGCGTCATGCAGGATCTTTACTTCGGTCCGATATTTTGAATTTACTTGCGGTTGCCCCATCACTTTAAAACCGGTCGCAACCGCGGCGTTCTGCCAGGCCGGACTGTCGAAATTCTTGAGCTGGTCGTTTAACGGAACCGCCAGCTCGGGCAGTTTTATGCTATGCGCCTCCGCGGTCCAACTGTCGAAGCGTTTGCGGATATTTTCAATGAGAGCTTTCGAAGTCGGATGAACGGCGAGTTTTTCGGCTTCGGTCAAATGGAGACGCATCGTTTCTTCCAGGCCTTGGTCGATGATATAATGCTTGATACAGGCGATGTTACGGTCGCCGAGCGTGCTGGGGAGCGGGTCCTTGAACCAGACTTCGCGCAGAGTACCGTAAAACTTCTCCATCGGCACCGCCGCTTCCCGGAAGGTGCGGCTGATGAAATATTTCCGGAGATATTCGACATCCTGTTCGGGATTCCAATACAATCTGGTGATGACCCAATACTCGATCATCGGTAGATCCCAACTGTGCGAATTGTCATAGACCTTGCCGTCATACCATTTGCGGTGCCAGTCCGGCGAAAGCTCCGAAGTGATTTCCTTGACCCCTATTTGCATATAAGCCCGCATATCCCAGGCGGCCACTTCGGCCAGCGGGCGGGGATATTTCATAATGCCGAAATATTCACGCATGACCACTTTATCGCAGACTTTGCTCCAACCGACCAGACGGTCCCACCAGATGCTGTTCGCCGGTGTGAATAACGGAAATTTATCATTGGGCCGGACATAAGGGCAAAAATAGGCCCGGATGGATGGATGCAGTTTGATTTTCGGCGGAACTGCGGTAAAAAAATATGCATACGTTCCGATATTCAGTCCGGGGTATTGCCGGTAAACCGCCTCCGCCACTTTATTCAGGAACAGGAAAAACTGTGTCGAACGGAATGCCGGATCGGATACCGTCAGTTCGCGGTTATCGGGTAAAACAATCGGTTTCAGGCACTCCGGACATTCGCAGCATCCCCAGTTGTCTTCGATTTTGATATTCAGACAGTCGATATCTTTGGGGGCTTTGCTCAGAACCGTCAAGGCGTTAGCGATAAATTCCGAGGTCATTTCGGCGTTGGTAAAACATATCTGATGCTCCATCCCCTTCGGATATTGGCGCTTTCCGTTTAGGAAGCAATAAAATTCAGGATGGGTATCAAAATATTTTTTTGGAGGAACGAACAATAGAAGGTTATGGCCGCCGCCGTACTCGGTATAGCCTCCCCATTCTTTTCGCGGTTTGACTGCGGAAGGATCGAAGCCGCCGCCGCCGTTCGGATAATTGCAACGATTCCGCGCCATCCAGATTTCATCATTGTCATTTCGGCCGTAGTTGGTACCCCAGCCGCGCAACCGGGATACCGGCCGTTCGCAATGATCTCCCCACACGGCCTGTAAGTTCGGGTCAGGCGAATAAACCACATTGTAATCCGGACGCGGACGCGGCCAGATGATGTCGCTGTTGTTTTCGAGAAAGGCGAAAACTCCGTTCATAGTCCCTTTGGGAGTTGCCCCGAAAATATAAATATTCGTACCTGATGTGCGGACGGCAAAACCGTCGCTGCCCGCGAGAGCCTTTAAATCATTGGGGTAAGCGGCGGCAAATCCGGCTCCCAGGTAAATTCTGGTATTGGAATTTGCCGGGACTTCGGTTTGGATCGGTAGCTCGGCGCCGGAAATGGCTTTGATCCAATGCTGCAGTTCTTTGGCCGCGGTTGTGGTACAGACGTCGTTCTCCGTGATAATTTCGGCTGCCGGCTTCCCGGCTTTTGCCAAGGAAATGGGGGATGACAGTCGGCCGGTGGGGGGTGCTTTCCGCAACGCACTGCTGTCGCTGTAATCCGGACGGTAGTTCTTGATGTATGAATTCCATTTCTCGGTCAGGGCTGGATCGCCGTTCTCGGTTTGAGTCTTGACCAGTTCGAAATTTTTCACTGAGATGACCATCGAGCCGCCTTCCGATATCTGTTTCATGAGGAAGCCGAATCCGAGCTGGATAATCGCGTCGCGTTTGACTTTGGCCGGAAGCGAATCGAGTTTGATGCTGACATCCAGCCATTGCCCGGCCGGGATCCGGCCGCGTTTGAGGATATGGACAATCCCCGGCATCCACTGGGCCCAGCTTTTGTCGCGGATGGCCAGTGTACCGGCTTCAGAGGATTCCGAATAGCGGATTTGGAAATTAAAATTGGTAAATGAGCTCATGTCGAGCGTCGGGCTAAAAGTCAGGCGCGCTTCCGGATACCCTTTTTCGCCGGTATTGCTGAAGGTCAGTTCCAGTATTTTCTCGCCGTTTTCGCTGATATTCCGGATGACGCAGGCCTTGAGATTCTGCCCGACGTGCCATTGGGCTGCTTCCAAAGTGATCGATTCCGCCGAAATTATCGACAGGATAAATGATACGATCAGGAAGAATGATAATTTTTTCATAAGAACAATCCTTTATGGTAATTAGTACATGAATACGGAATCACTCGGGCAATAATAATTGACCCCCATGATTGTTTTGACTTTCAGAAAACTGATATCCAGGGGAATCACCGAACCATCGGTTTTGGACCATGCCGCGCCGCGTTTTTCATGGTTGCGCACCAGACCAGTGCCGCTGGTGAAATAGGCATCGCCGAAAAGATAGATTTGTTGCTTGTTGGCTGGAAGCCGGTTGACGCTGTTTACCCGCCAACTGTCGCCGTATCCCCAGTACCACATATATGAGCTGTTCCAACCTCCTGAAGGGCGGGCCGGACATGATATTGAATAATAATTGCCATCCGTATGGCTCGGTAGGTATTTATAATCCACCAGTACCGCGGCTCCCGGTCCTTGGCCGGTTCCCAGGCTGCCGTAGCTGCGGGTATTGGTCGGATAGTTGACGCTCCAGCTTCGCGGCAGCCAACTGTCATAATCCTGGGCATACGTGAAAAGCGCCAACGAAATTTGTTTCTGGGTATTGATGCAACTCGATAACCGGGCGGCTCCCCGGGCATTGCTTAAGGCCGGAAGAAGCATGGCACATAAGATTGCTATAATTGCTATAACGACCAAGAGTTCAATAAGTGTAAAAATCTTTCGTAACATAGTTTTCTCCGTGGTTAGGGAGTTTGAAATTGTAGAAATACCGTGAATTTTTGAAAGATTCACGAGTGATTTTTGTTGGATTTGCGAGGAGCATAACGAGTTATGTGACGAGCGAATCCGGCAAAAAGCGCCGGGAAGATTCGAAAATTGGTAGTTCGGCATTTTCTTACTCCCTTAACATATAAAATCGGTTAAATTATCATCGATACCATGCAAAACGGGTTGTATTTTCAACGATTCCATCGGCGTACTCGTCAGGATATGATTGAGGAGCATTTCCGCCGCGAGCGGCCTGTCGAGGGGAAAGTCCGCCCAGATCAGCTTTTTGCCCTGCCGGTAGCCGCGATAATCACTCGGCGGCTGGTAAATGCCGATGCCGGGTTTGTCGGGGTAATCATTTTCCCAGCACCAGGTGACGAATTGCGAGAGGGTTCCGTGTTCCATCAATGCCGCGTCGATTTTTCCATAGTGTTTTTGCATGAATTCCGCGATTTGATCGTAGATGAAAAAACGTTGAGCATGGGGAGTGATCAGGTGCTGATACTCGAGCCCGGCTTCCCGCATGGCCCGCGTGTAACCTTCACACTGCAATATTCCCGGATAGTAATTTTCATGACCGTTGAAAATCGCGATGTTGCGGAGCCCCGAGCCGATAAAGTGTCTGGTCAGCCGGTAAGCCGCCGCCTCGCTGTCGATCGTGACACATGGAATATCGGTCGGCACGCTGACATGGCCGTTGATGATTGCCGGAAGCTTCAAAATCTTGGTCTGTTCCAGAAATTCGGCAGTCAGCCAGCCCTGCAGGATTATGCCGATACAGTCCTTGGCCGCCTGAATGACTTCCAGCCCGAAATCGTAGGAGGCGATATAGTGGAGCCCGATACCGCGTCCGGCCAGGTAGCGCCGGGTTCGGTCCAGAGCCAGACCGGGTTCATTTTCATTTTTGCGGCGTACCGAAATATATAAGATTTTACTGTTGAAGGTGCCGTTGTCAATATTGCGGGTCAGGTAATTACCCAGACCATGTTTTCTTTCGATCAGGCCGTCCGCTTCCAGATCCGCCAGAGCGCGGCGCATGGTAATGGAACTGCAGTTCAGGCTCTCCACCAACTGACGCTCCGGCGGCAAGCGCTCTCCGGATTTGAGATTGGACTCGGCAATCAAGTTCAGGATTGCCAGCCGCGCCTGGTTGTATTTCAATTGTTTCTGTTCAGTTTTACTCATCAATATTTCCAAGTGTTGATATTATTATAATCACATCAGCATGAAAAAGCAATAGCCATTTCCGAAATAAACCGTAAAATAAATTTTGAAACCTCCAGAAGGGGATCAAGAATTAACCGTGACTTACTTGGATTGGTATCTTTATTAGAGAATTAGTCCGATCGAATTTTCAAGGTTAAAAAAATGAAAATATTTTTATATTCGGGACTTGTATTCTGATTATTTGCGGCTAATTTAATATGCGTGAAAAACAATAATTAATCGTGTCTAATTTATGATGAAAACAGAAAAAATTTCAAGCAGCCTGGAAGATTATCTGGAGGCTATCTCCGAAATCATCGCCATCAAAGGCCATGCACATACGAAAGACATCGCCGATCGGCTGCAGGTAAAAATGCCGTCGGTAACCAATGCTTTGCAGGCGCTTGCCAATCGCGGCCTGATCCGTTATCAGTCGCATGCCCCGGTGGTCCTGACCGCCTCGGGCGCGGAAACCGCCGCCGTCATCAAGCACCGGCATGAGGCGTTGAAGAATTTTTTCAGCCAGATTTTGAAGCTGGACCGCGAAGAAGCCAACGATGCCGCCTGTAAGGTGGAGCATGTGGTTGACGAAAAAGTTATCTCCCGGATCGTGGCATTGAGCGAAGCGATTGTTGAGCGGGAAGAGTGCAACGGTTTGCGTGAGTATCTCGAGCAGACCATGCCCCGGATTTGCCCGGAGATGCAGAATGATTCGCTGGTTCCGCTGAGCAAGCTTGAAGTCGGGCAGTCCGCCATCGTCATCAAAGTCGGTGAGAATCTGCGCGGGATCAAGAAATTTGCCGACCTCGGATTGGTCAACGGAACGCTGGTGACGCTGGAAGGTTTTGCGCCGCTTGGCGATTTGATCCGGATTCGGGTAATGGGCAGCAGCCTGTCGATCCGCACCAACGACGCCGCCCATATTAAAGTTAAAGTCACCGACTGATAATTTTTTTGCATTGATATTTAGGAATAACTAATAATTTAAGTTAAGGATATTCGGCTAATATGAAACAGATTTACAGGGTCGCGCTGGCAGGTAACCCCAATTGCGGGAAAACCACAGTATTCAATGCCCTGACCGGGGCTCGCCAACACATCGGCAATTATCCCGGAGTCACCGTGGAGCGCAAAACCGGCAATGCCAAAATCGAAGAGATACAGATTGAATTTATCGATCTGCCCGGCATTTACAGCTTATCGTCTTCTTCTCCGGAAGAAAAAGTAGCGTTTGCCGAACTGCTCAACGAAGATATCGACCTGATCCTGAACGTGGTCGACGCCGGCAATCCCCAGCGTAATCTGTATCTGACCATGCAACTGTGCGAGTTGCATATTCCGATGGTCCTGGTTTTCAATATGATCGACGACGCCTACCGCAACGGCATGAAATACAATATCGGCAAGATGCAGAAATTTTTCGGTGCGCCGATCGTTACCACCGTCGGCTCTACCGGCCGCGGCATTCGTCAGTTGCGCGGCAAAATTCATGAGGTCTTGTCCAACCCCGGAGAAGTATCTCAGTGCAATATCCAATACGGCGAGAGTACCGATGAGGCAATTGCCGAATTGACCGAAAAAATCGAAAAACTGGGTTACGAATGCAAGATTCCGGCCCGGTATTTCGCGGTTAAACTCCTTGAAAACGATCAGATGTTTGAGAAGTTCAAGGCTCAGGAGGAGCAGCGCCTCCGCGAAGAAGAAAAAGAACATAAGCATGAAAAAGCCGATGAGGGCAAATATGATACCCGGAACTTCCATAATGTTCACCGGCAGTTTCATGAAAAATACCGTGAAATCATGCGGACTGCTCTGGATCCGCATGTCGAGAAGCTGGCTGAACAGCTCCGCGATAAGCTGGCGAAGCGGCATGGCGTTTCCAACGAAATTTTTATAGCCGACCGGCGTTACGGTTACATCGCCGGGGCTTGCCGCGAGGCGATCACCATCAACAATGAAAAGCGCCGGCAGCTTTCCGACAACATCGACAAGGTGTTGACCAACCGTTTCCTGGGGCTGCCGATCTTCTTCCTGATTATGTATCTGGTATTTGCCTTTACTTTCTGGGTGGCCGACCCGGTGATGGGCGGTATTGAATGGTGCTTCGAGCAACTGGCCGAAGGCATCAACACTTCCTGGCCGGACGGCAAAATGGAGCTGCTGCGTTCGCTGCTGACCGACGGTATTATCGGCGGCGTCGGCGGGGTGGTGGTGTTCCTGCCCAACATCATGTTTTTGTTCCTGGCGATCGCTTTTCTGGAAGGGACCGGTTATATGTCGCGGGCGGCGTTTATCATGGACGGTTTCATGCATATGTTCAAACTCCATGGCAAGAGTTTTATTCCGATGCTTCTGGGGTTCGGCTGCAGTGTGCCCGCGATCATGGGTACCCGGACCATTGAGTGCGAACGCGACCGCCTGA
>JAVBRM010000004.1:0-60593 GCA_031548025.1 Victivallaceae bacterium | reverse complement strand
CCAGCGGGCAGTGCGAATCGTTAAAGCAGATCGCGGCCGATTATGGTTTTTCGGATGTGAGCCACTTCTACCGTGCGTTCCGGAAAGTCCTTGGTTGCACCCCTATGGAGTTTGCGGCAGAGAAAAAGCGTTTTTCCCATTCCCTGGTCTGATTTTGGCAAAAAAACAGTAAAATCATCCAATCGCAAAGCATTGTATTTTTTTCTTGAATCAGTATCGTAACCTCAAGCATTACTGAAACTATGAGGAGGTATTTGCCGATGATGACCATAACAAAACCCTTCCCGCTTCCTCGAATCCAATGCGGCGCTATGCTGGGCAACGGAAAACTCGGATTCCTCCTGTGGGGAGAAGAAAATACACTCCATATAACGGTGGGTTGCGGGGATCTGTGGGATCACCGGGGCGGCATGCCGATTCGGGAGCGACAGAACTGGGAGGCTATTTGCGAGGCATTGTATCAAAAGGATCAAGCGGAGATAAATCGGATTTTTGCCCGGGATAAGGCGGGAACAGTAACTTGTCCGAGTTTGGTCCCCGTGGGACGCATCAGCATCACTCTGCCGGAAGGCTCCGTTCTCTTGCGTTATGAATTGACTTTGAAAACCGGGACGACTGAAGTAATCTTCAAAACTCCGGAAGGAATAGAAAAATGCCTCCGTTTCTGCTGCGATATGTCATGCCGGGACGGACTTGTTTGCCAAGGAATTCCCGAGAAAGCCGAAGCCCGGCTGATCCCTTCATGGGATATTTTCCGCGGACAGGATTTCAAACAGCATCAACTCTGTGAACACAATTCTCTGAAAGAACACGAATTTACGCCTCCGGAACGACTGGATACCGGAACTGTTCAAGCATTCCGCCAGGAACTTCCAGAGGATCCGGCTTGTATTGCGGTCGTGAAACGAACTGGAGACGAGTTGGCTTTTTCGCTGTTCCGGGGAAATGAACGCCTGAATGATTACGCAGGAAAATCTCTTCCTTCTTTTGCTGAAGTCTTTGCCTCTGGAAGTTCCTGGTGGAACAGGTACTGGGAACGGGTTCCCGAGGTGGCGCTTGATCACCCCGATCTGGAGGAAATCTATTATCATGGAATGTATAAATACGGCATTATGACAAACCCCGCCGGGGCCTCTCCGGGACTTCAGGGGCCATGGATCGAAGATGACCGTTTGCCGCCCTGGCAGGGGGACTATCATTTCAATATCAATGTGCAATTGTGCAATTCCCCCGGATTGAAGGCGGGACTCGGAGATCATCTGAAACTGCTCTTTGAGATGATCTTTTCCTGGCGGGAGACCCTTCGACACAATGCGAAGTGTTTCGCAGGAATTGATGACGGATACATGCTGCCTCATGCGGTAGACGACCGCTGCACCTGCATGGGCAGTTTCTGGACCGGCAGTATCGATCATGCTTGCGCGGCATGGGTCTCGCAAATGATGTTTGATTACTGCGATATCAACAATGACCCGGACTATCTCCGGGATAAAGTCTTTGACTTCATGCGCGGCACGATGCGGGTTTTTCAGAAGATGATCATCCGGAAAAAGGACGGAAAGTTGGAACTGCCGGTCAGCATTTCGCCGGAGTACCGGGAGGCAAAGATGAACGCCTGGGGCATCAATTCCAGTTTCCAGCTGGCCGCCGTTCACCGGCTGGCCAGGAATCTGCTGACCGCGGCCCGGTGGCTTGAGATCGAGCCGGATCCTTTTTGGCTGGAGGTGGAGGAAAAACTTCCGCTCTGCGCGGTTTCCGGCCGAGGAGACCAAGCGGAGATCGCATTGTGGAAAGGGCTGAAACTGCGGGAAAGCCACCGCCATCATTCTCACCTGGGCGGGCTGGTTCCCTTTGATATCTTGAATACCCGCGATCCCTACTGGAAAAAAGTGATCGCCAACTCGATTTTTCAATGGACGAAAAGCGGTATGGGGGCCTGGACCGGCTGGTGTATGCCCTGGGCTTCTCAAATCCGGAGTCGGGTGAAACATCCTGAAATGGCGGTGCTGATCCTGGAACTCTGGAAGAAATGTTTCAATAATGAAGGAGGCGGCTCACTCCATGACGCATGGTTCCCCGGTCTGACCTTCATTGCCGATCTCCGAGGCGAAATCATGCAGATGGACGGGGCTATGGGCGCGGTCACCGCGGTTCAAGACCTTCTGGTTAATACCGAGGACGGAGAACTGCATTTCTTCTACGGAATTCCCCAAAAGTGGGCCTATGCGGAAATGAAAGAAATGAGATTGCCGGGCGGAATCCGTGCTTCCGGACGGTACGAAAAAGGGCGCACCCGGTATCTGATTCTGATAGCTTCCAGAGAGGCTGAAATCCATCTCCGCACCGCGGATTCGGAAAAACTGCTGACGCTTTCTCTCCGGCAAGGAGAAACTGTTACACTCCGTCCTGATCATAATGGAGAGCTCACCCATTTCTCGTAATCGGAGCGAAAATCACGGAAAATTTTCAACCACGGAATTTACGGAAATCCACGGAAGGGGGATGCGAGGAGTTACGCACTCCTCGCGCTCCAGCGGCCGAACGTCGGCTTCGATGATTCTTTGGGAGGAAAGTTTTTTTTCGCAAGGGACAACCGAACGGATTCGGTTTTCCCTTTGCAAACTTCTTTCCAATCCTACCGCTAGGACATTGTCAAAGCGGCAAAGCCTGGAAATGGGGTCGAGGGGAAAACCTGTGCTGAACAGGTTTACCCCCGGTCAATGTTGTTGAACAGAATCTTCGTAGCGGATCGTATCCGCCGCTGGAGCTCGAGGAGTGCGCAACTCCTCGTTCCCCTTCCGTGGTTTCAGTGTATTCCGTGGTTAAAAAAAAATTGACTGCCCCAATACCTTTTTGCGTTTGCAAAGAAATCGGCCAGAGATTACTTGTCCGTGAATTGCAGGTTTTTCAATAGGATGGTCAGTTCGGAGGCTTCGCGGTTATTGACGCCGAAATACATGGACTCGGCGCGGCTCAGGTCGATGCCGCCGCGGTATTGCGATAGAGCGATTTTTACCTGACGATAACGCTCCGAATTTTCCGGCAGCGGGTATTCGATGGTCCGGCGAACAACATCAGGCCCCTTGAACCAGATAAAAGAATCTTTGAAGCCGGTTCCGGGCGGATTCTGGATCGCCTTGACTTCAAAGGAAATGAATTTCGCCTGTTTGTCCGCCGCGCTCAATTTGTAAATCGGAAAAAACCAGCGGTCTTTGATTTCCGGAAGAAATATTCCCTTGAAACACAGAGCGTCCTCCGTAGTGTCGTAGGAAATGGACATCTGCTTCCCGGCGCAGTTTGGTTTCCAGTTGGCTGGATTCATGGCGTGGGGGAGGTTCTCCGGCGTCCGGTGTTTGCGCGCGGGATCGCCGGTCAGGATAAAGGTTTTGACCTGAGAGCGCTCGTTGGTATTTCCCAGATTCGCCCGGTAAAACATCCAGCCTTTGCGCTCGCCGTTTTCGTCGGTATCGTTGACGATAAAGTCGAATTTAACCAAGTCGCCGCTCTGCCATTTATTCCCGGCGGACGGCGGAAAGCCGATCCGGTAACGGGTCTGAACGCCCTGACGTTCCACCGAATAAACGATACCGGCGGTGTCGGCCCCATTTTCACCGGCCAGGGCGGCTCCGTTCGAGGCCAGCGCCAGAATATACATTTTACCGTTGAAACTGACCTGCATGGAGTCGCTACCCCAATGTGGTTCTTTCTGCGGATGAACATGAATATCGTCGGTAACGACGGCGCTCAGCCAGAAATGATCGGCATTCCAATCAGTACGCGCCGACACCGACAGGTCTTCTTTGCCGTTCCAACGCCAGAGAATATTCGATGAACTTTTGTAATTGTCGCGGGTTTCCAGACGGATCGGTACCGATTCAAAGGACGACGCAAGGACGGCTTCGGGGTTCGCCGCAATTGAGAGCCATTCGAGCTCCTCGCTCGCGCTGATGGTAACGCCGTTGATTTCCAGCGAGGCAGTGACCGTCCCCTTCGTACCGGAGAGTTTCGGCGCGAATTCCACCCGCGAACTGCCGCCCGGCGGGACATTGAATTTGCTTACAAACGGTTCCGGGCCGCCCGGTGTGGTAAAGGTCAGCCTGCCGGAGGCGCGGCTGCCGCCGGGATTGAAGATTTCAGCTACCGCAATCGGGACTTCGCCACGAAATGATGGCAGTATTTTGAAGCTCAGCGGCAGCGCCAGAGTCGTATACAGAGCATCGACCGCGACCACTTGCCCGGATGAATCAACCAATTCGGCGGTGATATAACTTTTGGCGTCGTCGGTGAGTTGGCGCGGGGTCAAGCGAAGTGTGACGGAGGTTGTTGAGGCGCCGGGTTTCAGCTCCACCGCGACGGCATCGGTGGATTTCGGCCAGTCGGAGGAGGCGCGAAGCCGGGCCTGGCCCTGAAATACTTTTCCGCCCGGATTGTGCAATTTCAGGGTGATTTCAGCCGGTTCGCCGAAAATCAGAGGCCGGCTCGGATCGGCAAATGAGATCATCCCTTCCCCTCCGGTGACTTGTACATCTCCGGGCAGATAGGTCAGATGCGCCGCCGGTACGCCTGTCAATCCGTCATGCGGTGATAGTTCATAACTGACACCGTCAAAATTATACACCGCGATCCGGTCGGCGGTTTTAATGGCGGCGGTACGCTGTTTGCCGGTGCTCCAGAATGCGGTGAGTACTTTTCCTTCACGGTTTTTGAGTTTAAAAACACGATATGCCGCGTTTTCCTCCCGCCCGGTGAATTCATAACCGCTGATCATTTTGCCGATGGTGTAGAGCGGCATCAGGTTGCGGGTAGGTTGAAGCCGGTTATCGAGTATTTTGGAATGGTCGAACTCCTCCTGAGTCGAGCGGGTTTTTGAGGTGATGTGGAAAAGAAAATAAAATGTTCTGGGAATACCCATGGCGAGCCCTTCGAACGTATTGCGCATAACTGAATACGGCTCCGTGCGGCTATTGGAGTCTTCGGTGTTCCAGACGATTTTGTCGTTCCAGCCGTACTGGTTGCGCAGTTGCCGATGAAACTCGTTCAGAAACCGATAATGGATGTTGATCATGTCGAAATACGGCAGCGCGCCGGCCGTGGTAACTTGTTCATAAAATGCGGCGATGCGTTTGCGGGCGTCATTGCCGCCGGTCAGACCGCCGATGCCCACCAGAGCCTTGGGATTGGCCTTTTTCATGGCCGGATAAGCCGCTTTCAGCATTTCCGCGTAACCTTCGCCGGGACGAGGACCGAAAATGTCGGTCTGGTAATCCGGCTCATTCCAAATCTCCCAAACCCTGACTTGCGGATAACGCGCCACGCATTCGGCGGCATGATCGGCAAAAAGTTTCCAGCCTCCGGGATGTCGGTAGAGGGAATGAGCCCACTGCGGGGATCTTTCCAGTGAACACAGTACATTCATACCGTAATTGTCCAAATTCTTCATAGCCAGGTCCGTCGAGGTCCAGTTGCGCTCGCCCTGCTTCGGCTCAAGGCTTCTCCAATTGATGAGCGACCGCACCCAGGAAATACCGAGATTCTTGATGATCGGCAGTTCCTTTTCTCCGTTCCGGCTGACTTGCCAACAAAACATTCCCAGCGGCGAGGTTTCCGGGCTCAGACAGACAACCGGAGTCAGAACCGCCCCGGTTGTTTCGTCGCTGAAAATTACAGCATTATTCTGAATCAGCGAATAACGCAGAGCAAACATATCATTGAATCCGGCCGGAACCGTGATTTCGTGCCTGAAGTTGCTTTTCCCGTCGAGAGCGACCTCACGGCGCTTCAGGTCATGAGTCAGGCCGCGAAAATCGCTCAAGCGTATTACTTCCTCCGCCTGGCCGGAGAACTTACCCCGGTTCTCGAAGACGATAGTTACGTTCATCGGTTTACCGTCAAACCCGATATTTCCATAGTAAGAGGTTTTCGCGGAAAAATGCTGTCCGCAGACGACTGAAACCAGCAAAAACAGCAAAATGATAATGTTATTTTTCATTTCTAAAAAATCCTTTATGTATTACAATTTCCATGGGTTGGGTATGGCAACCCCGGTGTTGATCGGGTTCAAATCTTTTCCGGTGAAACAACGGATTTTATATTCATTCGAGGCCCGGGTCAGATCGAGGTTTTCGACATGGCCATCGGCGAATGCGATGACGATGCCGCCATGCGGCATGCCGAGGTAGGCCACGCTCTTATTGCCTTGATCGGTTGCTCGCGGATGAAGAAGATTGAGGCCACGCCCGCCGTATTCGCCATTATCGGAGCCACTCAGCGTGACCCGGGGAATCCGCGACTCGCCGATAATCCAGGTCCGCGAAGGACGGAGCATTTTCTTAAAATGCACAATCCCGGAAGTCGAGTCGGAGGGAGTAAATTTCCTGGCCTCTACAAAATCTCCGAGATTACCGCCGTTTGATGAATATGCCACCTGATAGTAGTTGGTTGCGTATGGAAAGTAAATTATACCGTGCGCAATGCTTTGGTCTTTGGCATCCGGACATAGATAACTTTTCCCGGAGGTGTAGTTATTTTTTGTCAGAATAGAGTTCCAGGGATTATTGTTGCCGTTGATAATCATCCGGTCGCAGATCATGCCATCGAATTCATCGACATACTGATGGATTCCAAGCATGATTTGTTTTTCGTTGTTGATGCATGAGGTTCGCTTGCTTGTTTCCCGGGCCCGGTTCAGGGCCGGCAGCAGGAGAGCGGCGAGAATTGCAATAATTGCAATGACAACCAGCAACTCGATAAGTGTAAAATAATTTTTTACGGTCAGCATACGATCACCTCCGGGTTTATGTGACACTCTTCCGGCGCCTGTTCTTTATGATTACGACTGTTTTTCAGCAGTTCAATGCTTCGTTCAAGGATGGTAAGGGTGTTGAATCTGATGTAAGAAACGCCGGGATACGGCGCCTTGGTCACGGGATAATTGCAATGACTGACGACTTTGACGTCCCGGTTGACGATAATCCCGAGTTGTTCCAGCGATTCGATTACCATCGGCAATAGATTTTCATTCATGACGATGAGACCGTCCGGACATCTTGCCGGGGCGGCCCGGAAAATCAGCCGGATCAGATTATTGGTCAGCAGGCGGTTGTTTTCATTGAGGCTGATGCCCTGCAGCCACTCTTCCGGCATATGGGCACCGGGGGTGGATGCCATCATTTTCCGGATATCCAGCAGAGTGGGAGTGTTCAGGTTGCTGACGACAATAGTGGCGATTGCGCTGCAATTGTTTTTCAGCAGCAAATCCCGGGATTGGCGGAAGAGCTCCAGATAATCCATGTCGATCCGCAGCGGCTTCCGTTCCATCTGGTTTTCCCACGAAAATCCGAAACGCACCACCGGAAATTCCTCGGGCAGCGACGGCATGTACCAACTGTTATGAAAGAATATCGCCCCGGCCAGACGGTGTTTGGAGGCGTCGACTTTCAGCCGCTCGATTTCGCTTTCCACCAGAGCGAAACGGTTGCCGATCAGATAAAACTCGAAACTGATTCCTGTTTTCCGGGTTATTTCAGCGGCGGCGGCTTCCAGGGCCGGCCAGATGGAGTCCTCACTCATATGGCTGGACGCGGCTATCGGCAGCACCAGTGCAAAACGGGAAAGATGCGGAGGATGCGGAGTCACCCATACCCCCTTCACGCCCCGGGATTCCAGATAACCTTCCTGGATCAAAGCATTTATGCTCCGCTGAAACGCCCCGAGGCTGACCTCATACTGAGCCAGAAGTTCATGGCGCTGCGGAATCGCTTCCCCCTGGCGGAACTCCCCGCTGACGATTCGCTCTCTCAAATGATCGGTTATAGCCTGAAATTTCATCTTTGTTGAATTTTCTACTTTTCGATATCATATTTCTATAAAACTCTAATGCATATTATAATTGAAGATCACGAAAATGTCAATACCCTTCCGAAAAATTTCTCAAAAATAACCGGTAATTGCTTGGGCTGGGCGACCCCGCCAGAAGTCCAAAGAGTGGACATTGTCGGCTTATAAACTTGGATCATCACACTCAAAACCGTCCGGCGTGTCCGACATGTCTGACCAGTCCGACTTCTTTTTGATGGCGGGATGTCGAATTATTGCTCCGATGCCGCTTTCTGGACGCCGGTAATGTCTTGATAGGTGTTTTCGATCCGAAACAGCCCGGGCCAATTCATATCGAGTTTGTCGCGATTGGCCACCCGGAATTGGAGCAGTTCGCGCGCCGGGCGGTAGTCCTTGGCCCGCGTACCGATCAGTGCCTGATGAGTCAAGCGGGCATGACGGTTGGCCAGCACCAGTTGATCCAGCAGGGCTTTTTCCCGCGGCAGAAGCTTTTTTGGGATGCCGGCGGCCAGGATGGCGTCGGTCCGGTCAAAATCGGCCGGAGTGTAATAATCATGAAGATTATTGCGGAAAACCCCGGTCCGGAAGACATTGTTGCCGTTCAATTCTTTCAGGATTTTCGGCATGGCCGAACTCAACTTGGTTTCACAGATCGCCTGCCGCCAATAGGCAAAGTACGCCTTGACATCATCTGCGGCGGCACCGTAAGCCGAACAATATTCATTTTCCCAGTATTCGAAAGAACGCTCCGGTTCGATATGGGCTTTGGCCAGAATGTAATCGCCGATGCCGCAGACCGGCCAGAAATTTTGCAGACTATCGTAATCGGTACCGATCACACCGTTATCGATCCCCAGCTTGAAGGCGTCGAACATCGCTTTTTCCAACCCCATGGGCAAACCGGTATTGAGGTGTTGGTCATTCGGACGGAGAAAGATCTTTTCCGCCCCGGCGTCCCGCCAATCACGATAAAAAGCTTCATTTTCAGCACGTGGCGACAGCATGAAGGGAACCGCCCCGATAATCACGCGCGGGTCCACCTTCTGCAGCGTAGGCGGAAAACGGTAAGCAGCGTACGCATACATGACCGAATAGATCTCCGGATCGTGCCGCCGTGCCAGTTCCGTCACCCGGTCTGCCAGATAGACATAGCGATTGGTGACCGACGGACCAAGCCCCTCCCCAGGCTTGCGACCGTCCAATGCCAGGCAATTTTCGCAGAGACAGAAGCCGGCGCTGTCGTTCTCGCAAACGTTGATCGTGGCGGCCATCTCCTTGTTGCGTGGATTTTCACGAAACTTCAACCAGTTGTCGACAATCTGCTGATGCACCGCCGGATTGCTGACGCACAGTTTGATCCGGTCGGGTTGGTTGGCATTGAGAGGTTCGCGCTTCCCCTTTGCCGTAAGGGCAAAATATTCGGGATGAGTGGTCCCGTAATCTTTCCACCAATCGACGAAGGCGTGACCGTAATTCAGAACCAGACTGCGGCCCATGCGCATGCGTTTCAACCACAAATTGTTCTCGTCTTCGAGTTCCCGGTAATCGGCTTCGGAAATTTTGAAGGCGTCGGGAGTGGACTTGGCCAGGCTGCTTGAGTAATGCCGCCAACTGTAGCCGGAACGGATCTGACGTTGAATCAGCTGCGGCGTCCATGAACCGGAGCGCTCGGGCAGTTCGAGCATAGCGGATTCCCGGAAAACAATACCGGCGTCACCGGGAATCACCCAATGGACACCGAGAACATTTTCCAGAAAATCATACACTGCGAACAACGATCCGCTACGGGTCAGTTTTCCACTGACCATACTCAGATCGTTTTCCGGGCGGACGACATACGGCTGGCGGTCGTCACCATCAAAGTAAACTCCGTCACGGGTGACGAACCACCGGGCTTCCTCCGGTTTCGACGGAGCCTTCGTCCCTTCCGGACGGAAGCCGATCAGAAAATGGAACCGGTCGCCGGAGCGGGGACCGATGGGAATTTCAATGCCGGTAATCAATTTCAGATGCTTTTGCAGTTCCACGGCGGCCAGGCGCTGAACCGAGCTTTTCGGGTTATTTACGACAATTCCGGATCGGGCGGGATCGACGTTCAGCGCCGGCAGAAGCGTCGCAATAACGAACAAACAACCAACAAGAATAGTTTTCAGCATAATCGAATTCCTTTTAAATTTTACGGCACTAGCGGAACCACGGCCCAATCAGCCAGAGTATCGCTGTCATCTTTGATAAAACGGACGCTGGTGTCCATGAGAACGTAATTAGCTCCGCCGTTATGCGGCGAAATCCAGGCTTTGCCGCCGCCCAGGGCGGACGAACGCCGGATGTTGAGGCGTTCGGCATAAGTTCCGGTCCGCTCCGGAAAATGATTGGCGCGTTGCCCGGCTGCCAGATAGTAAGGGTATTCCACCAACATAATTGCATTGAGCTTGATTTCAGTAAACGGGCGCGGCCAGATATTGCCGATACCGGCGACGGCATTGTAGACCCAGGGCCCCTTCGCCCGCTTGGCTGAGGCAAGGGTAGTACCGCTTTCATCGACGGTGGCGCCGGTCGACAGGGTATAGGTCCGCTGCGAAAGCCGGGCATTGGTGGACGAAGGAGGCAACCGCTTGATGGACGGGCAGGTCTGAAGCTTCCGCATTTCCGCCAGGGTGACGTATCCCAGATAAACAAAACTCTCCTCATAAGTGAAATATTGCGTCGTCGCGACTCCGTAGCCGTAGTCGAAAGATACTTTGCCGGCCCTGGATTCATCCCAGCCCAGCGGCAAAGACCCGTGGTTGTCGTTGACATAACTGGCAAAAAGCATCCCCATCTGCTTACCGCTCGAAGCACAGGAAATCCGATGCGCGTGTTCGCGGGCTCTTGCCAGCGCCGGCAGTAACATCGCGGCCAGAATGGCGATAATCGCGATCACCACCAGGAGTTCAATGAGTGTAAAATTTTTCTTCATCATGAGTTACCGGTCTCCTATAGTTGAGTATAATCCATTTTTTCCCAATATTTCAAAGTATCGAAAGGACAGCCGCAACTGTCCCGAATAATTAATTGACAGGGCAGAGAATTCGGAACACCCGCCGCCTGCCCCTCCAACCGTGATGCCAGTTCTTCCACCGTCAGACGGGCCAGTTCATCCACCGGTTGCGCGGCGGTAGTCAGGCCGGGCAGAGCGTAACGGGCCTTGGGGGAATTATCAAACCCGGTCACCGCCACATCGCGCGGGACCTCCAGCCCATTCAGGCGCAGCCAATTGATCAGATGGACCGCCAGATGATCATTGGAACAGGCAAACGCCCGCACTCCGGAGCGAACCAGCCCGAGAATCTGTCCCGGCGAGCCGCCCTGGCTATATTCCACTATGAATTCATCAGGACATCCATGCTCACGAAGCGCCCGCCGGTAACCTTCGACCTTGTCGGGATTGCCGTCGCGCATCACCATACCGACCTGCCGATGCCCATGAACCCGAATCAAGTGGTCCACCAGAGAATAAAAGCCTTGTCCACGGTCGATCCGGAGATCACAGGATTTGTTGGCATTGATATTGAGAAAGCAGAGTCCCGGCGGCGGCTGGATGTAACAAGTGGAGAACAAAACGACCGCATCGACGCCGCGGGCCAGATAATCCTTGATGATCGCCTCCTGTTTGGCCTTGACTCCCCGGCAGTTGGCCAGCAGACAGTGATAACCCAGGTCCGCCAGCCGGCTGCTGATCTGGTCGATCAATGAGACGTTGATCTCGTTGAAGTTGATGCTGGCAATCAGGCCGATGGTCTGCGAGGAACCGCCGCGCAAGTGCCGGGCCGCCAGATCGGGCACATATCCCATACGGGCGGCAGTATCGAAGATCCGATTCTTGGTCTCCTCCGAGGCATAACAGTATTTCTTATGTCCCAGTACCGCCGATACGGTGGAACAGGAAAGCTGCAGTTCGTCGGCAATGTGTCTAATCGTTACGGACATGGTCAAAATTCCTGCATATGGATCGTTACATATGAGTCGCTGCATATATTATACAAGCCATCCGGAAAAAATCAATTGCCCAAAAAGAAATTCCCGAAAAATCGGCTTGATTACGGTATAGACGAGTCCGGCGAGGCAGGGTACCAGGTTTCGTGAAGGGTGGCGCTTTCGCCAGGGAGACGAAGAAGTGTCGGCGAATGAGACTCCAGTTCGGAGAAGGTTTTGCCGATGAAAAGGTGAAGCGGCTTCCAAGGAGCGAGTGAGGCTAGCTCCTCCGCCGTGAGGGAATAACGAATTCTCAGCTTTCCCGTCGTCGTTTCCACCCGGTACCAGGCTTCTTTGGCATCGGCAGTGAATTGGCGGGACGGGATGAGAGGCGGAACTTCTACACCTTCCGGGAGTTCGAGCTTCTGCAGTGCGGCGGTGGGAATCCGGGTAACGCTCCAGACCCCGAGGTCACGCGCGAAAGGCGCGGTGTTGGTGATCGTATTGGTGATTTCCAGCCGGCCATCGACCAGTTTCAGACGGTATTCATAGCGCAGCAGCAGGTATTCGCTCGGGGCCGAACGGAGGATTATTTCTCCTTCTTCGCCGAACCGAACCGCGTATTTGCCGTGTTTCAGCACCGGGTCCGAGGGGTGAAAGTAGTCCTTCGGCTGGTGGCGGATAAAATGGCCGCCACCGAAATCCTTCGCCTTGCCTCGGATCATCATATCCCGGTATTCCGCTTCCGGTGGTTCGTACAGCTGGTTCGCTCCGCCGGGAGCGCTGTAGTGAATGATCCGTCCCCCGAAATCGGGCGCCACGATCACCTCCTGTTTCGCGTCGGCCAGGCGGAGGCGGTTGCCGGGGAGCCGGGTGACGGTAATCTCCTTCCACTGCGGCAGTTCCGGGAACGCCGGGGTAAAAGCCAATTCTTCCTGATAGCGATCGCGTCCGGCAGTCAGTTCCCGGCGCAGTGCTTCCGGATCGGATGTTGCCAGTACCGGGTTGCCGAATGCAACGCGCTGTCGGGGAAAGCCTTTCCCCCAGGTACCGCGCAGTTCAAGCTGATATTTTCCCCGGAGGTCGATTCGGAGTTCCGCCTTTTCCCCTAAAACCATCCGCCGTCGGAACACCGGGACCCGGTCCACGAGGACTTCCACCACAATGGCGGTCTCGAGGGCCGGATTGTCCTTCGGATGATCTTCTTCCTCCATTCCGGCGACGGCGGTGAAGGAGTCCGCCGATCCGTTCAGGGTGAAAACCATCGAAAAGGCGGTATGCCCGGCGATTCCCCGCTCGAAGACGGTTCCGCCGATGCGAATCGGATTGCCGGAGAGGTTCCGGTTGACGGCGGGAAGAGCCGGGCCGTCGTGCGTCCAAAACCATGCCGCCGAAGTACAGGGCAGCGTCTCAAGCCCGACCGGCTCCCCCGCGAGGAGGAGCGGCAGGAAGAGTAGAAGAAGGCATCTCATTCGAACCGTCCCATGAAGGTTTCGCCCCGCTTCATCGATACTTCACCCGCATGGACTTCGCCGGTGAAGAGGTCGCGAAGCCGGGGACGCCCGTGGAAACACTTCACCCCATCCTTGAGGGCCGTGATGCCGACGAGGTCGCCGTTCGAATACAATGCGTCCCCCTCATCAGTTTCGAGAAGGGCGGGGATTCCGGCCCGGTCAAGGATCGCGCGGAGCAGCGGCGCGGGAGCGAGGGAAAGGGTGACGCAGGCGCTTTTCCAGTCGCCGAAATCGCGCATGGCTGCCACTGCTTCGCCGGTTTCGGGGTGACGCGCCAGCGTTTCCGCCTCGGGATCATCGACGAAGAAGAAAGGAGCGAAGGGGACGAGAAGTTCGGTCTTTGCGGTCAGCGTGTACCCCTTGGCGGCATGGAGGCGCGGCTCGGTCGAGAGGCCGAGGCGGATTCCCGTAGTCTTCCGGCAGTTTTCGACATCCGGACGGCCATCAAGATAAAATCCCGGAGCGTAGAGGAAGATGAGGAGGTTGCCGTCCTTCTTCAGGCGGTCGATGGCCTCAAGCTGTTCCGAAGTCAGCGCCCAGCTGTTGGTGAAGAACCAGGCGCGTCCTTTCAGGTGCGGCAGGTCTTCGAGGAAATACGCCTCCCACGGGCGGCCGGTGCGGTCGAGGTGCTCCTGAACCTGGGCGGCGCTGCTGAGGCGGCAGAGCGGGCTCGCCGCAACGACATAATCGTAGGCGGAGGTGGTGTAGAGCACATTGAGCCGCGAAGGAAGGAGGCGCGGCGAACGCTCTTCGGCGATCAACTCGCGGTAGACTTCCTGGCAACGGGCAATGGTCCGCATGGCGAGCGGATGATCGTGCCAGCCATTGCCGAAGTCGTTCCACCAGAGCCCCGCGCCATGGCAGAGGGCGATAAGGAAGTTGCGGCGGAGGTATTGCACGGAGTCTTCGATCCGGTTCGCTCCGCCATTGCCGATCAGGGTGAAGTCACCGGATACGTCCGAAAGGGCGGTACGCTGGTCATTCGCGGTGATATAGAGCTTGTTATGAAGCGCATAGGAGCCGGGAACGGTACGGATGTTGGCGCTTCCCTCGGGGATATTGTTGCGGTTGAAGTACATGAAAGGCGCACAGGCCATGTCGGGCGAATCGTCGGCGCAGAGGAAATGCTTGTGGAATCCGAAATGATTGTATTCGAAATCGGAGTCCTGCAGATATTCCTGCATCAGATAACCGGTGAAGGCGCCGCAGCACTGCCGGTTTCCGGTGATGGTATGGAAGTGCTTGGCGAAAAGGTTGATGAGCGGCTGGAAGGTTTCCCTCTGGTAGCGGTAGTATTCGATCGTGTCGAACTCCTTCTCCGGGTCGCGGAGGATGCCGATGGAGCCGAGGTGGCGGCGGATGTAGCTCGGCGGTTCCGCGTCCAAGATATCGGCGGGGGCGGTGAAACGGACCACATCGTCGGCATTGTCCACATCGCCGGTGCGGCGGTTGAATTCGCGTACCCGTTCCGTGTCGGCGAGACGGAGGTTTTTGACATCGCTTCCGAGGCTGGCGAAGCGGCGGAGCCGTTCCGTTTCGCCGCCCGGTTGACCTTCGAGCCAGCGGCGGAAGGCGGCGAGTCCGTGACGGCTGAAATCCTCCCCTTGCTCGCCGGGAGCCGCGGGGGTGATCCATTCGCCGTAGGTGCCGTTGGCGAGGAAGCAACCGCCGAAATTTCCCCGGTAACGGCTGCTTCTGATGTACGTCATGAGAGAATCGAGCATCTTCTTGACATCGCATTGATAGGTCGGCGAATTCCAGCATGCCGTGGTGGTGCGGTCGCCAAAGGCGCGATTGGAATACTTGCTGGTACGCCTGGCTGGGGGAAGCCCGCGATTGTCGAAAAAGTTCTGCCCGTTGCGGTAGCGGAGGCGGTCCTCGGGGTGGAGGCGGTCCCACCAGGGGGGTGTTTGAAGATAGAAGCGGGGGATGAGAAGCGCCCGCGGATTGCCGTGGAGGATTCTTTCGGCGAAGCGGTCAAAAACGCTCCAGTCGTATTCATCGGGTCCCAGCCAGCCGAAAGTCGGCGGCAGAAGAAAGTTGACGAGTTGGATACCCGCTTTGCTGAACTCCCCAACCAGCCGGTCGAAGACCTGGTCGTAGGGGGTAAAAGCGTAGAGGTGGGCGGGCATGACTTCGCCATCCACCTCAATGGTGCCGTAGGAATTCCGCCGCCCGATACGGGTCTCGGGCAGTTCCCGGGCAGGGAGGACGGAGAGGGTACTTCGGCAGTCGCCGAAGTCAAATTCGTACTTCCCGGGTGCGAAGAGCGGGAGAGGACCGGCCGGAACCTCCCGGCCGTCCAACTTGGCAGGGCGGTCAAGGATGACTGTTTCGTCGGCACGGATGACGGCGGGGATCGCGGGATACTCTCGGATGCGGGCGGCGTTGTCCCGTTCCAGTACTTGGAGGAGTCCGGTGAGGAAGCCGCGGACGGTTTCTTCTGGCCAGCTTTCATCGGGCAGGATGCCGACGGTCAGCAGCCGCCCTTTGCCGGTTTCGGTGATGGAGATGAAATCTTTAAACTCAACTGAAGTGGAGTATTCCGCCGAGGCGACGGCGCGTTTGCGACCGAAGGGGGTCGGGGCGGGGTCGCCGCAATATCGGCAGCCGTAATATTCCTGGGGAAAGCAGTCGCGGAATTCCGGCGCGACGCGGACGGAGAAATCTTTGTCCCGCAATCCGTTGACTTTGGGCACCTCGCGGAAGGAGAGGCCGAATTTCATCCGTTCGAGGAAACCGAAGCCGTGCCGCCAGCGGTCGCCGAAATCGTGAGGATCACAGACCTCCCATTGAGTTCCGGTCCACTCGCAAGGAGAGCCGAAGGGACGGTCCCCGAGAGTGATCACCGTTCCTCCCGCCGCCAGAAAGGCGAGAAGCGGTTGTTGGAGTGCCAGCGGGTAATAGCCGCCGTAAGGCAGGATGACCACGTCGCATTTCTCGGGAATGGCCTCGGCAAAGGTTTCGCAGAATTCCGAAAGTTCGGTGGCGAAGAGTTCTTCGGGGAAAAATTCCGGCCGGTTAAAAAGTGCGCTTTTCATAACTTCTCGGTTCCTAAATTTGAAGACCCGGCGCGGAAGGAGGGGCGGGGCAGGCGGTTGTAATACTCCGGCTCCTTCAGGCGTCGCGACAGCTCCCAGAGGTCGAGCTTGGAGTCGAGCCCAACCGCTTTGGCGGCGTCGCGGATCGCTTTTTCCCCCTCCGGTGCGAAGCGTAGGAAGCCCGCCGGCTTCGGACCGCATTCGAAGGTTTGAAGTTCAAAAGCCCCGAGCGAAATGGCTTTCCCTTCCAGCTCCCCCGCAACCGGATAAGGAGTGTTGTTCGTGAGCTTCAGATAGTGTTTCCCCTGCCATTCGCCCAACCGGGCGTTGCCGCCCCGGAAAGCGGCGTACGGCACGAAGCACGCGGGCGGCGTCGAGCGGTAGGCTGCCAGAAATTTCGCCATCGCCGGATTCGTGTTGGTGTCGAAGTTACAGTCGAGCCACATGGTGTAGATGGTCTCCGGTTCGCTGTGAGCGAGGAGGTCCGCGAGTTCGGCGGGGGCGTTCGCCCCGGCGCGGCGCGGCACGAAAACGCCGCGTTTGGTACCGTTGTACGGCCAGGGGCGGCTGTCCGGTGCGGGGCAGTCGGTTTCCTGGAAGAAGCTGACCGGACTCGCGAGGAAGAGCGCCTTGTGCTTGTTGATGAGATTGTGAATGGTAGGGTCGAGGTTCCAGGCGGGAATGAAGCCCGCTTCGCTTTCCGGCGAATTGACATGCACGTAAAAGAGCGTTTTGGCAATGAGCGCGGCGCCGCCGCCGTAGTTTTCGGGGTTATGGCTGACTTTAGTCAAGCGTTCGGCGGGGGTGCCTTTGGTGAAAGCGGTGTGGGAGCTGTAGGGGTAAACCTGGAGCTTCCAGGGAGAAATACTCTTCGCGAGGTCACGGCAGAAGCCGGAGAGCTTCGCTTCGCGCCACGCCTGCCACTTCGCCCGGTATTCGGGGGAGTTGAGGAGCTCGTACCGTTTGGCGAAACGTTCCGGGGTGGCCGGGATGCCGAGCTTAATGCCGGTCTCTTTTTCGAAAAGTTCCACGGTATAATCGCTGTAACCGACTTCGTGGTCGTCGATTTCGCGGTAGCGGCCGTTGCCGAAACCGGGGAGCGAGAGGTAACCTGACATCAGAAAAATTCCGGTGGCGGCGGGTTCCTTGCCGTAGAGTTGATGGACTTCATCGATCAGGTCGAAGAAGACCTCCCGTGTCCGGGGGTGGAGGAAGTTCGAACCGGTGTCGATCCGTCCGGCAATTTGACGGCCTTTGCGGTCGACGTTCCAGCTTGACGGTGCGCCCAGCGTCATCCGGCGGTCGCTGACCCGCCCGGCGTCGGCGCGGAGTTGCGCCGAGGCTTCGCATTGGATGCCGATTTCCGCCTTGATGTTGTTGTGCTTGTACATCTTGAGCGCGATGAGCAAAGGGTCGATGTAGCCGTTATTGGGGACGTTGCTGTGTTTCCCGACAGAGGGGTAGTGGCCGCCGGTGTACATAAAGAGCCCTTCGGCGGAGAGATTCTGCCCGGTGTAGCGGAGGAATCGGATTTTCTCCTCATACATCCGGTAGAGATTGCTCCAGGCCTGATCCCCACCGCAGCCGGAGATGTTCGACCCGTTGAGGAAGACGTTGAACTTGGCCCCGAAGGTGTCGCTGGTGTTGCTGAGCCGTTCGGTATAAGGACCGGCGACGCGGCCGAAGTCGGGAACTTGCATCGCCGGGAGTCCGCCTTTCACCCGGTAAAAGTTGATCCGCGAAGCAGCGGCGGAGACGTCCCGGTAACCGGTCATCACGTAGACGGCGGCGTGGCGGCTGCCGGGGTAGTAGAGGTAACGGAGCGCCTTGGTTCCGCCCGAAAGCGGCATATCCATGCCGGTCAGAATGGTACCGGTGGCGACAACCGACTGCATCAGGGCTTTCGGCACGTAGTTGGTATAGCGGACGGGATAGTATTCCGCCATCATTGAATAGGTGCATCGCGCCATGTCGTCCGGCACGATCACTTCGACGAGGACGGGGTCACGCTCTTCGAAGAGGTCGACGGTGTAGGCGAAGTAGTCCCAACGCCCCTCACCGGTATGACGAAAACCGTTCTCGACCTTCCCGAGGTTCTGTTTGGCCGGGCGGTACATGCCGGAGTGGTCGATGAAGGACTCCGGCGGAGCGGTTTGGGTGCAGTCGATGGATTTGATCGGTTCCAGCCGCTTTTCGAAGGCGGCGGCGAGCTCAATCGGCGACACCTCCTCCTGTGGAATCGGTCCGACCACGACGCATTCGGTGGTCAGAGTCTCTTCGCCGAGGGTCCAGACAAGAGCGTGTGGGCCGGGTACGAGATTCGGAATGGTGAGCTCATAGTTTTTCCAGCCGTCCTTGACGTTCGCCAGTTTCAATTCTCCCTGAGAACAGGCGGGAATCATTTTTACGCCATCGGGAATAGCGAGAAGCCACTTCACCGGACGGTCGTATTCGAAGAGGGGGTACTTCTCCTCCGCCGGGCGCGGTTGTAGGAGTCCCATCGGTAGCGGATTCAACCCGTTGAAGATTTTCGGGTCGTCATCGACGATGTAGGAGGGGCGGGCGGCGAGGCGCGGTTTCTTCCAGGTCTGCCCGTCGTCGAGGGAGTACTCCCAATCGTTCCCACCAAGGAGGCGGGTCAGTTTTCCGCTACGGCCAAAAATCACGCCTTCGAAGCGGAGCTCGATGCGGCTTCGCGCCCAGCCGGAGGCTTCATTGCGAAATTCGACAGTGTTTTCCCCCTCTTGCAGAAACGGAGTGAAGACCACGTGGCGCAACATGGGCGAAGGATAGATATCGGTCCCCTTCGAAGCCTCGTGACCATTAATCAGTAAGGTATAGGTCTCGAAGCCGAGGTGCGAGGCCTGACCCAACAGCGGTTTTTCCGCCAGCGTAAAACGGGTGCGCCAGCGGACGTTGACGGTCCACGGACGACAGGAGATACCCTGAATCGCGGCCTTTGCTCCCGGAGTCTTGCAAGTAAAGCGAAAACCAACCGCAGGGAAACGGTTGCGAAGTTTGCTCAACCAACCCGCGTCAATGACGGTGGTTTCCTCCGAAACGGTGAAAGCTTTCTTCATCAATGCCTTGCCCTTGAAGTCGAGGGCCTCGAAGAGCCACTCCTGTTTCTCCGGTTTCTCAGCGAGGCGGATTTCGATCAACATATTGTCCTTCTCGGCGCTCTGCCAGTTGATTCCAAGGTCGGCTCCGAGCTTTCCGGAATCGGGTTTGGTTCCGATGCCGAAGGAAAAACCTTTTTTATTGCCGGTAATCCGCATGGCTCCATTTTCCAATGTATAATCGCCGCGCTCGAGCCAGCCTTCGTCGGCGACCCAGTCGCGGTCGAAGGTGAGCGGACGGCCATATTCAAGCACGAAAGCATCTTCATTCTTCGGAGAGCGGAGCGATGGGTCGGTCAGTTTTTCCGCCGCAACCATAGTTTTTGAGCGCCAGCGGTTGTCGGCGGGGTCGGGCAGCCGGATGTCATCCCGGGGAGGAGCAGCCGGAAGAAGGAGGGGAAAGAGAGCGGCAAGAAGGAGATATTTTTTCATTTTACGATTCCCAATAGATTTTTAGAAACAGCAGTCGGCTGCAGTTCAGCGTATTTATAATTGGAGACATGCCCGTCGAGGTGAAGAGCATTGGCGACGGTTCCAGGTCGGAATTCGTTGGTATATCCGTCGAAATGAGTTCCGCTGCCATGCGGATAATTTGCAGTGCCGGTGTTGCTGTTCGTAAGAGTGCTGTATAGAGCGAAACTGTAGATGGTGTCCATGACCAGGATGCGCTGGGAGGGATTGCTGACGGAAGCGGATTTGATGCTTTCCGTGGCGCGTTCAGTGTTGGTGGTTCCAGTCTTGACGTAATCGAAGCGCCCATTCATGGTGTAGCAGCGGAATTGGATACCGGTAGAGTTGCCGTCCAGCGCCGGACCGTAGCTGGAGGGACAACGCAGAATCGGCGTATCGATGGCACTGCATCCGTAGCTGGTGGTGGTGTTCAGGGCGAGGAATCCGGAGACGCCGAGCAAGCCGTACCAGGAATAATAGCGCTTATCAGGCGTATCGGAAACGATCATGGCGGCGGAAACGGCGTAAGGCAAGAGGCGGTAGGTGTCCTCATAAAAGGTAAAACCAATGCCGAGCTGTTTCAAATTGTTGGTGCAAGTCGCCGATTTCCCTTTCTCCCGCGCTTTAGTGAGTGCCGGCAGCAGCATAGCGGCGATGATCGCGATGATCGCGATCACAACCAGGAGCTCAATTAAAGTGAATTTCCTAAAATGTCTTATTCGTAATCCTGCATGTCGATGGCTTTTCATTATTGATGCCTCCAAAAATTTATTGAAATCTTTTATAAATATACTTGATTTGCGTTTGAATGCATATATATATTATGCTGAAAAGTACGAACAAGATGCTGAAATGCAAGAAAAACTCCATGAAATATCAAAATTGCTGGAATCCCTGGGGGATTTTACCGGGGCTTCGTTCTGCTGGCACTTCGCCGACAATGATCTTTTGCGGCAGGTCTTGACGGGACAGATCGATCATTGCAACACATTCTGCCTCAGAGTGAAACGTGATCCTTGCTGGAAACTCCGCAGTTGTATGAAGGAGCACCGCGTCCGCGCTTTTCAGGAAGCGCTTGAATTGCGGCGGCCGTTTCTGTTCCGCTGTTACGCCGGGGCGAAAGAAGTGGCGGTGCCGCTCTTCGATCACGACCGGCTGTTTGCTGTGCTCTCCGGCGGGATTTTTCAGGATGACCGCCATTCTCCGCCGGAGGAAGCGCTTGAGGAGTATAAAAGGCTCCCCCGGATGGACGATGACCGGTTGCTTCGGCTCGGCGTTTTTCTGGAACGTCTTCTCTGGCGGGAAATACCGGAATTACGACTGCCGGAAGAACGTTCACAACTGTTGCCTTCGCTGACCAGCCGCGACGACCGGATTCTTCGCGCGGCCGCTTACATGCGTCTGAATCTTTTCCGTCCGGTGACCGCCGCTGAAACGGCGGCCCAGGCGAGGCTCAGCACCTCGCATTTTCTGCATCTCTTTTCGCGGGAAACCGGTTTCTCCTTCTCGGACTGGCTCCTGCGGCTGCGGGTATCGGAGGCGCGACGCCTGGTGGAAGGCAGCTCCATTCCCCTGAAGAACATCGCCGAAAGCTGCGGCATCGTCGACCAGAGCCGGATGGCGCTCCTGTTCCGCCGTTACCTCGGCGAAACCCCGGCCGCGCTCCGCAAGCGCTCGGCCCCCTCCTCCTCATAAAAGCTTCTTTCTTGAATTGATATGATGGTTGTTTTGATGTATATTATTGATATGATATACATATGGGTGATTTTATGGAATTGACGCATTTGAAGTATTTTATGGCGGTGGCCGAGGAATTGCATTTCGGGCGGGCGGCGAAGCGGTTGAATGTTTCGCAGCCGCCTTTGAGCCAGCAGATCATGAAGTTGGAGGATGAGCTCGGGGTCAAATTGTTCAAACGCAGCAGCCGGGTGGTCGAGTTGACCGAGGCCGGAAAATTTTTCATGGAGGAAGTGAAAGCGGTTCTGGGCCGGGTGACGCTGATGGAGGAGCGGATGGCGCGGATCAGCAGCGGGCGGAGCGGTACGCTGGCGGTGGGGTTCAATGAGCCGGTGCTCAATACCGTATTGCCGAGGGCGGTCGATAAATTCCGGCGCCGTTATCCGGAGGTGGAACTTCAGCTTTTTGAAATGGAAACGCCGGTTCAGTTGACCGCGCTCCGCAACCGCGAAATCCAGTTGGCGCTGCTGCGTCCTTACGGTTTTGATTTGACCGGTCTGCAGGCGCGGCTGTTGTATCAGGAGCCGTATCTCCTGGCGTTGCCGGCCGGGCATAAGTTATTGGCATACGATGAAGTTGCTTTGTCCAGGCTGGAAGGGGCGGAGATTATCATGTTCGCCCGGCGGACCAGTCCGGTGCTGTTCGACGATATTGTCAGGGTTTTGAATTCTCCGGTGATCCGGCAGGAGGCCGCCAACAAAGCCACAATCCTGGCGCTGGTCAAGGCTGGGCTGGGTGTGGGAATCGTACCGGAATCAAGCAAATTAACCGCGCCGCCGGGGGTGGAATTCCGTCCGCTGGGGCCGGGTTTGCCCTCGGTCGATATCATGGCGGTGTGGGATGAAAACAACAGCAGCGCGCCCCTGCTCAATTTCATTCGTCAACTGAATTGATTAGGGGCGTCCTGCCGTCAGGTTTAGATAAACACGACCGGCTTGATGAGCTCGGCGGGTTTGTTGTGCATCAATTCCAATGCTTCCTCCAGATGGTCGAAGCCCTGGAAGGTATGCGTGACCATCAAACCGGGATCGAAACGCTTGTTCATGACGAGAGCCGCCATGCGCTGCATACGGACCCGGCCGCCGGGGGTAAGGCCGCCGTTGATCTGCTTGTGGCCCATGCCTACGCCCCACGCTTCGCGCGGAATCCGCAGAAATTCGCCTTCGCCGAAATAATTGACATTGCCGATTACTCCGCCGGGCTTGCAGATCCGGACCGCCTGTTCCAGTACTTCCGAGGGGCCGCCGGCTATGATCACATGATCGGCGCCGCGCCCGTTGGTCGTATCCAGAATCTGGTCGACGATGTCGCCGTTTTTATAGTTGACGATATCCGTGGCGCCGTATTTTTTCGCGACTTCCACGCAAAGCGGACGGCTGCCGACCGCGAAAAGACGTCCCGCACCGCGCAGAGCGGCTCCGGCCACCGACATCAGCCCGACCGGCCCGATTCCGATAACCACCACAGTGGAACCGAATTCCACCTGGGCCAATTCCACGCCGTGAAACCCTGTCGTCACCATATCCGGCAACATGGCCGCCTGAGAAAGACTCATGCCGTCCGGGATCAAAGCCAAATTCATATCGGCGTCATTTACGTGAAAAAGTTCCGAGAAGACCCCGTCTTTGATATTCGAATATTTCCAACCGCTCAACATTCCCTCGGAGTGCTGCGCGGGGACACCTTCCTGAATCGCCTGAGTCCGCCAGTTCGGGGTAATCGCCGGGACAATCACTTTGTCGCCGACTTTGAAATCCTTGACTCCGGCGCCGATTTCAACGATTTCTCCCACAGCTTCGTGGCCGAGCACCAGGTTCTCCCTTTCGCCGAGCGCACCTTCATATACCGTATGAATGTCCGAAGTGCATGGGGCCAGAGCCAACGGCTTGACGATCGCATCCAACACGTCGCACACAGGCCGTTCTTTCTCAATCCACCCGGTCTTTCCGATTTTCAACATTGCAAATGCACGCATAAAAAAAACTCCCTTTTGGGTTTGAACTTGGCATACAATACACGCCTGCGCCGTTCTGTCAAGTTCTTATTCGGCGCAGCAAGTACATTGTAAATCTTCATTTGTTGGATTTGCGACAGAGATTTTTGATTTGGATTGCAATTTTGCAAATCCGCCGATAGTGAGCTATCGAAGGACTTTGCGAGGTTGCACTCCAAACAAAAAGATCAGAGCAAAGCGATAAATCAAGTTTTATAATGTACTATCCAACCAGTCGGCAAAGATTCTGCCGATATCCTGATAATCCGCTATTTCCAGAGTCCGCTGATCGGCCTCATAGTATGAAGTTTCAACGCTTGCATGAGGCATTTTCAGTGAATTAACCACAAACTCGCCCTGATTCCAACCATCGCCCCAAGCCGCTGTGGCTTTGTAGTCGGCATGCTTGACGAATTTGGGATCGGCATAACCGCCAAGCAGTTTCTCCAATTGCCGGAAGTGCTCGTGAACCGGCCACTCCGGAGGAAGTTCGCGGCGGGCAAAAAGAAAAACATTTTTGCCCCCGGAGCCCGGACTGTGAAAATCCAATACCATGGAATCGGGGCTGACGCGTTCCTGCCAGTGGCGTTTCATATCATGGGAGATCATTTGGCTTTCCGGCCGCATCGGGGCGTTGGGCCCCCATGCCCGGTTGATATCCACCGGATACGAATCTTTGCCATAATAACCGGCCATGACTCCGTCGAGGTTGACGAATGGAATGGCCCAGACGGTCAAGGGGCACTTGACCTCCGCCAAGCGTCGCAAGAGGCCGTCAAACACCCACGCCCCGGAGGTCTCCATAGCGTGTTGGCGGGCGGTAAGGTAAACGCCGCGCGGCCGGTCAGTCGTCGAACCGTAGTTGTTGCTCAACCGGAAATAAGGACGGCCCTCGCCGGAAACTCCGATTTCATCTTCATGCCAGAAACCGCGGGTATCCGCCAGCAACTGTTTATATTCCTCCTCTCCGTAAGGAAAGCAGAAAGCAATTTCCGCTTCATCGGTCGGAGTATCGATTTCCCAATGCAGATTGACATAACCGTCTTCCCGGATGAACTTTTCGCCCGCGGAGAGACGCTGCCAGGGGCGGCCCCGATACTTGATGACGGGCTGAAACGGAGCGGCGCCGCCGAGAACGGTGTTGGCGTTTTTCATGATCAGCCGGGTTTTCGGTTTATGGCTGCCGGAACCTTCGTTGATCAGGCCAAAATAGAACCAGAGCCTCGCAAGGCATCCCTTGGGACTGGAGGTGAATTCGACTACATGAAAATCCCCGTCATCATGGATATTGGCGGCGGCGATATTCATGCCCGGTTTGGAATCGATAATTTTCAACATGGCACAACCTCACTTGAAATTTAGATTTTACCATACTGTAAATTAAGACTTTTGTCAAACCGGGAAGATCGTTTCCGCGAGAAATGCCGCGAGAAACGCATGGCCGCGGGCGTCCGGGTGAACACGGTCTTTGGCAATTTCCAGCTCCGGGTGGTTTCCGTACAACAGCGAAGTCTTCCAGTTGAAATCAATCACCGGGGCGTCGCCACGAAATGGATTGTTGTAAAGCAGGTTGACCACGTTGCAGAGCCCGACCGAATTGCAGCAGGCCAATTTTTTTTCGGCCTGATTTCCGTATTCATCATAGGCGCATGGGGTCAGATAAACGATGTCGATATTCTCTTTCCGAAGCCTTTCATGAATCTGTTTCAGGGAATCTTCCAAACGGTCCAGCGCGGCTTTGCGCCTCCGGAGAATCTCCGGGTCACGGGTGTGCTCCGCGTAAAGGGAACGGTCGATATCGTTGATTCCAAATGCGACGAATACGACGTCCGGATGGTGGGCGATGACATCGGTATCCAGGCGGCGCAACGCGCCAGCCGCCGTCTGAGCGCGGGTTCCGGATGTCAGGATTTCTATTTTCCGTTCCGGAAAATGATTGTCGCACCAGTCCTGGAAAAATTTCGGGTATCCTTCGTCCTGTATGATGTCGTCACCGAAAAAAAGCATGCGCTTCCATTCCTTCGCCCGTTCCGCGGGCTCAAACGGATTATCCAGATGAAGTTCTCCATCTTTCAGGCGGAAACGCGGAACCGGTTTTCCTTCCTGGAATATGATTTTGTTTTCCGCTGAAAAAATCTTATTCCTCTCGAACACATTCTCGACAAGTCCATTGAACTCAATTTCGCCGCCGGCGACAATCGTGTTATCCTGAACCGTGAAATCCGGATAGAGCCGTAGCCGCAGAGACCCACTGTTGAAGAAACGGTTGTGCCGTACCGTATTCCGGTAGGCCCGATGCGTATGGAACGGACGGGAACAACCGAGAACGTCGTTGTCTTCAACGATACACTCGAAACTGCGTTCATCAAGATAGATCGCATATGCCTTTTCATCGGTAATGCTGTTCCGTCCCGTGATGATGTTGCCGGAAATCCGGATACCATGCCCGCGTGAAATATAAACAGCGGCGCCGTCATGAAGAACTTCCATGGTGCTGGAAATACGGTTCCCGGTAATGATATGGCCGTTCCCGCCGCAGACGATTCCGCAGTACGGAGAGTGCTCGATCCGGTTGTTTTCTATTACCGTGGTTCCGTGCTCCGGACGGCGTCCCTGCTGAACATATACCAGTTCCGAATAGCCGCCGGCAAGAACCGGAACCGCGGAAGCGTAAAGCATTCCGGTTTTCGTGAAACGGTTGTTTCGGATTTGCGCTTCCAGTGATTCGATGGCGGCAACTCCGCCCGCCCCCATGCGCTCAACAACGCAGTTTTCCACCCGGAAGCCGGGCGAACGGTACAGCCGGACCGCGCTTCCGGCCGAATCCTGAAACAGAACCGAATCGACAATCATACCTTCGGCCTGTTCGGCCTGAATCAGCCCCGGCAGGTTCACCGCCCGGAGCCCCGGTGTATTTTCCGTACCGTTCCCCAGGCACAAAGTCAGGTTCCGAAATGTAATGTAATCCGCACCTTTCTTCAGCTCAAAGATGGACGGAGAAACCGGTATTTCCGCCTCAAACCCGTCACCCTCCTCCGGAAGCGGGAAATAGATCAGCAGATTGTTGACGCGGTCATGCATCCATTGGCCCGGACAAGTCATGCCCTCGATGGTGTTGAGGATGATATATTCATTGCGGCGAAACGCACCCGCCGGATGTTCCATGCGGGAGCGGAGAGTCAAAATCCCATTTCCGGCATCATAATCTTTTACGCGGACGGTGGATTCATCCCAAGTGTGAAAATGGGTGACAATGGCGTTCTGAGGCTCAAATCCGGGCGGAATATCCGCCGGGTTGACCGTTAGATGGGTCAATTCATATTCATTTAAAGGCCGCGGCCAGCCTCCGTTGCACGAGTTTTTCCAACATGCTCCGCAAAAGTCGAGGATCTTCAATCTCCCCTCCTCCGGATACCGGGCGCGCGAACGCGGTTGCCCGTTCACCAGGAGCATGGATGGGGCCGCGCCCGGCGGCAGTTCCGCGCAGACGAATTTCTCCCGGTACGGCTTCCAGTTGGAAAGTCCGGTACCACCGGAGAGACGGGTATTCTCACCCTCGATAACCAGTCCCCGATCCTCTTTCTCCAATATGATGGGTTTTTCGACAAATGCGCTTCCCGGCCCGATTTTCAAAACATGAGGCCCCGCCGGGGTCTGCCGCATTTGCGCCAAAACCTCCCGGATTTTTTCTTCATTGCATTCGGCGTGAAAAATCATGATGCTTATCCTGTAATTCGGTTTCTGTGAATGATATCGTTCTGGTACTCCGGGCTCAGCTGGGTAAAATGGGCCGAATATCCGGTGACTTTGACGACCAAATTCCGGTGTTTTTCCGGATGAACTCTGGCGTCTTTGAGATCCGCGAGCGACATGATGTTGAAATTGATATGCATTCCGCCCGCGTTGAAATAGTTGTTGCTGAGCGTGTCCAGCAACTCGCCGGGGTTGGCGCAATTCTGGAAAAACGAGGTTTCAAGCTCACATTGCCACGGCGCGCCGATAAACCGTTCCTGCTCGAAGCTCAGCAGGGAGTTCCCAACCTCCGTGATTGAAAACGGGCCGCGGCCATGCTGGGGATTCATGCCCTGTGCGAATGTTTCTTCCGCGCGGCGGCCATCCGGGCTCGCTCCGAAATAAGGCCCGGCAAAAGAGTGTCCCTGGAAGTGAAACAGCGATCCCCGGAAAGGATATCCCTTGCAGTTGATTTTTTTCCTGAAAACGGCGGCAATGTCGTTAGTCATTTTCCTGGCGGTGGAATTGGATGCATCGTCGTCGGAACCGAATTTCGGGACAGCGAGCAGTTCCTCCCGCAGGTTTTCATAACCGTCGAAATCGGCGTCAAGAACTTTTTGGAGCTCCTCGAACGAAAGTTTTTTCCGTTTGAAAATCATCTCATCAATGACCCGGAGAGAATCGACCGCGTTGACCAGCCCGAGCATGTTGATGGAGGAAAAATTGTATTCGCCCGTTCCGATTCCGGTGATGTCGATGGCCCGCTCCAAACTGGCGCGGGTGATGAGGCTGGTGGCGATTTCCGGCCAGACGTTCGACTGGTATTTGTACTCCGCATTTTTCAGGTCGAGAAGCGCCCCGGCCGCCTCGTCGATATTCTCCATGAACATGGCGTAAAACTCTTCATAGGTTTCCGGCGGATTTTTCAAACCGGCGCATTGTTTTACCGTCCGCAGGAGGCACTGAATGACGACGACCACATTTTTATCCTGATCGCAGTATTCCTTGCCGATCACGCAGTACCACTGGCAGCCGCTGTAAGTCACGTTCCAGGCGTCTTCCCGCCGGACGCCGGAAAGAATTTCGCTTTCCACGGTTTTGTCATAATTGATCAGGGCGGGAGTAGCGCATTTATGGCGATAGACGACCTCGCAGGCATACCGGTAATAATCCTTGTCGATATCCTTGTGCCACATCACGCTCATGCAATTGTAACCGCCGATCATGTCATAAGCCTCCAGACACATCCATGACAACTCGTTGACCGCGTCGGAACCGTCCTGCCGCCGCCCGGCGAATGAAAAATAATTGCCCCCGTATTTGAGGTAAAGTTCGGCGATCAGTTCGATGGCTTCCGGCCGGGTAATCCGCCCCGCTTTCCGGTCCGCCTCGTAATAAGGCGTCAGAATCATATCCAGGCGCCCATAACCGTTTCCATGGGCGATGATCCGTTCGGCGATCTGGTAAAATTGAATCCATTGCAATACCTCGCGCATGGTCACTGGAGGGTTGCCGGCAATATTGCGGCAGACGGTTTCCAGCTCGGAATCACTGCGCCGCGCCGCTTCATCCGCATAACTCCGGATATAGTCCATAATACCCCGACAGCAGATTTCCTGAGCTTGCAGATAATCCGTTTTTTCCCGGTCGCCGGCGAAACGCTTCCGGTTGGCGAGGACCTTTTCCAGAATACCGTTCCAGCCGAGCTCCAGCCCCACCGTCAGGTCGGGACAACAGTGCGCCTGATTGGTGCCGCCTGCCCCGAGGCGCATCGCGCGCTCCCCGATGGCGTCGATCTCTTCCGGATATTTCTGCGGACGCGCTTCATCCAGCTGCCAGTAAAATTCACCGACAATTTTTTCATCCGGATGAATCACCGCCGGAGATTTACCCAGAAAAAACGCATAATCCTTCGCCCAGTTCAGCGGCGTCTGCTCGTAGCCGTGAATTTTCGACGGCATTTCCTCGATATGCGGAAACGGTTTTCCCGCCCGGACTTTGCAGTTATGGTCTCCCAGTGAAATCCGCTGTGGCCACCGTTTCGCCAGCGGCCCGGTATCCGGCGCAAATGCGGCGGACCCTTTGCTCCACTGATAAATTCCATGAAGCGGATTGCTCATGTAAAGATTGCGTTTTCCGGCGATGGCCGCTTCTTCCCGGTTCCGGAGCAGCCGTTGAATCCGTTCGGATGGAGCTGTAGTCATAATTATTTCCTTCATATTGCAAAGTTCAGCGGACAGGGTACGCCCAGCCGTTCATATTTAAAAGGCGTCAACGGATTGTATGGCAGAAATTCGTATTTCACCAGATGCCGGAGATCTCGGGCGATTGCCGTCAGTTTTTCCATGTGTTCGCTGGAGTCGTTAATTCCCGGAATCAGAGGCGTTCGCAACAGAATGCGGCAACCGCTCCGGTCCAGAAACTTCAGGTTTTCCAGAATCCGGCGGTTTCCGGCTCCGGTCAACTGTTTATGAATAACCGGGTCGGCGTGTTTCAGGTCGACCATGAAAAGATCGATTTTTCCGATCATTTTTTCCACGCTTTCGTGCACGACATGCAGCGCGGTGTCAAGCGCGGTATGGATACCGTATTCCCGGCATTTTTCCGCTGCCGCGGCCACCCAGTCAGCCTGAAGCAACGCCTCGCCTCCGGAAAAAGTGACACCACCACCGACCATGAACCTCCGGTCGCGCAACACCGTCTTTACGAAGTCATCCAAGCTCAATTCACGCCCGGTAAGCTCTGCCGCGCGAACCGGGCACCGACGCACCGCATCCTCCGGGGATGCTTCCCGACAGAATCCGCAGTCGATGCACTTTTTCAAATCCCGCATGATCTGCGGCTCCCGGCTGATGGTTTCCGGGTTGTGACACCATATACAGCGCAGAGAGCACCCTTTCAGGAATACCACGGTTCGGATCCCCGGACCGTCCACGGTCGAACCGCGCTCAATTTCCGTGACGAACGCATTCATTGGCGGCTCCTCAGAAAAAGCTCGGGACAGCAGAAAAGCGAACAGACCGGAGCATCCGCGCATTCCGCCCGTTTCAGAAGCTCCACAGCAGCGGTTTTTCCCATTTTCACCAGATCGCAGGTGATATAATCGAAAAGCGGCATTCCGGGTTCCACATATTCCGAATAACCGCAACTGATGATCCGGCAATTCCGTTTGGCGCGAATTGCGGCATCATAAAGAATACGGGCATGAATGTAGCTCGTCGCGATAAACGCGGAACAATCCGGACGCCCGCTCAGACTTTGCAAAGTCAACCGCACCAATTCCTCATAATCACTCCCTGTCGATGATACTAAAATAAGGTGTTTTTCCGTATCTTTTCCGGTCATGTCGAAATAAAGCGCGCGGAATGCTTCTATTTTATTCCGGAAATAAATATCGCTCTCGTTAGTCTGAAAATCCGGAAATCCCCACAGTGCGAAATCCGCTATCCCCCTTTCCTGAAAATACAGGATGGATTTGCGGACGGATTCCTTGCTGTCGCCGGAAACGGAATCGCAAAGATAAGGCGACGGCGGCGGATTCAAATGGCAGACCGGCATCAACTCCTGAAGCTTTGAAATCTCTTCCACCGAATAGTGACCATGGAGAATAACGCCCGTGCCGTCGTATCTTTTCGACTTATGAAGCAGGAGACCCTCGATACTTTTCAGTTCAACCGCGATATCCATCTCTTCCGCATACTGAAACACACCGTCCAAAAACTGCTGTTTCTGGTAACCGGAGGAACTGTTGCTGACGAAGCAAATCTTCCTGACGGCGGAAATTTTCTGTTTCCTCCGGTATTGCACAGACTGAAACGCGTCCAGAATCTTCGTCCTTGTACTCCGGGCTACCTTCGGCGTTTCCGGATCATTCAAAACCAGCGAAAGCGTGGTTTGCGAAACATTCAATTTTTTTGCCAACTCACGTTGATTCATTTGGACTCCGCAGGTTAATTTTACAGATAATTATATCGTATTCACCAGTGAAAACAACATCCGAATTTTAAATAAAACGAAAAAACAAGTAATCATGATTACCAATGTTTTGCCAATTCACGAGACCGCCAAAAGTCCAAAAAGTGGACATTATCGGCTTATAAACTTGGATCATCATGCTCAAAACCGTCCGACGAGTCCGACGAGTCCGACGAGTCCGACATGTCTGACCTCCGACTTCTTTTTGGCGGTGTCGTCCCAATTCACCAATTGCGGGAGATGACTGGATTTTTTTCTATAATGCCCTTGACAATTTGATCTTTGGTTGTATAATTACAAATATACTCAAACGTTTAAGTAAGGTCCGAATGAAGATGATCAAAAAGCCGACTCTGAAAGATATTGCGCTGGAAATGAAGATTTCCACCGGAGCGGTATCGCGTATCATGAACGGCAAGGGAGAAGAGATCAATCTCGCCCCGGAAACGATCCGGCGGACCCAGGAGTATGCGGCGTCCATCGGCTACCGCCCGTTCACATTGGCAAAAAATCTCCGGCTGGGAAAATCCGGCATTATCGGTGTCTGCATGCAGACGACCCTGGAACGGACCAGCGATATGCTTTCGGAGATTCTGGCAGGGATTTTCACCCAGGCGGCGGAAGAGTCGGTGGGTGTGATGCACTTCGGCGCTTACTCCCGCGAAGCTTACCGGCAGGTTCTGGAGCAATGCACCCGCCACGACCTCGACGGATTGATCGTGCATTACAATGGCGACAAAGAATCCATGGAGTATATCAACGAGCTTCATGCCAAAGGGGTGCGGCTGGTCATGCTGATGGATACCTTGAAAACCTTCCGGGGATGCCGGATCGATTTCGACCACCGTATGGGCGGGCGGATCATCACTCAATACCTGATCGAACAGGGCCACCGGCGAATTGCGCACGTGACCGACAGCCGGATTCCCAGCAGCATTCCGCGCTGCGAAGGCTACAACGACGCGCTCAGCCAGGCTGGAATCAAGTTCGATAAAAAACTGATTGTAGACCGGGCCGATTCCGGTTTCCCGGAAGTACTGGAAAAGTTGTTCACACTGAGCACGCCCCCTACGGCCATATTCTGCTGGAACGACAAAACAGCCCTGCGGGCGGCCCGGTATCTGAATGCCGCCAAACATCCGCATCCGGTACAGATTGCCGGGTTCGACAACCGTTGTTTCATGCATTACGGAGAATACCGGTTTCCCACGGTTGATTTCCCATCGAAGCTGATCGGGCAGGAAGCGGTAAAGCTCCTGCTGAAAAACGGCGGCGACGAGGTCGTTACTGTTTCGCCAAGACTTTTAACCATAGAGGAACAGGGACCAATCAATGATTTTTAACCACAAACGGAGAAGAATAATGAAATCGAGGAAGCGTATTTTCACACTTATCGAGTTACTGGTAGTGATTGCGATTATAGCCGTTCTGGCGGCAATGCTGCTGCCGGCTCTGAACAAAGCGCGCGCCACCGCCAGGTCGGCCGTCTGCATCAGCAATTTGAAGCAGTTCAATCTGTATTGGATGGCTTACGCCGGCGATCATGACGAGTATCTGTTGGGTTCGCAAGTTCATGACAAAAGCATCCGCAACGACGGCACCAACGACGCCACCTGGGCCGAATACGCCCTGGTGAAAAAGATAGTCCCGACGGCAAGCGGCATCCTGACCGCCGGTTCCACCACCACCACTTATTGGAGCAAACTCCTGCTTTGCCCGGCAAATACCAACCCGGTGGTATGGCATCGCGTGCGGCGGCTCCAGATCAGCTATGGATACAACATCTATATCGGCCAACGCAATTTCGACCTGGGAACCACGCCTTCCACCTGGACCAAACAGATGTGGCAGAAGCTTTCCAGCCGCAATCCGTATACCAACAGAACCACGGTCCTGACCGATAAATGGAGCTATGTCGCCAACCGGAATAACGGTGCCCAGCCCTCCGGAGTAACGAACGCCAGCGGTTATTACAAAAATCAGTTGTACGCGTCCATCGCCCAGGACCGGGCTCACAGCGGCGGACAGAACTCGCTTTACGCCGACGGACACGTGGATTCCGTCAATTATGTACTGATGGAGACGGACAATAACACCGTGGCGCTCTGGCGCGCCACCGGCCCCGGAAACATCAAGGAATTTCACATAACCCCATAGGAAAATCATGAAAAAATTATCTTTACTTATTTGCGCTCTGCTTACTTGGGGTGCGGCTGCCGGAGACTACTCCAGGGAATTGAATGAAATCAAAGAGGGCAAGCGTACCGAGGCCATGGCTTCCTGGTGGGGATTCAATCCGGAAAACGCCACCGAATGCCTCCAAAACGCGATCAATTCCGGGGTGAAAACCCTGACCGTCGACAATACCGGCAAGGACTGGGTCCTGGACCGTATAAAATTGGCATCCGACCAGGAAATCGTGTTGGCGAAAGGGGTGCGGCTGGTGGCCCGCAAGGGCGGCTTCAAAACGGTGCGCGGCTCCTCGTCCTTCATCAGTTTCGGCAGCGGCCGGAATATCATTCTGCGCGGAGAAGCGGATGCGGTAATCATGATGCACAAAAAAGACTACCAGAACAAAAAACTGTACGAGCATTCCGAGTGGCGCCATATTCTTGACATTCGCGGCGGCGAAAATATTACGATCCGCGATCTGCGGCTGGAAGCCGGCGGCGGCGACGGCATTTATCTGGGGAACGGCAGTCCTCCTTCGAAACCGGCCAGGCACTGCACCAACATCACCATCGAAAATGTGGTTTGCCACGACAACCACCGCCAGGGCATATCGGTCATCACCGCGGAAAATCTGCTCATCAAAAACTGTGTGTTCAGCAATACCTCCGGTACTCCGCCGCAGGCCGGTATCGATTTCGAGCCGAACGCCCCGGACGAACGGCTGGTCAATTGCCGGATCGAAGATACCACGTTCAGCGGCAACAAGGGACCCGGCACCGATAATTATCTGGTGAACCTGAAGAACAGCAGCGAGCCGGTTTCCATCACTTATTCCCGGTGCAAAATCCTCAACAACGGGCGCGGCGCCAAAATCAGTCTCGCCAAAGCCGGGGCCACGGACAGCGTCAAAGGATTCATCGAATACATCGATTGCGAAATCGCCGGGGCATGGCCGGTAGAGGCGGCCGACACTTGGGACGGATTCAAGGTAATCATGAAAAACTGCCGGATTACACAGCGCAACCAGGAAGCTTTGATCATTACAGCCGCTTACTCGCCCTACCCGGTCGGCAATATTATTCTGGATAATGTCGCGGTTGTTTCCAAAGGCGCCGCCGAGTCCCCGTTGTACCTGAAATACACTCCCAGCAGAGTTTTCGGTTCCGGCGTTACCGGTACACTCAAGTTCAACGGCAAAAACTTCGATTTCAGCAAGTACCAGGCGGCGGAAACCGCCCGGAGCCGGGAGTTGGCCGAGCTCAAACCGGCGGCAGACCTCACGGGTTTGAAAGCGGCTCCGGCGGACGGGAGGAAATATGACAAGTCCGATATTCATTGGTTCCGGCGCGGCGCCTGTATGCTGTTCCTGGCCGAATCCGGAGAAAAAATCCAGATCCGGATGTATCCGCACAGCCCGCCGCAGGAAAAAGGCAAGATCACCGCGTTTCTTTACCGTCCCGGAGCCGAAAAAGCCGAGCAGACGGTGGTTCCGGCCAACCAGGAGGGCTATTTCCTCTATGAGTTCACCGCGGAAACCGCCGGTGAATACCGGGTAACCGCGTCAAGCGGCAACGAACGTTATCACTTGCGCTTTGAGTCGGACCATCCGGGCCAGGGCATGCTCATGAGACAGAACTTTCAGTTGTTCAAACCACAGGACAAACTCTATTTTCAGGTACCCGCCGGGGTAAAGGAATTCAAGATCATGGTCTGGTGCAATCCGAACCATCATGCCGACGTGAAACTGCTTGACCCGGACGGCAAAACCGTACAGGAAGAAAAGAACTTCAACCGTCCGGCCATCCTGACGGGCCAACGGGACGATACCGGATCGGCGATCTGGGCTCTTGATTTCGCCAATGCTTCCGAGGTGGTCTACGTCATGCTGGTGGAACCGCTCAGCCCGATTGTGTCGAGCGCGCCCGGACTGATGCTTCGCAAGCCGTGATTCGGCGGATTCCAATATACATAAAGCGGATAATGTAAAAGCATGAACTTGCTTTAGTTATCCGCGGCTAGTATATTATAAGAATCCCCAAATCAAAGGAAATGAAACCGAATATGGAAACCTTGCTCAAATATGCCGATATCATTATCCGGAAAGATGCAGAAAATCTTTATCTTGATAATTCCTTAATCAGCCGGGTATTGAATTTAACTTCCGGCGCGCCGCGGACAGTTTCATTGAAAGACAAGAACGGACGTGAGTTTGCCGATTCCGCCAAGGCCGAGGCCGACCTCTCGTTTATCGGCATGGGACGGCCCGAGATTGAAGATATGCCATGGCATATCGAGGGCATTGAGGCGGAAGTCGTTCCGGGGGATATCTTTGACGGGGAAAAGGTCCGGGTCGCCATTACCATGCTGGAACCGGTGGAACAGAATAAGTATCTGCGGGAATATTTCATTTATCCCAATCAACCGCTGATTGCCGTTCAGAACGCGGTGGAAAGCATGGTCATGCCGAATATCTATTGGACCAGGCGCGAAGGTCAGAGGCCGATGCAGGACATGCCGCACAATTATCCGAAGCTGGAAAGCTGTGCCGACAGTATCAAGCCGGCGGCGGGCATTCATCCGGCCATGACCGTGGAATTTACCGGAATTACCGATCATTATGACGACCTGGTCAAGATTCATCCGGTCAACGGCGAGTTGATGAACGGTAATATCATGCTATGCCAGGGCGGCGACGGGGCCGGTTTCATGTATCTGCAGGAAGCTCCGCCCAGCGGCGAACGCCGGGATTTCGAAACGTATGACTTCCGTATCGGCGATGGCACGGTGTATTCGTGCAACTGGGGTATCAGTCCCTGGGAAATTGCCCCCGGAGTCCGTTTCCAGGGGTATCGCCATGTGCTGATTCTATTCCATTCGGTTCCGGAAAGAGATTTGCTGTTGAAAAATTACCTGAAATCCCGTTTCCCGCAGGATCCCGACAAAAATTACTCGGTCATGGTCAATCCGTGGGGATGCGGGTGCTTCCCGAAACTGGTCAACGAGCAATTCTTGCTCGATGAGATTGCGGCTGCGCCTGAAGTCGGCGCCACTCATTATCAGGTCGACGACGCCTGGCAGACCGGCGGCGCCTTATCTGAAATCACCCGGAAAAACCGTAAGATAACTCCGGATTTCTGGACGATTTCGGAAGAGAGGCTGCAGGGCAGTTTCGACAGCATTATCGACGCCGCGAAAAAAAGCGGCGTCGAACCGGCGCTGTGGATGGCTCCTTCGACCAACTGCGAATACCGCGACTGGCGCGAGTTCGCCGCCGTCGTGCTGGAATTGCACCGGAAATACGGCTTCAACATGTTCAAGATCGACGCCATGCGCATCCGGTCGTATGAAGCGGAAACCAACCTCCGCCAAATGCTGCAGTACATCCGCAAGGAGTCCAACGGCGAAGTTTATTTCAACCTCGATACCACCAACGGACAGCGTCCCGGATATTTTTCATTTCTGGAATACGGCAATATCTTCCTGGAAAACCGCTACGTATGCCACCAGTGGGGACTGGGCTACCATCCGGAAAAAACCTTGCGTTCGCTGTGGCGTCTGAGCCGTTTCATGCGTCCGCAATTGCTGCAGATTGAAATTCCGAGCCCGGAAGACATCAATCCTGAATTTTACCAGGACAAACCCTGGGCGGACCTGAAAGGCTACCCGGTGGAATACTGGGCTGCGGTGGCGTTCTTCGCCAATCCGCTGCTCTGGTTCGCGCCCTCCCGGATGTCCGCCCCGATGCGGGAACGGATCAAAGCGATCATGAATTTGCACTGCGAATACCGCAAGCGGATTTTCAGCGGCGAAATCTTCGCAGTCGGCGAAGAACCGGACGGCCAGGCCATTGCCGGTCTTCATTCCCATAACTTTGCCGACAACACCGGCATGTTGATCCTTTATCGCGAATTCGGCAACACCGAAGGCAAAGCGGTCATCAAACTCAATTATCTGCCGAAAACCCTGCAATGGCAGCGTATTTTCGGCGAAGGTGAAATTCGCTTCATCCGGCCTGGAGAAATCCAGATCACCATTCCGGCCAGACCGGGATTTGTAATCTATTCATATTAAAATCGATACGAGTGGCGCCCGGCTATATTCCGGGCGCCGGAATCCATTTTCTCCATCGTCAGCTTGCCGAAAAAAATTGTTTCACCCTATGTGCCAATCGAGAAACATACTGTATCATTTTAGAAATTCACATAATTGCATTATTTTTAGGGATTTACTTGAATTTTTATTTTTACGGCCTTATATTAGTGTGCCATGAATGAGAATAGACAGTCATTGAAAAACCATGTCCACTTCAGAGGTAAATAATTATAATCACCTTGTAATCATAATATTACCCACTTAAATATATTATTGGCACAGTTGTTGCTCTAATAATGGGACGTTGTATCGAATTTAAAAAATGAAACACATTCAGATATTTATATGTTAAGAAAATCACGAGAATTAAGTCGGGAAGAAATAATCAATAAATACGACAAGACTTCCTTGCGTAAAGTATTCCCGATGCTGAAGCCGTACCGGCAGTTGATGCTGGCCTCGCTGGCAACCCTGATCATATTCAACAGTATCGGGATCACCATGCCGTGGATGTTGAAAATCGCCATCGATCGGGTGATTCCCAACGCCGACTATATGTTGTTCTGGGTCCTGTGCGGTTCGATGCTGATTATTTATTCGGCGCGGTGTCTGCTGCGCTATGTCTCGAACTATACCATGGATTATACGGCCATCCGAATCATCATCGACCTGCGGCAAAAGGTATTCAAGCACCTCCAGAGCCTGTCGCTGCGGTTCTATGAAGAATACCGGACCGGAAAGCTGATCTCCAACGTGATCAACGACGTAACGCTGCTGCAGATGCTGGTCCGTACCCTGACCGGTTTCGCCGAACAGCTTTTCCAGCTCGCTTTGATCGCCATGCTGTTGCTGCTCATTAACTGGCGGATGGGACTGATCGTCTTCCTGACCCTGCCGATCCATTATATGAACTTCATGTATTTCCGTAAAATCCTGCGCCGGGATTCGTTGATCCTGCAGGAAAAAATGTCGGAAATCTCGGCCAACCTCTCGGAAACCCTGAGCGGGGTCAAGGTGGTGAAGTCATTTTCCAAGGAACGTTCGGAAAGCCTGAGCTTCTTCCAGAATCTGCGCCCGGTAGTGGGCATGAACCTGCGGCTGACCATGGGGAACGTCGGGTTGTGGACGATTTTCGACATGGTTTCGCTGGCGACTTATTTATGTACCATCGGCATGGGAATCATGTTTGTAAAGGATTATTCGATCACCATCGGCGAATTCGTGGCTTTCTACAGTTACGTGGGCATGATGCTGAACCCGATCAACGCTTTGTCGAGTTTGTCCATGACCTTCGCCCAGGGGATGGTCGGGGCCACCCGTATCATGAACCTGCTGGAAACCATTCCGGAAATCAAAGAGGCTCCGCGCCCGGTGAGGATGGATAAATTGGAGGGCAACATCGCCTTCGATCATGTGGTTTTCGGATACGGCAAGGACAAAAAACCGGTGATCAACGGCTTCAATCTGACCATCAAACCGGGCCAGAAAGTGGCGCTGGTCGGGCCCAGCGGCTCCGGCAAATCGACCATCAGCAATCTGCTGCTGCGTTTTTACGACGTCGACTCCGGATCGATCAAGGTTGACGGCGTGGATATTCGCAAAATGGGGCTGGACGCCTACCGCAACAGCATCGGGGTAGTGCTGCAGGAACCGTTCCTGTTCAGCGGTTCCATCCGGGAAAATATCGCTTATGCCAAGCGCGACTCCACCAATGCCGAAATTGAGCGCGCAGCCGACCTGGCCAACGTCACCGAATTCGTCGAGCGGCTGCCCGACGGCTTCGACACGGTCATCGGCGAGAACGGCGCCAGCATGTCCGGTGGCCAGAAACAGCGGTTGGCCATCGCCCGCGCAGTCTTGAAAAATCCGTCGATCCTGATCCTGGACGAAGCGACTTCGGCCCTCGATACGGTATCCGAATATCTGGTTCAGGACGCTCTGGACAAGCTGATGGAGGGCAAAACCACGATCATCATCGCCCACCGCCTGTCCACGATTAAAAATGCCGATGTGATTGTGGTGCTCGATTCCGGACGGATCGTCCAGAAGGGCAACCATATCGAATTAATGGAACAGCCGGGGATTTACCGCGAGCTGTATCAAACCCAAAAACAAATGTCAGTACAGAGTTAAAATTATGCCGCCAGTAAAAGAACGCAGTTTGATTCATCGTCAGTTCAGGGTATTCAGGAGAATTGTCCTGACTATTTTCCTGCTGATGGTCGCCATGCTGATGATTATGATTTTCGGAATTATGGAAGACCAGGTGGACGGCAAGGGCACCGTGGCCGGAATCCGGGAATATTATATCAAGTCCCTGGTCAATGCCCGCACCACCAAAATATTGCACTGGGAAGGTCAGGAAGTCGTGCGCAATACCCCGCTGCTGGAATTCGACGCCCGCAACCAGCATGACCGGATCGCCCTGATCAACAACGAGATCAAAGAGCTTGAGTTGTCCATCAACGTCAAGGAAAAGGCACTGGAAATTCTGCGCAAAGACCCCCTGCCGGACTATTACCGGCATACGAAAATAGCTCTCGACGAGGCGGAAATAAAATTCCAGCGCAGTAAATACGAGTTGGAAGTTTACAATAAATTATACCAGCAGCAGGCCATTTCGCGGCGGGAAATTTTGAAAATCGAAATGGAACACCTGGCCAATGAAGCCACCTTGAAACGCCTTCAGGAAGACTGGAAGAAGCTCCAGGACGGCATGGCCAAGCAGATTCTTGAACAGGCCGAAGATGAGCTCAAGCTCCTGAACCAGCGCCTGGTCAACAAGAAAAAAGAGTTGGAACTCGAAGCCAAGCATCTGGAAGATTATATCATTCACGCCCCCGAAACCGGCATCATCACCGAAATTCCGCCGCGTCCGGGCGGTTATTATGAGAAAGGCGAAATCATCGTCAAAGTCGCGGCCAACCGCAACAAAAAAGTCATTGCGATGATCGATGAAAAACAGATTTTCAAGGTGGAAAAGGGTCAGCGGGTTCGGATCGCCAGCCGCCAGTATAATTATTTCGACTATGGATATTTCGACGGTGAAGTCGATGAAGTTTTTCAGTTGCCCGAAAACATCGGCGGCACCAATTATTATCCGGTAAAAATCATCCTGCTCAACGAGCCCCAGCCGTTGCGTTTCGGTTCGAGCTGCGACGTAACCATCATCACCGGGCATGAGCGGATCATCTTTGTCCTGTTGGGATTGCGCAGCAAAGAATACCTGAAGCGGCGGGGATTGAGCAAATGACGAACCAGAAATTCGCCACTTACAACGATTGGCTGGAATTCGTCAAAGACGGGCACACCCCCGATGTCAGGAAGTGGGTACTCGAGAGCTGGAAGCGTTCCAGGCTGGCCGGCTTGAGCCCGCATATGTTCCCTCAGAAACTGAGCCAGTCGCCGCCGGCCGAACCGAGCCCCTACTATGTCCGGGCCCGCCAGGAACTGGAAAGGCTGCTGAAATCACTGGACCCCTCCAAGCGTGTAGTCGGGCTGTTGTGCGGGACCGAGGGCGAGATAACGGATATTTTCAGCAACGATAAAAATTCCATCAACCTCTTGAATGCCATCGGTATCCGCGAAAACGTCCTGTTGTCGGAGGACTCCGCCGGGTCCAACGCGGTATCGATCGCCATGATTCAAAAAAGTTCCGCCATCTGTCAGGGCGCGGAACATTATCTGGAAAAACTCCACCCGCTGGGCACCGCTGCCGCGCCGTTGTTCAACCCCGACGGCAAGCTGGAAGGCTACCTGGCGATATTCGCGATACTGCCCGATATCGACTGTATGGCCCTGCGGACTCTGGTGATCATGGTAGTGCAATTGCTCGACCGGGATATGCGGATGCAGCGCTCGCAATGGCTCCATGCCGAGCTCAAACGCCAACTGGCCCGGCTGTTCAAAGAAGACCAGCGCGCGGCGCTGCTGATCTCCCGGACCGGATTTATCCGCCAGATCAACCCGGCAGCGATGAAGCTGTTTGATGTGGATGAAAAATTTATTGAAGATAAGAATCTCGATTCCGCCGCCGTCTTCCGCCCGAGCCTCAAGGAAATCGCCAAGAGCGCCATTCCGTGCAATGCCCAGCCCATGGAAATCCGCCTGGCCAAAAAACGGTTATACGTTACCTACGACCGCATTCCGATGTTCAGCGAAAAGGACGAATTTCTGGGCAGTATGCTGGTTTTCGAGGGAAAAAGAGCGACCGCCGGGACTGAGATCATTACCGCTGCCCGGTATACCTTCGAAGATATTCTCGGCAACTCCGCGCCGCTGGTCCACGCCAAGGAACTGGCCCGGCGTACCGCCGAAACTTCGGTGAGCGTTTTCCTCCACGGCGCCAGCGGAACCGGCAAGGAAATGTTCGCCCAGAGCATTCATAACGCCAGCGACCGCAAGGATTTCCCATTTATCGCCATCAACTGCGCGGCCATTCCCAAGGAAATCGCCGAAAGCGAACTTTTCGGCTACGCTCCCGGCGCTTTTACCGGAGCTAAAAAAGGCGGAAATATCGGCAAGCTCGAGGCCGCCGACAAAGGAACGGTGTTCCTCGATGAAATCGGCGATATGCCGTTTGAACTGCAAGGCAAGCTCTTGCGAATGCTTGAAGAGCGCACGATCAGCCGTATCGGCGGCCAGAAGGAAATTCCGGTCAATATCCGGATCATCGCCGCGACCAACCGCGACGTGGCCGAGCTGGTCGAAACCGGCAAATTCCGCGAAGACCTTTATTACCGGCTCCACGTCACTTCCATCGAACTGCCGAAACTGACCGATTGCCGCGACGACATCCCGGCCCTGACCGAACACTTTATCACTTATTATAATGAAATCATGGGCAAAAAAGTCGCCGGAATCAAGCCCGAAATCATGGAACGCTTCAAGCTGTATTCATGGCCCGGCAATATCCGCGAGCTTAAAAATACGATTGAATTTTCCCTGATGCTGAACAGCGGCGAGGAAAGAATTCCCTGGAAAGACCTGCCCGGGGACCTCCGCACCACGCTGCTGTACCGCGACCTGACCCCGGAAACCGGCCCCTCCGACGATCCGCTGAGCTCCGAACGCCAAGGCATTCAGAACAGCGAAAAGCTCCTGTATGAAAAAGCCCTGAAAATGTCCAGCAACAACCTCAGCAAAGCCGCCGACTACCTCAACATCGGCCGCAGCACCCTCTACCGCAAGCTGAAAAAATTCGGCATCAAGCCCCGCTGAGACCGATAACCGCCTCATTGACTTCCGCGATAATATTTTCAGTTATCTGCTCGGAAATACCGACACCCGAGGCTGCGGCAATCAAATCCCGGTCAGTAATGTCCCGCCCTTTCCCATTAACCATGGCAGTCTGCTCGCCATTGATGCCGGCGGAGGGCGTAAGGTCATATGCCGGAGCAAGTTCCCATTTAAAATCGGGTGCCGTCAGGAATGAGAAATTTTTACTGTGATCATCGCGATTACCACTTTTGACATTGAAAATCATTCGTCGTGCCATTTGCCTGACCTGAGCTTCATTGCGGGTCAGGATCCAGGTAAGCTTCAATAGGTTTTCGTAATCGAGACAACTGAACCGGTGCGATGCATGCAGCAGGCCGCAAGCCGTATGCGCATGAACTTTGCCGGCGGCAACGCGATCAAAACGCCTGACCCCGAAATAGCCGCCCCCCTTACCGGATGGGAAAAGATATGTCTCCGGCATTTCAATTCCGGCGGATTTTGCCGCCATTGAATACCGGTACTCGGTCTCACCGGAATTCCGACGGTCGTATTTTTCCGGAAACTTGATAATCCATGGCGAAAACCCTTCCGGCGGAACTGCGCCGCCATGAATTATCCGTTTTTTGTCATCCGACACCCACGCCACGATTTTCGGTCTCGCTCCACCGGATGAGCCGTTGAGCTCCAAGAGCTCGTCCAACACATCCGAATCATCACCTTCAAGAATCTTATCGACTTCCCCTGACAATGAATCCAACTCGACATTGCCGAAATCATCCGTTACAGACTCGGCCGGCTCGTATTCCAATGCTCCCATCGGATTGCGCCCGATCAGCGACAAACGAGCTAATGGTGTGATTGCGCGATATGAAAGTCCTTTTTGCTGCAATTTTCTGTCGAGCAGCAAGCATCCCCAACCATCCGGCAAACTGTCATTGAATACTCCGAAAAGCCCGTCAAAAGTTCGTTTTTCATCTTCAAATACCCCGGCTTTCAACGGCAACTTGAATGGCGACAGTTCAATTCCGCAATTGAGAAAATCGGAAGCATATTCAAAAAAAATCCGCCCATGATCTTCCTGCAACAATCCAACATAATACCGGGTACCATATAAATTGAGGAATACATTCAGTTTCATTGGTTCCTCGCACGTTGTCTGTTTTTCGGCTCTTTCATATGAAATAGCGACGCCGGTTTATCCGGCGGGCAAAATAAGCGGTCGAATTCATCAAGCCGGCCAAATACCAATGCAATCCGTAACAAGTGATTCAGTTGAATTTCACCGGTTTTCTCGAATCGTTTGATCGTGCCGACGGCGACGCCGACCCGACCGGCCAAAGCTTTTTGCGTTATATTTTCCGCCAGCCGCAACGCCCGTACCCGTACGGCGAGATCAAGCATTACCTCCAGATGAGAACGCAATAAACTATTAATGTCATCGTCGAAGCTAAGAGCCATTATAATATCTCCAATATCGATATTTACTTAATAAAAGATAGAATAATATCTCTAATATTCAAGTGAGAATAAAAAATATCTTCATAAAAAAACTCAAAGCCCGGTAAGAGGCTTTGAGTTGCAGTTATTTTTCAGAATCTGCTCAGAGGCAGATATTGAAGAAGGGGAAGAAGGGAAGCGGGCTACCCTTGATGATGTTGATCAGGCCGAGCTGGACGCTGCGGTCGGTGGCCACGTTGACGAAACCGAACTGGAAGCCGTCGCAGGCGTCGGAAACGTTGACGCCGGAGAGCTGGAAGCCGGTAAAGTCATCGGAAATATTGAAGAGTCCCGCCTGGAATCCGGTGAAGTCATCGGTAATATTGCCGAAAACCCCAGGCTGGAAACCGGCGAAGGTCTTAGCCATATTGAAGCCGCCGCACTGGAGTCCGCGGAAGTCACCGGCGAAGTTGGCGACGCAGGAAGCCTGGATACCATCGAACATGGTCCGGTTGATATTCAGAATCCAGGTGGCTTGGAGGCCTTGCATAAAGCGGTTGTCATTGACCAGCCAGCTGGCCTGAACCCCGCGAACGTGTTCAGTGCCGGAATAAAACCAGGAAATTTCCAGTCCGCGAACGCGCCCGATACCGCAAGTAATCGGCCAGCCGCTCTTAATCCCGTAAACGTTGGAATTATAGGCGTATGACGGCAATTTGGGCAGGAACACGATTTGGAACGGGGTCCATTCTTCTTCCGGGCGCAAAGAATCGTCGTCGACATATTCCTCGATGATAACCGGCTTGACTTTACGTTCGACGATGACTTCCTGGTCCTGGGCTGCCAACGGCAATAATCCGGCGGCAAAAGTGGCACATAATGCAAAAAGCATATATTTTTTCATAATAAAATCTCCTGATTTAAAGCTTAAAATTTAAAGTTGAACAAGATGCACCAGGGCAGAAAACCGCCCTCCAGGAAATTAACCAGACCGATCTGGAATGATTTATCCTGAGCACAGTTGACTATACCCAACTGAAGTCCGTTGACTTCCCGGGCCTGATTGTAGAAAGCGACCTGGGCGCCGCTGACCCGGTCGGCCATGGCGGTACAAAGAGCAAACTGCAGACCCTTTACCTGGTCCGAACCGGCACCGAGTATGGCGCCCTCAATTCCGTAAACCGGAGCGAGTCCCCCGCAGAAAGGGGCGCCGATGCGGAATCCGGTGGCTCCGACGGTATCCTGATAGACGGGGTTACCGAACCAGAAGCCCAATTGGAAAATATCCCAGTCGGTCGGTTCCACATAGACTTTTTCGACAGGAACGAGGACGACCTCTTCCACGACAACGGGTTCCTTGTTTACCTTGTCCTGCGCCATCAGCAGCGCACAGCCGCTGACCAGCAGACAAACCAGCCACAATTTCTTCATAGTAATTTCTCCTGATAATTTGGGGGTTATTCCCTTTACGAATTATCTGTTCTCCTGGGATTTAAAATAATACCTGTTTTTAAAATGTCAAGTATATTTTTAAAAATACAAAACCCGGATAAACAATTATCAGGTTTATCCGGGTTGATATTAAATCAGGGAATTAACTATTTGCTTTCCTGAACGAAACGCTGTGCGTCCGGCGGTACAAAACCATGAGTGGAGCCCTGGAACCAAGTGATCTTCTTGGGAGCTTTGAGGTTATTGTACAGAATGGCCAGCCCTGAGGGCGGGCAAGTATAATCGCCGAGCCCGGCGCGGGTGATATTGACCTGACACTTGATGCGCTTGGCATGGTTAACCGCGTCATAATAGCCGAGAGCGGGGACCCACTGCGGGAACCAGCCTTTGAGCCGCTTGTTCTCCGCATTGCCGGACAAATCACAGCACCAGGTAATCGAGGGTTCGGCCTTGGTTACGCTTTCATCGAGAGCCGCCGCCCAGATCGTCTGGAGGCCGCCCTGGCTGCCGCCGTTGACTACCAATTGCTTACCATTCCACTCGGGAAGGGATTTTACGAACTCAAGCGAACGCATCACGCGCATTGCCATACCGTTGAAATAGGCGTTTTCCGGATCTTCATTCTGCTTGGGGTCAAATGCGTAATTCTGCCCGTTGGATTTGATGGAATTGGTGAAATCCTGATAATATTTGTCCGGCTGATCAAGTTCATAACCGTGGGCATTGATCGCAAAGGTAATCCAGCCGGTATTCGTTCCGGCGGGAGGATTCTGCTTGCCGGTACCATAACCGAAGTAGCTGACGATTGCCGGAAGGGATTTTTCCGCGGCATTCGCCGGAACAGTCAAATATCCGGTAACCGGACGCGGCCCGGCGCAGTCGATGCTGACTTTGTAGACGGTAACTTTATCGGTTGAAGTTTTGGCTTTTTCGGTGTTGGCTTTCATCGGAACTTCAGCCAGGCGGGCTTTTTGTTTGGTCCAGAAAGCATCGAAATTTTCCGGCTCCGGAGTGCTTTCGAGCTTGGCGATATCGGCACCGGCGCCGCCGTCAAAGCTCATGACTATCCATTGACCTTTGTTGTTCTTGTAACGGACCGGCTGGCCGCCTTTGTTGCAGATCGAGGCCTGGATACGGACAAATCCGGGTTTATCGATGCTGGTAGCCACCGTGACTCCTGCCGCGGTAAGCGGATCTTTGCCTTTTTCGACTTTGCCGTCATCGCCGGTACGGGTCCAAACGACGAAATATTCGCTGGTGGGTTTCTGGTCGCCGACATCAAGACCGATGGTAAAAGTCATTTTATCGCCGGCAGCATAAGTGACCGGATCGCGGTCGGTGTTTACGCTGAACTTGGCCTTGGAGGCATCAAGGGCGACGACATCCTTGAGTTTCAGGTCTTCGAACTCGCCGACGATATAGAGCTCGGCGCTTTTGTATTTATTCATATTGCGGGCGAAAGTCCAGTCCGGATTGCCCTTCTCATCGGGATTGTTGCCGATTCCCAGGTCCGCATTTTGCGCAGTCAATGAGTTAAAGGCCCAAACCGTCTGTTTTTCGAGGTAGTTATGGACCTGCATCGAACCGTAATTGCCATCTTTGGTCATGGTATCGCCAAAGTCGAACTTACCGGTCGCGCCCGGAATGTTCTTGGCATTGCCGCCGCCATAATTGTTACCCCAGAACTCGATGTTGCCTTTTTCGAATTTGCCGGTTTTCACGCCTTCGACATTGGAATAGACTTCCAGGTTATTCACATAGTCCTGAAAAGCCGGGCCGCCGACAAAAGGAACTCCAGTCTCCGAAATATTTTGGGTAAAAGGATCCATCGAAGTGAAGACCCAGCTTTCTTTGTCGTCTTTGGTGGTGGTTTTCAGGAGGTACCCGATACGTTTGAGAGTATTGCCCTCCATGGCTTCGAAACGCTCCGAGACATATTGATCGCTGAACCATCTGGCCGGGTTGACCTTGGCAATCAATTCGAAATTCTTCGCCTCCGGGACCAGTGCCGTTAACTCCGGAACATCCGCATAAATACTGCTTGTCGCAATCAATGCCGCCGAAAATAACCATTGCCAAACTTTCATACTGCCTCCTGAATATAAAGTTAATTGGGGTTAATATGAACGCCAAAAAAGAAAAGTCAAATAACTTCCGCAACTATTTGACTTTTCACGGGAAATATTAATGATCGTGGTCCGAGTCCACCTCTTTGTAGCTATCACACCATTCCCGGACGAAATGATGGTTATTCTCCTCCTTGCCATCGCCGACAGTCTCGATAAAACGCATACTGGCAGCATGGCCGTCAGCAAAAAGGTAATTGGAATTCTGGCTGTGACGCTCCTTGGCGAGGCTTCCTTTCATTTCGTCGACTTCGGCAAAACCCGGATAACACTGGTGCTCAATCGGTTTGCCGTCGCTATTCTCACCGCGCTCGGAAACGATGACATAAAATGAGGTATTGCGGAGTTTGTCACGATTATGACCCAGAGTAAACATGGCATTGATCATGTAGCTCTGAATTTCATCCGCTTTGAAATTGCGGTCCGAACGGCACTGGAGAAATTCCATTTTATAGCCGTATGAATCGATCAGCGGAGTGAACCATTGCGGCTCGCCGGGCACTTCATGCATATGGTCAAAGGTCCCGGTGTGAATCTGGGGAAATTTGCCGGAAAAATCCTCGGCATAAGCATTCATGGCATGATAAGCCTGTTTGAGATTGTTGAGACAGTTTGCTTCGTTGGCTTTTTCCCTCGCTCTGGAGAGGGCTGGCAGCAGCATGCCGGCGAGAATGGCGATGATCGCGATCACCACGAGGAGTTCAATAAGGGTGAAAACATGTTTTCTGTACATGATTGAAATATTCCTGAATATAGGGTTGATCCGGCAAAATAAAAGAAATATGCCGGATTATGTTTTTTGGGGGGAAAGAAAATTATTCAGGAAAGAACCGGAGGTCCCCGCGGCGAATGCCGGGAAAAGACAATAAACCCGGGAACACGGCCCGGCGGAAATAAATTGTCCCCGGAAATCGCGCCGGGGTTGAATTCCATGCTGTCGCCGGCCTCAACGGCATTGAGCAGCCCGATACAAACCGGACAGACATAACCATGGCTGTCCGCTGCCTGGCCGTCATAATTCGCGGCAATAACTATTTCGCGGCACGTTTGCTTGCTGTGGTCATGCCCGCCATGGAAAAGAGGGTGAAACAAAGTACCGAAGACATACAGGAATGCCCCGGCAAAAAGAAATGCATTGTAAATTTTTATTCTTTTCATACTGTTTAAATATACATTAAATTCCGCCAAAATTCAAATAGCACAGTGAAATTTCAGCTAAGCTTTCTTTATTTTAAGACCGATACGGCTTGCAAAAAACCATATGAAGTGATATGATATTTACTGCCTAACTGAATTTCAGGAAACCCAAATGATTAAAGAAATATGTCCGCCTTCACAGTGTACCGGTTGCTATGCCTGTTTCAATATCTGGCCCGGCAAAGCTGTCGAAATGATTCCCGGCGCCATCGGTTTTTACCGGCCGCGGATCAATGAGCGCTGCACGGAATGCGGAGTGCCGCCGCAGAAGCTTTTTTCCGGAAAGGCTACGGAGATCGATTATGACAAAGGCGTCTCCATGGGATTGTTCAATACGGAAAAAGGCCTGGCGTTGTTTGAGAGGGTGAAAGACCGTTTTGCCTGTTTCGACCGGACAGTCGAGGATGCGGTAGCGAAAAATCCCTGCCTCTCCTGGAGTATGCCCAAACCGCAAAAGGCTGTTGCTTTTCAGGCCGATCTGGCCGAACACGACTTTGCCTGGATGTTGGAGAAATATCCGGTGCCGGTGAGGCCGTTGCGCCAGAAATTGGATATTTTCTGGTTTACCAGCGGACTGCGGGGAATGGTGTTTCTGCCGAAATTTGTTTTGAAGAAATATATCAAGGCTATTCTGGGTAAAGCCGGTATCGACTGGCGCAGACGGGGCCGTTAAGCTCAATCAGGGTGACTGAAGCCATGAGTAAAGATCAAGTTGCCGAATTATCCGCCAGGTTACGTGCGCTGGCCGTAATCGTGAGGTTCAGTCACGATTTGGTCAACGCCCGTGATTTCAGCGAAGCCGCCGCCCAGGCGGTGAATAATTCCTGGACTTTACTCGGTTTCAAGAGTTCATCCCTGATCGAAGACACCAGTTCCGGAGCCGCGGTTATCGCCCAGTACGGCCAGACGGTGGTCAACCGGCATTCCCGTGTCGCGGTGCTGCAATGCGGTTTGTGCCACAACCTGCGGCCCGGCAAAGAGCCGCTGATTATCACCCGGGCCAATGCCGCGGAAAAAAACCTGCCCGCCGCTGCCGTGAACGAATTGCTGGAGGCGGACAGCACCTGTTTCGTCTTTGAGCTGGCGCTCCCGGCCTCGATTCCGGAACAGCCCTATCGTTTTCTGTGGCTGCTGGAATACAGCGGTGAAGTCCCGCCGTTCGCCCTCAATTCGGCTCAACTGCTGGCCGATTCCATTGCGGAAGGCCTGTATTTTCATCGTTTATGTACAGTCAAAGCCGGTTGGCCTTTGCGGCGGCGTATCGGTTTGAAGAAATTTTTCTGGCCGGCGGTGCTGGCACTGATCGTCGTTTGCATGTTTATCAGGGTACCGGAGAGCGCCAATGCCGAATTCACCTTGAAAGCTCCGGAAATCACCTCCAGCTACGCCTGGTTCGAAGGCCCGATCGCCCGGTGTTACCTCCAGGACGGTTCGCTGGTGCGAAAAGGCGATTTGATTGCCGAATACGATACCAGCCAGTTGAATTACCGGTTGACCGCGGCCGAAAGCCAGGTCAATGAAATCAAGGCCGAGCTGGAGCTGGAAGGGCGCTCCGCTTTTACCCAGAAGGAACGCCTCGGCACGGTGAAGTTGCTGGAACCCAAGCTCCAATCCGCCCAGGTCAACGTAAATGAAGCCAAGTGGTATCTGAGCAAATCCCGCTTCCTGGCTCCGGCCGACGGCGTTCTGGTATTGAAGGACGGGCGCGCCGAATTGCTGACCGGCAAAGTCGTCCGCGCCGGGGAAAAAATCTTCGATATCTATGGCGGCGAAGGCATGATTGCCGAGATTCCCCTGAATGAACGCGATTCCTCCATCCTGCGGCACTCGCCCACCGCCACCTTGTTTCTCCATACCGCGCCGGAGCGCCCGATTCCGGTCAAAATTCAGGAAATCAGCCCATATCCGGAGCTGACCGAACAGCGCACATACTGTTACCTCGTCAGGGCCGAACTGCCCGCCGATATGGCCGATCTGCGCTACGGCATGCGCGGCATCGCCAAAATCAGCGGCGAAAAAGTTTTCCTGGGCTACCACCTTTTCAAAAGTATGGTCCTTTACTTCCGGGGTATTTGATTATGGCGGATCCAGCAACCGGAACTTTACGCTCAGATATCGAAATCATTCCGCCGGGCCCGCAGGGGGATTTTCCCATGCTGTTCGACCCCCTGGCCGATGCTTATTACAAAATCAACCGCCATTCCATGGATATTATTTCCCGGCTCGACCGCAGTTATCCGGTTGGGGAATTTCTCCTGCGGCTTCAGGCCGAGGGCCTCCAAACCGCCGAGGAAGAGCTGCTGGAGTTGATCGCTTTTTTGCAGCAGAACAATCTGCTGGCCCCCGAATACGGCCATATCTCGGCCAAAAGAGCCCAATACCGGCAAATGCGCGAAAAAACATCCTTTCTGCGCTTCGCTTCGGCTTATCTATTCTTCCGGCTGCCGCCTTGGCGACCGGAAAAATTCCTGAAAACGGCCGCTCCGTATTTCACCTGGGCGGCTTCCAGACCTTTCGTTATTATGCTGCTGATACCTGCCGTAATCGGCTATCTCCAGGTCCTCAGGCACTTCGGCGAAGTGAGCACCGCCTTTGCCAACACCATAACCTGGACCGGACTGGTTAAATACTTCGTCGCCATATTGTTTCTGAAAATTGTTCATGAGTCGGCCCATGTCATTTCCGCCACTTATTTCAAATGCCGGATTCGGGGCGTCGGCCTGGGATTCATGATCTTCTATCCGCGCCTTTACACCGACACCACCGACAGTTGGCGGCTGCCGCGCCGACAGCGGCTGCTGATCGACGGCGCCGGGATCATCATCGAACTGTTGCTGGGTGGTATCGCGGCTCTGCTCTGGGTGTATCTGCCGCAAGGGCCGTGGCGCTCCACCATGTTTTACATTTTTGCGGTCAGCACCCTCAATACCCTGCTGGTCAACGGCAATCCGTGTATCCGTTACGACGGTTATTATCTCCTCTGCGACCTGACCGGCACCGAAAACCTGATGACCCGCTCCGGCGAATATGTCAAACAATGGTGGCGCTGGCATTTCCTGAAACTTGGAGCTCCGCCTCATGACCGCAAGGGGGTGTTTCTGCTGATTTTCGGCATCTGTTCTTTCTTTTACCGCATTTTTCTTTATACCTCGATTGTTCTGATTATTTACCTGAAATTTGTCAAAGCCATCGGTGTTGTCCTGGTGATACTGGAACTCTACAGCCTCCTGTTTTACCCGTTTTACCGGGAGTTGAAAACCATCCGGGCGCTGTCGCGACAATCATCCGGCCGGGCCCGCTGGATTCTGGCTGCGGCCATTTTGTTGATTGCCGGGTTGCTGTTGATGCTGCCGATTTCCTGGAATATATCCCTGCCCGGAGAAGTGGCCCCCGCTCAAAAACAACTGATTACCATCAACGAACCGGGATATCTGCTCGACAAAATCGAACGCCGCCCGACTGAAGTCAAATCCGGCGCAACGCTCGTCCGCCTGGAATCGCCGCAACTGGTGTTTGCCCGCGAAAGGCTCTCCTGGACCCTGGTCTATAACGAGCTTCTTTTCAACCTTCTGCAGGTCGGAGAAAAAAACCTTGCCCGCGCCACCGTGAGCATCGAAAAAATCAATTCCGACCGGCTCAATCTCGAAGAACTTACCCGTCGCCACAGCGATCTGGAAATAAAAGCCGAATTCGACGGACTGTTCATTTCGCGGTTCCGTGAAATATCGCCCGGGCTGTATTTGCCCAAAGGCCAGGTTGTCGGCGAGGTCATTTCCCGGCATATGATTGTTCAGGCTTACGCCCTGGACCGGGAAATTTCCAAACTCGCTCGGAATCACCGGGTCACCGTCAAACTCCCCGATTCCCTGACTGAATACACCGGCAGGATTACCGAAGTCAATTCAATTCCCGCCAGATTGCGGAACTCGCCGCTGCTCCAGCATTTCGGCGGACCCATTCCGGTTTACCTGGATGAATCCACCCGTGGCGAATATCCCTCGGTTATGGCATTGTACCGGGTTGAAATCGAATTCGACTCGCCCCCGGACCTGAACTCCGGCCGGGTGGTCAAAGTAATTGTCCACCATCGCGAACAATTATTCAGCCGGATCTGGAATTTCATCCTGTCGGCATTCCGCCGTGAATTTTAAGATTTTGTCCATCCTAAAAACTTTAAGCGCCAGTAGCCTGTCGGATTGTAATAATGAATATTAGAAGTTATCCATAATTAAGTACAAGTATTTTTTCTCATTAAAGTGTTACCAACTGTAGTGAAAATATAAACTTTCCATTTACAATTTAAACTCAAATCAATGAATATTTATTAATATTTATTAATATTTATTAAAAATAAAATTTCAGATATTGCTTTTTCCGACGTTCGCTGTATAATTATATTTTATGCTAAGTTGGGGACTGTATTTTAAATGATATTTCAGGTTCAGTCGGTTAAGGAACAGATTGCCGAGAATATCTTGCATGAAATTCGTTCAGGTAAGATATTGCCCGGAACAAAATTGAAAAGCATCAGGGAACTGGCGCGGGAATATTCCGTCAGTACCCAGAGTATTCTTGGAGCCATGGATATCCTGGAGAAACAGGGTGTCGTCAAACGTGACTCCGGCAGCGGCATCACCGTCCGCAATCCGAAAGAAGGACGCTTGAATCTCGGCTTGCTGGCTTTGTCCGACACTCACCGTCCCAATACTTACTTTTCATTTTTGAACCGGATGATTTCCGATTTCGATGCCGACCGCGAAATCATTCTGACGACTTGGCGAACCACTTTGAAAAAGCGGACTACGCTGCCGGAATTCACCCGCCAGGTTCAGTTTCTCGAGCGGCAGTTGAATATTGACTGCCTCCTGTTGAGCGCTCCCATGCTGACCAAAGGGCAGATCGGCGCCTTTTGCAAATTCAAATGCCCGGTAATCATCCTGGGGGATTTTGCCGCCGGGCCTTATGACAATATTCCCTGTTCACAGATCATAAACGACAATTATATCGGATACAGAAATGCGGTTCAGAAACTGCTTGTCGAAACCGGAATGAAAAAATTAATATTCTTCATCGGAAGCCTCGAATATCATTATTACCGGCAGGCGCATGACGGTATTTTCGAGACCTGCCGGTCATTTGGCTTTGAGCCGCAATGCCTGGAAATGCCGAAGGGGTTTTCCCTGTTTTCCGATGCGGAAAAAGAGTATGTGATTACTCGGGCTATTGCCGGTGTGGACATCTCAAACTCACTGGCCTTGACGATGGGATTGCCGGCGGGCATCGTGCACGAGTATAAAAAGAAGCATAATCTCAACATTCAGTGTTATTCGCTGGCTTTGGATGAAATATCCCGTCAGGAATACGCAGGGAAAGTATTTGCGATGATCGATCGCAAAATCGATGGTGATTTACGGAATGAAACGGTTACTTTTATTCCGAAATATACGGCATTCCCAGCGGAGATAATGCCGGGAATGACAATTTTTATTTAGGAGTTGTTAAGAAATTAATTGGACAATTGTTTGTCATTGGCGGCATGATGATTTTTGTTGAATTTGTGAGGAGCATAACAAGCTATGTGACGAACAAATACGGCAAAAAGCACTTGCCGAGATGCAAAGAATGTCCAAGTTATTTCTTAACAACTCCTCAATGGTAGCGAGAAAATAATAGTAAAAAAAGGAGATGTGATGCGGAAGCTGTTGTTTGGGTTATTGGTTATGGTCCAAGTTTGCCTTCTTGCCGGTGAAAGCCGGCCGACGACGATTTCGGTAAATTCGTTTTATGATCCGAATACCCCGGAAAAAGCGACGACAAGGCGTTTGCTCGACCTGATGTTGGAAGACAAAAATATCCATATTACCAAGTGGGGCGGAATTACCCTGCCCGGCGGCGCCGGCAAGGCTTCACTGATGATGGCGATCGCCGGGGGTACTGCTCCCGACGTGGGGCAGTCATGGTTTCATATTATCCGCAACGAAATCAAACAGCAGTTTCTTTATCCGCTGAACGAATGGGTCTGCAAGGATTATGACCCGGAAAACCCGATGGCGTGGGACAAAAACGGCAACGGGATCATCGATGACGATGAAACCTGCTGGGAACCGTGGAAACGGGTGCCGTATCTGTGGCGCCGAGTGGCAATGGCGGACGGCAAACTTTACGGTATCCCCGAGACCGCCAAGTACTATCAAGGGATGGTTTTCCGTACGGACATGGTGCAGAATGCCGGTTTGAATCCGAACAAACCGCCGCAGACCTGGGATGAATTGAAGGAATGGTGCCGCAAGCTCAGCAACAACCGTCCGATGGAGTCCGGCTCCGCCAAGGGCCAGCGCGGTATTGCGTTAAGCGCGGCCGGGTATCTGTTCCTGCCCTGGATTCAGTCGGCGGGTGGCGAGCCGATCATCCAGATCCGCAAGAGCCCGAAAACCGGCAAGAGTTATACCTTCGCCCAGGATGCGGAGAAATTTATCACGCCCGACGGCGAAAACCTGGAAACTGTGGAACCGGAATGGCGGGCCAATTTCGATTCGCCGGAAAGCCTGGCGGCGGCCAAACTGTATCATGATTTATTTCATGAGCGCTGGGAAGCGGAGGATGGAGAAGTCTTTTACGGCGTCGGCCGGGTAAATACCGGGCAGCGCGGCGAGTCCCCGATGGAGTTGTTGGCCAAGGGGGAAATCGCCATGACGGTGACCAGTGTCAACGATTTGAGCCAGTTGGGAAATAACATCGGACTGAACCCGGATGTTTTGAGCTGGTTCCCGATACCGGCCAAGTCGAAAGACGAAGGGCGTCCGACCGTTCAGATTCAGACCCACTATATCGTGGCTTATGAGCAATTGTCCCGGATGAACAAAGTTGACCGTGACCGCGTCTGGAAGGTAATGACGTCGCTGGCTGATATCAAAACCCGCGAGAATTCCGTACGGGAAAAGGTGCTGGCGGGATTGGCCGGTTATGTAACCCCCGACGAACTGAGGGAATTCGGTTACGAAGAATATATCAACGATATCCCGGAAAATATAATCAACAACTATAAACGCATCGCCAATGGGGAAGTGGCTTCGTTCACCGAACCGTGGAGCGGATATTGGCTGACGATGGATATGGCGTTGAACCGGCAAGTGCTGAGCTTGCTGATGATTCATTCCGATTTCGATTATACCAAAGCCTTGCAGGAACTGACGATAACGGCAAATTCCGGGGTGATGTTCGAAACCCCGCGGGAAATCCTTGACCAGTGGCGCCCGGCGGCGTTTGTGATTATGAGCATCATCGTGATCGTGGTGGCGGTATTCGTCTTTTTCATTATCAAAACCCAGCTCAAGAATAAATTGTCCGGCAATGCCAATGCCAACGTTCATAAAGCGTATCTGCCCTACCTGCTGGTGCTGCCGGCCCTGGCGCTGATCGCCCTCTGGAAATATTATCCGCTGCTGCGCGGGATGGTGATGGCGTTTCAGGATTACCGGATCACCGGGGAATCGACTTTTACCGGGCTGGACAACTTCATCATCCTGGCGCGGGACAAGAGCTTCTGGATGAGCTTGGTCAGGACCTGTTATTTCGTGTTCCTGAATATGATCCTGGCGTTTACCGCGCCGATTCTGCTGGCGATTTTGCTGACGGAAATTCCAAAGTTCAAGATATTTTTCCGGACGATCTTCTTTTTGCCGCAGATGACCTCGGGACTGGTGATTGCGCTGTTGTGGAAACTGATGTACAGCCCGACTCCACAGGGATTTTTCAACCAGTTGATCGCTTATCTCAACTACCTTCCTTTCATCAATATCGAGCCTCAAACCTGGCTGCAGGACCCCAAGCTGGCGATGGTCTGCTGCGTAGTCCCGACCGTATGGGCTTCGATGGGGATGGCGAGCTTGATCTACCTGGCGGCGCTGCATTCGATTCCGCCGGATTATTACGAGGCGGCGGACCTCGACGGCGCCGGAATCTGGAAAAAATTCTGGACCATTACCGTTCCGACGATCCTCCCGCTGATCATCATCAACTTCGTGGGGGCGTTTATCGGCACCTTCCAGAATATGGGGAACATCTTCCTGATGACCTTCGGGGGACCCGGCGAAGCCACTACGGTTACCGGGCTCAAAATCTGGATGGAAGCATACAACAATCTGCGTTTCAGCATGGCCACCAGTATGGCATGGGTGCTCGGATCGCTGTTGATCGGATTCACCTATATCCAGATCCGTTTCCTGAGCAAAGTCGAATACAAAAAAGCCAAATCTGATTAAGGAGATTTAACATATGTCGCTATTACCGACTGTCGGACGCAAAAGCCTCAAGGGGCGTCTCTTTCTCATCTGTGTTTACACCCTGTTGGTGATGATGGGAATTACCATGGTGGTGCCCTTTATGATTTCAATCAGCAGCAGTACCACCAACGATTACGACTACCAGCGTTTTCGCCCGGTGCCGCGCTATTTTTACTCGCACAAAGACCGCTTCGTCAAAGGACTGGTCTACTTCTTCAACGGCTACCGCGGCCACAATGCCCAACTGCGCTGCTATGCCCCGGAAATCCCGGCCTACTGGAGCAGTTGGACCGCCATTGGCGAGGACCCCGTCAACAATGACCGCTTTGCCGAAAAATACCTGAACGCCGACAATACTAAATCGAAGCTGATTGCCGCCGACTATTCAAAATTCGTCGAGTCCTATCCGGTTACCGATATGATGGTTACGGTGATCAATCCCCAGGCCATCAGGTTTATGGAGCAGTATTATATCAACGAGCTTCTCAAGCAGGATCCGAAAGCGAAGAATCTTCGCCGCGGCGCCCTTGAGCTGATCAGTGAACGTTGGAGTTTGCCTTATGAAAACTTCTATGGAATTTCGTTCACCTCCGAGCTCAATGCTCCGCTCTATTTCCAAGGCTATTTCCCGATTCTGGCCAACCCCAAGTATCAGGATTTCATGCGGCTCAAGGAAGCGTACCGCTCGCATCTTTTCACCCCCGGCGTCAAGAGCAAATGGTTCAAGTACCTGAAAAGCCACGGCTATAAATATCGCCATTCGGGTGAGGTTTTCCCGGTCATGGCGGATGCGTCCGCCGAACTTAAAAATTTATGGAGTGACTTCACCGCGGAGGTCGCGCCGGCCTCGCCGTGCGTCCCTTACGCCCTGCGTTCCTCCTGGCATGCATGGCTTAAATCCGAAAAAGCGAGCACTTTCCTCAAACTGAAGGGCAATCAGCAGTTCACCATCAAGACCTACAATCAGATGGCCAAGACCAATTATCCGACCCTCGAAAACACGCCGTTTCCTGTCCCGGCCGATTTCCCCGAACCCATCCGGAAACTCTGGAATGAATTCGTTACCACCAGTTGGCCGCTCCGGCTGAGCGCCATCGATGTGAACTCCGAAACCCGGGAACTCTTTGCCGCTTTCCTCAAAAAGGAGATCAAACACCTCCGTATCGCCAACGAGCTTCTCGGAACCACCCACAAGTCCTGGAGTGAATTCGAGCTCACCCCCGAGGCCCCCGGCGGCAATTCCCAGATCGAGCGCAATCGCCTCGGCGTCTGGAAAAACTTCGCCGCCCAGCTTCCCTTGCAATACCGTCACAACACCTCCTCCGAGGTCGCTTATCAGAAATTCCTGGCCGATAAATACGGCAATCTGACCAATATCAACCAGACTTACGGCTGGGATCTCAAGCATATTGAAGAAGCCTTCCCCCCATTCATGACCGCATATACCCAGACTTTCAATAACAACGAAACGGCGTTTACTTTTTCGCCGATCTTCGAAAATTATGAAGTCATCGGCAACTATCTGTTCCTGAACTCCAAAGCGATCTTCGTTACGGTGGTCTTGATTGCCTTTACACTGCTGTGCACGTTGACCATCAACCCGATCGCCGCCTACGCCATGAGCCGTTTCCAGCTGCGCGGCAAGGAATTGATCATTCTCTTCATGCTGTCCACCATGGCTTTCCCGGCGATGGTTTCCGCGATCCCGGCATACCTGCTGATGCGCGACCTGGGGCTGCTCAATACCTTCGCCGCCCTGATTCTTCCGGGGGCCGCAAACGGTATGGCGATCTTCATTCTCAAGGGCTTTTTCGACAGTCTTCCCGCCGAACTTTTTGAGGCGGCGACAATCGACGGCGCCAATGAGTTCCAGATCTTCCGCATCGTGGCCATGCCGATGGTCAAACCGATCCTGGCGATCAACTGCCTCAACGCCTTTATCCACGCCTACAACGGCTGGGAATGGGCGCTGATCATCTGCCAGAAAAAAGAGATGTGGACGATCGCGGTCTGGATGTATCAGGCGACTACCTGGTGGAGCACCATGCCGTGGATTATCATGGCCGGATTCGTCATTACCTCCGTACCGACGATGGTGGTCTTCATCTCCTGTCAGAAGATGATTCTCAGAGGCATCGTCCTCCCGTCCATGAAGTAAGGCATTTCGGGTCCGCCCGGAAACGAGCGGACCCGCCTGCTAATTCCAATTAAATGTCAAATTGCTATTTAGATTTTCGCTTATTTGCGATGCTGAATGATGTTTTGTGGAACAAGGCGCTACCGACGTAGCGACTTTTCCGCAAGGCGACAGTCAGTTCGCAAGAAGCAAGATATAATAGCAATTTGATTTTTAATTGGAATAACTATCTATTCCCCCCGCCCCCAAGCGTCCGCCAATTCTTGCGACGGCAGATAAACCCGGTCTTCCGGGAGGATGTTGCGCGCCTTGGGACTGGCTGCCGGATAATACGTGTTTTCCAGGTCGTCACCGATAAATGTCTCGTTGGTAATCCGGGGATTGCGCCCGCCGAAACCGCGCAGATCATCGATGAACAATGTGTGATAATACCCCAGAAAAGCCCGCGCCAGCTTCAGCGAATCCGGCGGCACGTCGTGCGGATGGTTCGGAAACGACTTCCAGATGATATTGACTCCCTTTTTGCGCGAGTTTTCCACAAAATTGCGGCTGATGATATACCGTGAAATATCGGCATCGCCGCAAGTCACCAACCCCGGAATCGTCCGCATTCGCGCATTCGGTTCATGAAACACCCCGCAAGCATGCGAAACCCACGCCCGCGCCCACTCCGGGCGCCACGCCGGAAACAGATTCGAACACTGCGATCCCGCCGAATAACCGTAAAAAAGCATCTTTTCCGGATGGATATTGTATTTCTTCTTGATCTCGCTCAAAGCCGAAGCCAGAACCTTGCCCGACCACTCCCGCGGCTCCCAGTAATTGTCATCCTTGAACCCCGGCGACACGAGAAAAATTCCAAGCTCATCCGCCCAGGGGCCCCAACCCAAACGCCCCCCGGCGTCAGCCTTCCCGGTATTATTCCGCCCCCCGAAAATCACCATGACTCGGTAACTTTCCTGCCGCTTGCCGTCATAATTTTTCGGTACCCGGTAATAAACCGTCACCTGCGGATTATTAGGAGCCCGGCTCCTGATGACCACACTCTCCACCTGCGCCGCAATTCCCAACGCAATAGCCCAAATCCCAACCAAACACCAACCCTTCATCATCACACCTCCTCTACA
>JAVBRM010000248.1:0-9353 GCA_031548025.1 Victivallaceae bacterium | reverse complement strand
CATCAAATGCAAGATCAAACGCCGAAACACACCAGGCATTCCATCTTCCAGCTTCTCCCGCTGACGGTCACTCAGATAATCCCCCGCAAGATCAAATAAACGGTTTTGTTGTGGATCCGCCGTTCTCTTCAATTTCTCATATCCTCTTTATTATTAATTTATTAAATATATCAATACGTTAGCACGATTTTTGAAAATATCAAGCGCAAACTATTGGCCGTAAACAAAATAAGTCAATTATTCTCATTGGAAATAGTTTTGACGGGGTCGTCATAGTTCTCGATCATTCGTTTTTTTTTGAAAAATTCTCAAAAATCAATTTGCTTTTTTAAAATATTAGAGTAATTTAAACGCATGTTCTTTTTCAAAGGACAAAACGCTCCGGCATAGCTCAGCGGTAGAGTAGGTGGCTGTTAACCACTTGGTCCCTGGTTCGAATCCAGGTGCCGGAGCCATTTTTTTGCCTCAAAATCGGAAAGTTGCAGACTTTAGGAGACATGTAAAAAACCTCAAAAAACAACTAATGTAGCAGTTACTGTAGCAGTTATTCAAAAAATTATTTATTTCCTCTGTGTTATTGCTACATGTCGCTGTATATAAATCGCTCTTTCTCTCTGTTTTTCTCAGGGACGAGAGCCGAGTCCTTTTATCGTCTTTCTTGTGTTAAGACTTTAATTATCAAAGAAAATCACTCAAAAGGCCAAGTGGAGTGTTTTTTCGTATTCTTGAAGTTAGAATTTATAAAATAGTCCCGAAAGGGATTATTTGTTGAAAATTATAGTTCTGAAGAATTCCAGTTTCGCCTCAATCAAAAAACCTACACTGTGTGCGAAATTGGTTTGGGCTCATTTTCGTATAGAATATTTCCTGAAAAAGCATTGTCTTTTGCAAATCATTTTGACTTTTCTATTCTTTTGAGTATATTATTCATGCAACACACAAGAAATATCTAAAAATATACTAATCCGAAGTTTCGGAAATGACTTTATCCACCGGAAAGATTTTTCATCCGGGTGGAGATATTGTTGTATCCAAAAATCCGAAATATTTGCATCCCGAAAAAAACTGAACTATTTCTGCTTGACTCATTTCAGAAAATTTCTATTTTCATATGAGAAGCCCATAAAATTTTTTTGTGCTGTTTCATCTCAATCCACAATCCATAAACAACTTGCTATATTTGTTTCTGGATTTACTGTACCTGAAACCAAGATAATAAGGACGGAAATATAATGAAAGAAAAACAAGCAAAAGCGATATTCTGGGATGACTTTTTCTGCCGGAATATCCATACTCAAAATGAGCGTGTGGCCAACAGCGATCCCGATCACGTTGAATATGTTCGGAAAGCTCGCAGTTCGCGAAACTTGCCAAATTCCTATGACACACAATGGATCAAAAAGGTACAGAGCTTCTCCTGGAAAGACCGTTGCAGGAAATCGGCACAATATCTTCGTCACCGGCTTTCCCGCCTGGAACGCAAGCACATGCTCCGTAAGGAGGAAAACGATCTCATGTCAATTTTGAATAATCATCAGGGCTGGTATAAAGTTGATGTACTGAAAACGCCATATACCTTCGAACTTTTGCGGGAGTTACTGAAGGATGGACGGATTGAACTGAAATCCCCAAACTGGCAGAATTTCATGTACATTCGCAAGAAAAAGAGGAATATATTTTATGCGTATTATAAGTGATTTCAAAGATTTTTATGACGGCTTAAACGATGGCTCTGATAGCCACATCTGGACGCGACGCACATCAGTTGTCGAAGTCCATAGTAATGATCCACTGTTTAAGCATGACTGGAAGAACCCGTCTGCAATCAACTATGATTCTTGGAATAAGTGGGAGAACGGGCATTATGCGACCAAGGCTGTAATAAATTTCTCTCTGCTGATTTTCTGTGGTCAACTTATTCCTTTCTGGCAAAGCGGAAACCGGATCGGCTACGACCTGGAGAGTTTCATTGCTTACCGCGCAGAAACTATTGGTGTTAAGTCATCCAAGTGGTATACTTACTGGAAAGAATACGGATACCGACTCTTTGATCGCGGTTTTTCGGAAGCATATAAAAATTTTAATCTGAAATACAAATCTCCAATATTGATCATATCGCGTTCCAGCAGCACCCGGAAAATGGAAATTACTTTGAATCCGCGCCTGATGAACATCGAATTTCATAAATACCACGATATATACTGGACCTTTCAGGAATTGGAGCGCTATTTATTCAATGATATGGTGGAACCATGCGATCCTCCAGTCAATATAAGCGACAAGCTCAAAGCCGAAGCCCATGGCTTTCGCGACAAATATTCATTCAGAAAAGAGCCTAGAAATAATAAATAATCGTCTGCTGTTTTCTTTCGTTGGATTTGGGAATAAAGCCTGATAGCGTACATTTTTCCTTTTTTGCAATTCTAAAAAGCTGCATAGAGAGGAGCTTTTGAGGCTTAGAAATTCCGGATTTTTCGCATCTTTTAGAGGTCCTTTTGAAGGTAGATACCCCCGTTGCCGATTACATTACAGTTGTCCACTGGATGGTTTTCTCTTGCCCGGAAACCGCCTGAGCATAAGGAATTCTTTCTATTTTCAAGCAATTCGAGATGACTTTTCGGTTGCCAGGCACTACATTGACTCATGATGAATCTGAACAGAAACCGATTCCGACTAAAAAAATGAGGAAAATGAACCGTTACAAATTGTAACATTTTGAAAATGGTGAAATTCAGGAGATTTATATGGATATGAATCGTTTGACACAATGTTTTCTATGGACCGGAGTTGCAGGTTGGGGTATTTCGATCTTGGGCGTTTTGCTTCCATGGAGCATCATTGAACCAATGTTGATGAATATGGGTTTGCAGGAAAGAGTTGCCGAGCATCAAATTATTTACTGGTTCAGGATGGCGACCGGCGGATGGACGATCATTGGTTTTTTCTTTTTTATGACGGCAATAGCTCCAACAAAATATCGTAACCTGATTCCATTATTGGCAATAGGTTCACTCTTTGAAGGCAGTGTGTTATTGATTCACGGCTTGATTTTATCATTGCCGCTATTGCCATTCTGGGGAGATGTAACTTTTTGTTTTATTGTTGGGATAGGATTGTTATTTTCTTTTTTGCGGCAGAATGGAGGAAAAAATGCAAAAAGTAGCGACGATTGAGGAGGCTTGGGGGCGAAAATATCCCGAGCAGGTGGTGTTGGCGATAACCAAGAATACCGAAGGCAGAGTCAATCTGATGGCGATTGGCTGGGTTTGCATTGTTTCCGATGAGCCGCCGATGTTCCTGGTTGGAATCGACGACAACGCCTATACGCTCGAATTGATCCGGCAGAACAAGGAATTCGTGATCGCTTATCCGTCAAGCGCCATGGCGAAAGAAACACTTTATGTTGGGACAACCCATGGGCACAGCGAGGACAAAGGCATTAAATCCGGTTTAAAGTTTACCCCGGCCCAAAAGGTGGATGTGTCGCTTCTCGCCGATGCGGTGGCGAACTTCGAATGCCGCCTTGTCGAAATCACCCGCCCCGGCAACTGCCCGCTCGTCGTCGGCGAAGTCGTCGCCAGCCACGTCAATTCTGATGAGTCCGTCAAGCGTCTGGTGAATCTCGGCAAAGGATATCAATTACAGTAAACGTGAATTATGAAGATTGAGCATATACGACAATTGATCCGCTGTTATTGGTGGCTGCCTTTGATCAGTTTTTATGGGATGGAAATCCTGCATGAAATCGGGCATATCGTTGCCGGACTTCTGACCGGGGCAAAAATTGAATCCGTGGAATTATTTCCCTGGCAGCTTTCGCGGACTGGGTTTTCGGTCAATCCGCATCCGGGAATCGTGGTATGGAGCGGGCCGGCCGGCGGTATTGTGTTGGCGCTATTGTTTTGGTGTATACTTCGCCGTTGGAAATATGTGCATTGTCTGCGCTTTTTTGCCGGATTCAATTTAGTAGCCAATGGATTGTATATCGGAATCGGTGGTTTCGGCCGAGTCGGAGACTGTTTTGAAATGCTCAAAACCGGAACCCCATTGTGGGCTATGGTTCTCTTCGGGATAGCGGCAACAGTGGCTGGAATTCTGACCTGGAATGGTCAGGCAAAGAAATTTGGAATTATATAACCATAAAAGAAGGTTTTATCGCCATGCGCTTGTGGTCGTTACATCCGAAATATCTTGATACCAAAGGGCTGGTCGCTTTGTGGCGAGAGGCGCTGCTGGCAAAGCATGTGCTGGAAGGGAAAACCCGAGGCTACCGGAATCATCCGCAACTTCGGCGGTTCCGACAAACGCCCGAGCCACTCGATGCGATCAATTGTTATTTGTCAGAAGTATTTTTCGAAGCGGAAAAGCGGGGATATTCATTCGGCAGAGATAAAATCGACTGGACTTTCAAGCCGATAAAAATTCTGGTTCATACGAGGCAGATTGAGTACGAGAGACAACATCTACTGCGGAAGCTGGAGTTTCGCGATCCAATAGCGGCTGTCCGACTGATCAGTGAAGAGGAGGCCGCCATCCATCCGGCCTTTGTGCCGGTGGAAGGTGATATTGAGGAGTGGGAAATTATAAAAGCGTGACGATTCGCGCGGAGTTTCATGCAATACTCAGGCTAAGCAAAAATCGCCCCGGATGGGGCGATTTTTGCCGGTAGACTAAATGATTTGATGCGCGGATGATGGCCACGCCGAATTATTTGGCTTATTCGGAGGATTTACCGCGCAAGTCAACACGGCGTATTTTGCCGCTGATGGTCTTCGGCAGTTCCGGAATGAACTCGATAACCCGCGGATATTTGTAGGGAGCGGTGTGCTTCTTCACATAATCCTGAATTTCTTTTTTGAGTTCTTCGGAACCTTCCTTGCCTTTCATGAGCACAATGAACGCCTTTACGGCTTGTCCGCGTATCGGGTCGGGAACGCCGATCACCGCGCATTCGAGCACGTATGGGAGTTCCATGATCACGCTTTCGATCTCGAATGGTCCGATCCGGTACCCGGAAGATTTGATCAGGTCGTCGGTACGCCCGACATACCAGTAATAGCCCTCTTCGTCGCACCATGCCGTATCGCCGGTATGATAATAACCATTGTAACAGGCTTCGGCGTTCCTTTCCGGGTCATTATGGTATCCCAGGAAGAGTCCGCAGATGGAACCGGGGTCAGCCTTGAGCACGATTTCGCCCACTTCACCCGGCTTGGTCGGATTTCCCTCGTTGTCGAGCAATTCCACCGGGAATTGCGGGGAGGGTTTGCCCATTGCGCCGGGTTTTGGCGTCGTGCCGATAAAATTACCCAGCATCAACGTGGTTTCGGTCTGCCCGAATCCTTCCATGATTTTGAGGCCGGTCGCCTGCAGGAACTGTTGGAATACTTCCGGATTCAGCGCTTCTCCGGCGGTAGTGGCGTATTTCAGCGAGCTGAAATCGTATTTGCCCAGATCTTCCTTGATAAAGAAGCGGTACATAGTGGGCGGAGCGCAAAATGTGGTGATTGAATGCTCTTTGAAAAGCGGCAGAATTTCAGCGGCGGCAAAGCGGTCGAAGTCATAGGTGAAGACTGCCGCTTCGCAGAGCCATTGCCCGTAGATTTTGCCCCAGAGCGATTTGCCCCAGCCGGTGTCCGAAATGGTGAAGTGAAGTCCCTGCGGATCGACATTATGCCACCATTTGGCGGTAAGGATATGGCCGAGCGGGTAAGTGCCGTCGTGTGCGACCATCTTCGGATATCCGGTGGTGCCGGAACTGAAAAACATCAGGGCCGGATCGGATACCATGAGGTCTTGCGGGCGTTCGAATTTCGCGTCGAAACGCGGCATTTCCCGGTCGAAATTCCGCCATCCCTCGCGTTCACCGTTGACGGCAATCTTATGTTTGACCGTGGGACAAAGTTTAATGGCTTCTTCCGCTGTCTGCAGTACAGTGCCATCGGCGGTACAAATAATCGCGGAAATCTCCGCACTGTCGAAGCGGTATTGGAAATCCTTGATCGTAAGTTGATTGCTGGAGGGGACCGCGATTGCGCCGATCCGATGCAGTGCGTTGAGGATAAACCAGAATTGATAGTGCCGTTTGAGCACCAGCATTACGCGGTCACCCTTTTTGATCCCGAGCGAGGTGAGATAATTCGCCGTGCGCGCGGAAGCGTCGGCGATATCTTTGAACGAAAAATCGCGGATGTCTTTTTTATCCTTGGAGACCCAGAGCATTGCGCGTTTATTCGGGTTCTTGGCCGCAATTGCGTCAACGACGTCGAAGGCGAAATTGAAGTTGTCCGGGACATTGAATTTCACATCCACCAACAGGCCGTTTTCATCGATGGTTTCGGTGATATATTTATGGCAGATCAGATTGTCGCGCGAAGAAAGAACCACTTCCTCTGTCGCCGCCTGTTCCTGGATTTCGGGTTTATCAGCTCCAGACTTCATCACCACGGCCAAAAATGTACACGGTTTGCCGTCGGCGGCGACCATGCCATGGGGGTGCCCCGAATCATAATAGACACTGTCGCCGGCGGAGAGAATTTCCACTTTGTCACCGAGCTGTACCTTGAGTTTACCCTCGATCACATAGTCGAATTCCTGCCCCGGATGTGTGGAAAGATGAATCGGAGCCTGGTCGTCGATATACGGCGCCGTAACAATAAACGGTTCCGTCTGGCGGTTCTTGAACAATGCCGCCTGGTGAAGATAATTGAAGCCTTCACGCCGCTGAATGTGGGTGCCGCCGCCCTTGCGGGTAACCGTATAAAAAGAGAGTTTCGGCGAATCCCCGGTAATCAGCGAGCTGATATCAACTCCGAAACGCTCCGCACAGCGGTAAAGAAAAGTAAATGAGGCATCCACTTCTCCATTTTCATGTTTCAGGTACTCCTGTTCCGATATGCCGTGCAAAGCCGCCATTTCCGAAACCGGGATTTCCAACACGTTCCGCATTTCTTTAATGCGGCATCCCATCTGCTTTAAATAATTTTCCATTCTCAAATATCTTGTTAAGGTATTGATGTTATTGTATAAACCAATAATATACAGCCGGCTAACACAAATGTCAATATAAATTTAAGTACGTCTACGCCATTGCTTTAGCGTAAGAGGGTGAATTTCCGTGATTTGACGGCAGTCTCACAACTTCAACTGTGGCTTTCGGAGGCTCCAAAAAATCTGCATCCGATAATTTTTCGGTGGTTACCTACAGGTAGCCACGCTTAAAATTCCCAAATGCATCTTTTCCGGAATCCTCTCAAAATCCATCAGCCGCAGTTATGAGACTACCGTCTGATTTCTGCTGAAAATTGAAAAAAAGCGAAAAAAATGTTGTTCATGATTGGCATTTCGATGGAATTGCGGTATATTAGTATTTCTAATTTTGTAATTTAAATAATCCAGTGAGGTATTATTATGGCACATAAGAAAGGGCAGTCAAGCTCGAGAAACGGTCGCGACAGCAAGCCGAAAATGCTTGGCGTCAAGGCACACGGCGGCGAATATGTAAGCGCCGGCAGCATCATCGTGCGTCAGCGCGGCACTAAGTTCCATCCCGGCAAAAACGTCGGTCTGGGCAGGGATTTTACTATTTTTGCGCTTTGCGAAGGAACCGTGGAATTCTCCAACGGCAAAAGCAAAGTCAATATTATTCCCGCAACTGTATAAAAATTGCTTTCGCGAGTAGTTGAAGCCCGGTCTATACCGGGCTTTTTTTTCGTAACGGTATAAATAACCGGGTGGTGTAAAAATGTTTGTGGACAAGGTCAAAATTAAGGTAAAAGGCGGCGACGGCGGCAATGGATGTTGCAGTTTCCGGCGGGAAAAATTTGTTCCGAAAGGCGGTCCTGACGGCGGCGACGGCGGCAACGGCGGCAATGTCATTCTGGAAGCATCGGTAAATGAACAGAGCCTGATTGATTTGTCCTTTGTCAGGCATCATGAAGCCGGACGCGGTGACAACGGCAAAGGCAAGGACCTGATCGGGCGCACCGGACATGACACCATTTTGAAAGTTCCGGTCGGAACCATGGTCACGAATGCCGTCACCGGCGAATTCATGGCCGATATGACCGAACCGGGGCAGCGTTTCACTGTGGCCAACGGCGGCAGCGGCGGCTGGGGAAACCGGCATTTTGCCACCAGTACCAACCGGGCTCCGCGGCGATGCAATTCGGGTACGCCCGGTGAAGAACTGCTGGTTGAATTGGAGCTGAAAATCATCGCCGACATCGGTTTGGTGGGTTACCCCAATGCCGGTAAATCGACTTTGCTCGGAGCTATTTCCAATGCCAAGCCGAAGGTTGCTCCTTATCCGTTTACCACCCTGAATCCCGTTGTGGGCGTGGTGGAATTTCCCGATTATTTCCGGATGACGGTGGCCGATATCCCCGGGTTGATCGACGGGGCCAGCGAAAACGTCGGGCTGGGGCATCATTTTCTGCGCCATATCGAGCGCACTTACGTCCTGATTTATGTGATCGACATGAGCGGCATCGACGGCCGCAATCCCTGGGACGACTTCACTTCGCTCAAACATGAGCTTAATATGTATCAGAAGGGCCTCTCACGGCGCGGGTTGATTATCGCCGCCAACAAGATGGACGCGGAAGGAAGCCGCGAAAATCTGATCAAATTCAAGAAAGAATTCCCGACTCTGCGGTTGCCGATTATCGAAATCGCCGCCGGTTTCGGTGAGAATATCGATGAATTGGTGGCGTTGATGCGGGCCAAGGTTACCGCCGCCAAAAAACGCTGAGTTTTTAGAATGGCAAAAAGAGTAATCGAGGTCGGAGCCGCGGTCATTTACCGGAACGGTGAAATTCTGATTACTTCCCGTCCGGACGGTCGCGAATTTGCCGGAGCTTGGGAATTTCCCGGCGGCAAAATCGAGCGCGGCGAATCCATGGCGCGTTGCCTTGAACGCGAATTGCTGGAAGAATTGAACCTTGAAATCAGGGTATTCGACCAGATGTATCAGACTCTTTACGAATACCCGGAGCGTTTTGTCCGGCTTTATTTTATTCGCTGCCAAATGCGTCACGCCGACGCCGTTCCCCAACCGCAGGAGGGCCAGCAGTGGCGCTGGATCGCTCAAAACCGGCTCAATGAGGCCGGATTGCTGCCCGCAGATCGCGAATTTGCAGATTTTTTAACGATTTTTTCATAATTTATCCAATAAATTTATTTATCGGGCGTTATTATAGTGGAAACAATAGTGAATCAGGAAGAAATGGAAAGATCCGATCAGGAACTGATAGACGGCTTTCTGGCCGGGGACGACCAGGACTTCGGGTTGCTTTACAACCGCTATAAGAATCAGTTGTACGGTTATCTGATGAAAATGCTGCCGGAATCCC
>JAVBRM010000177.1:0-3980 GCA_031548025.1 Victivallaceae bacterium | reverse complement strand
TTTCTCATATCCTCTTTATTATTAATTTATTAAATATATCAATACGTTAGCATGATTTTTGAAAATATCAAGCGCAAACTATTGGCCATAAACAAAATAAGTCAATTATTCTCATTGGAAATAGTTTTGACGGGGTCGTCAGGAAAGACGGTTCTGAGCATCTGTTTCAGCGAATCCACCGTGATCGGCTTATAAAGAATGTAAGAGAACAAATTTCGGTCTTTTTCCGAAATCTGGGTATCGGCGGTGACCGCCGCGATTGGAATATCCGTGAGTTTTTCAGCGCGAATCTGTTCGGTCAGTTCGGAACCGCTGAGTTTGGGCATCCACATATCGGTTAGGATCATGTCATATTTGTTATCCTGACGCAGGAGGTCCGGCACTGTCTCCGGCAAGTCGACCAAGGTGGTTTCCACATTCAATAACTTCAACATGGCGCTCAGTACTTTTAAATTGAGCTGTACATCGTCCACCAGGAGCATTCGCCGCTTGGGCAAAGTGGCGTCGGCAAGGGATTTAGGCTTTTCCCGGGGCGCTGCCGATAACTCGATGGGATCGTATTTGACTTGGTTGAGCTGAATCGTAAAGGTGCTGCCTTTTCCCAGTTCGCTGTCCAGGTGGATTGAACCGCCCATCTTGTCCAACAGCCGCTTGGAAATGGTCAGCCCCAGCCCGGAGCCTTCGTACATCGATTTGCCGCGGATAACGGAATCATGGACAAACGGCTCGAAAATGCGTTCCTGGTTTGCGGGCGAAATACCGATACCGGTATCGGTCACACTGATGGTCAGGATGCCATATTCGTCATCCTCCGGCTTGAAGGATGCTTTGACCGTGACCTTGCCCTCCGAGGTGAATTTTATCGCGTTGCCAAGCAGATTGAGCAGGATCTGGCGCAAGCGCAGATTGTCCACATACAACGGGTATTTGACCTCATTTACCTCGGTAAACAGCCCGATATTTTTCTCTTTTACCTTGAGTTTGAACACCGAAGCCACCCGGGTAATCAACTCCGCCACGTCGTTTTTGACCGGAGCGATCAGGATTTGGTTGGCCTCCAGATTGGAAAGGTCCAGCACGTCGTTAATCAGGTTAAGCAGGGCATTGCCGGCAAAATTGATCGAGTGGAGGTAGTCCTCCTGGGTTTTCTCGTCGATGCCGCCATTCTGCAGCAGTTCCGTGAAGCCGATAACCGCATTCAGCGGGGTACGCAATTCGTGGCTTACCGTGGCCAGAAAATAACTTTTGGCATGGTTGGCGGCCTGGGCTTGCTCCATGGCTGCTTTCAATTCTTCTTTCTGCCGGGTTACTTCGGTAATGTCGAGGTCGATATTGAGAACATATTGCATTTCACCGTTCCGGTCGAAGATCGGCTGGGCGGTTGAAATCAGGCGCTTAGGACCGAAACTGAATTCTTTGCTGCTTGGCTTTTTCGTTCTCATGGTCTCCTGGACCGAGCAGAACTCCGGCGGCGCGCCGAATTTGCACACCGTGTTATAGCAACAAGTCCCCAGAAGTTGATTCAACGGCGTGTCGACGTTGACCTTTTTCGTGGGATTGGCGGCCAGTACGTGATAATTCAGGTCGAGCAACAGAATTGGAACTGAGATATTGTCCATGATCTGTTTTTGCAGAGAAACAGATTCCAGCAATGCTTCTTTCTGAGTGGTCCGTTCATGGGCCAGCCGGAACAAATTGGCAAAACAATTAACCGTATGAAGTACGGAACGGCTGATTTTTTGGGGCTGAATAATGCAGTCCAGTCCGACAAAGCCATACAAGTGACTACTGCTCCAGATGCCGTGGAGGAGTACTGACTGAATACCTCTATTCCGGAATTCGGCTACCTCTTCTGGAGAAAAATTGCTGGGAGGCTGGCCTAAATCTTCAATAATAACGGGCTTGCGCTCAAGCAGTATTCTGCTACATTCCGGGAAATGACTCAGACTTTTCTCCGGCAAAGGCGATTTGAAAGATTCGGTCTCCGGATTGATCCATTCAAATATTTTCCGTCGGTGGTTGTAGTCACCGTCGGAATATTCATATACGTAACAACGGTCAACGCCGGCATTTTCGCCGATTATGCGAAGCATCTCACCGGCGACTGCGCTGAAGTCCTCTTCCAAGGTTATTTTATTCAACAAGAGATCGACCACTTGATCACTTTTGAGACAATCATCAAGCGTGCTCCCGGTATATTCCGGCTCTTGTTTATATATTTTATTCATTTAATAATAATAATTCTTATTAATATCATCTTGCAACTTACTCCATGTATTTACAAATATCACAATTTTAGGGAAAAATCCAGAATGATTCCTGATAATTTCCAGGAAATCTATATCTTATTTATAATGATCAGGTAATTTTATTTGCCGGGTTGTAATTTATTTCTGCTCATGTATTGTTAAATCAGACATAATATTGAGGTTCTCATGTCCATTGAACTGTTGACCAGGATGCTGGATCGGCTCTCAAGCCGGGGGCTGGAGTTTTTTGATAATTCCACCCGGCCGCCAATTGAATTGAATCAAAAAAAATTCAATGCCCCGTATTACCGGCCTGAAGCCCATGCCAAAAATATCGAGATGATCATGTTGGTCCAAGGCGAAATGGCGTTGTGGGTCAATGGCATTTGGCGGCAGCTTGACGAGGACCGGCCGATTGTCTTCCTGCGTCATACCGAGCATACCGAGCATTGGCTGAGCAATGACCGGCCTTATCTGTTATTCTGGCTGACCTCGATGCCCAGTGCGTTGCTTATGCATCAGACCTCATATTCACCGGCGGCCGGGTATGGACAGTCTGCTATGCGGATGTCGATTACTTCACCGTTTGTCGGAAAACTGTGGGAGTGCGGTAGAAACATGCCCATCGACCGCCCCCGTTTTCATTACCTGCTGATGCAAGGCATTGATTATAGCCTGAAAGCCAATCACTTCTCCACCAATGATTACCATGGCGACGTCATCAATCAGATCAAAAAGTACATCGATGAGTACTACCATGAAAAAATGGCATTGTCCGAGCTGGCGTCGATGGCGCATTATTCCAGTGCGCACCTGAATTCGTTGTTTACCGCCAAAATCGGCATGCCGGTTTACCAGTATTTGAATAAAGTACGGATCGATGCCGCGAAAAAACTGCTGTCCGGCGGCAATAAACTGATTAAGGATGTCGCCGCCGAGGTCGGTTTCGAAGACCAACTCTATTTCAGCCGTTATTTCAAGAAATTGACTGGTCAAACTCCCCGAGAGTTCATAGAACGCGCTTCCGCTGAAAGTCATGGGTGTAGCGCTTCCGCAGGCCCTCGGGATCCAGCCGTACAGCACACTGGGTCTTGAAAAAGTTTTGAGCCAGTTTTGGCCATATCATGACATCCTGAGTTCCCTTGCCCTGTAGCATACCATGATCGCCATACGGGAAAATATGGAGTTCACAGGTGAGCTTTTTCGCAATCAGCGCTTCGGCGAAAATAATACTGTTTTGAACTGAAACCATTTGATCGCCAACGGTATGCCAGAGAAAAACGGGAGGCATTCCGGCATGGACTCTTTTCTCCAGCGAGTATTTCTCAACCCGTTCCGGAGTCAGTTCTCCGAAAAGATTCACCCCTGAGGCGGTATGGGCCCAGGGCTCGAAGGAAATCACCGGATAGACCAGGATGCCGAAGTCGGGACGCCCGCTGACGGAGTCAAAACGGTCACCGGCATTGGCGTCGATATCGGCTTCGATTGTGCAGAGGCATCCGGCCAGATGACCGCCGGCGGAAAATCCGCAGGCCCCGATCCAGTTCGGATCGACCCGCCATTTCTTTGCATTGCCGCGAATAAGCTTCATGGCGCGGAAAGCATCCTGCTGCGGAGCCGGAAAACGGTCCGGCGCCACCCGGTAGTCCAGGACAAAAGCATGGAACCCCAGTGAATTGAATTTTCTGGCGGTCGGAGTCCCCTCGGTGGGTTCGCAGACGCCCCCATAGC
>JAVBRM010000068.1:0-9425 GCA_031548025.1 Victivallaceae bacterium | reverse complement strand
TTCAACAACAAAATCCGTTGGCTTGCCTATCAGGCATATGGATATCATGATTATGAATACTTCAAGCTTAAAATATATGACCTTCCGAAAACTTCCACTCAAAAAAAGCTATGAGTTATGGCACAAACCGATGGAGAGGCCTTTTTTCTAAGTTTTTTCTAAGGTTTTTCCTGAAAATACACGAAAAACCCAAAAAGTCAAGCACTAAAAGAATTCTCGAAACCCATAAATTGAGGCTAAGGTAAGTATAGAAATGGAGCCGGAAGTCGGAGTCGAACCGACGACCTGATGATTACAAGTCAGCTGCTCTACCACTGAGCTATTCCGGCGTCAAGCTCATAATATGGCTTGATTTTTGGATAAATCAAGCTCAATTATGAGTATTATGGGATTTTTTTCCCGAATATCAGTTGATTGTGTCGAGATAATCGTAAATCCGCTGGGCCAGGGAGTTCTGGGTAATGCGGGTAATCTTCATTTCGCGTTCGACGCTTTCCTGGGCATCCGAGGCATGGGCGGTGTTGACCATGACGTTGCTGCCGAAGTCGCGGCGGACGGTGCCTCCCGGTGCTTTGGAGGGGTCGGTCGGTCCAAGTACCGAACGTATTTTGGCGATTGCATCGGGGCCTTCGTAAATCAGGACCAGGCATTTGGCCTCGTTGTTCTGCAGCTTGCGCTGCTCTTCGTTGCAATCTTCCGGGCGTTTGCCGGACATGAATTCGATCAGTTGTGAGAACTGGTCGTCGGCAAAAGGAATACCAACCGACTTGGTCAATTCAGCTTTCGAGGATTCCGGCAGGGTCAGTTCGAATTTTTCCTCAAGCATGGCGAAGGCTTTTTCGCCAATCTTCGGCGCGAGTTTGGAGCGGAGGGCTTCCTGAACCGGGCCGTAAAATTCGAGAGCGTCGTTGACACTCATCCGGTGAACTTTGCAACCGACAATATGGAGGCCGGTACGGCTCAGCATATCGATGATATTGCCGGGACGGCTGGAGGGATGACGCCAGTTGTCGGGCTTAATGATGACCAAGGTACGTTCGTCTTCCGGGGTCGCGCCAACCGCATTGTCGATCAGGTTGGACGAGGCGGCGGCGAAGTCAGCAAAAAGCTTCAATTTGCATTTTGCTTCGTTAATATTGGGCGGGGTCAAGACCGCCGGCTCAAAATAGCGGATCAATTTGGGGTTTTCTTTGTCTTCCACCAAATCGGCATAGGTATCGCGAAGGGTTTCGCCGGCTCCCGAATTACGGGGAGAATAGGGCGAAAGGCGGCCGGTGATTTCAGAAAGCTTGCGGCAGGCGTCTTCTCCCTGGAAAAGCAACATCAGGGCGCGTTCTTTGCGGCCGTCTTCCCGGGGTGGAAAATTTTTCAGTACATAATCAGCCAGCATATGGCCGGTCTGAGGCGAAATGTGGGCGGCGGCGTCGATCAGGCTCTGAGCGTATTTTTCCGCCATTTCCTGAGAAAATGAGAGCATTTGAGCTCCGATAAATTCCAGATCGGTTCTTGACATCAGGCGAGCCATGATGCCGCCGGTGCGCGATTTCAACAAGCTGTACGGAGTAATAATGATGTATGAGACTTCCACTGCCATAATAATAACCTCAAAGGTTCCTTCTTTTTGTTCTGATTGGAAACTTTTAATATAGCACCGGATTCAAGAGCTTGCAAATCAAATGTCTATAATTCGAAAAAATTGCGATTAATTTCGTTTGGGGGGATTGACAAATATAGATCATAAGATTATAATTATAGTATCTTAAGTAAATGTGAGGTACAAATGGCTGTCAGGTCGCAAATGGCGCGGGAAAGAATCGTCAATTATATCGCCGGGAACGGATTTATCTCCGGCGACAAGCTGCCGCCTGAAAAAACCATGGCCGAGATCTGTGACGTCAGTATGATTACCGTCCGGCGCGCCCTGGCCGAACTGGAAAGCAATAATATTGTGGAACGTGTTCACGGCCGCGGCACGTTTGTTAAAATCGATCTTCACTCCACGCCTCAGCTGGGGCGAATTCTTTTCATCTGCATCGGCCCGGTCCATGAATCCAAAAATTCCAGTGTTTTCGCTACGATCGAGGAAGAAGCGGCCAAGCGCGGTTGTCAGACCGATTATTTCAAGGTGGGAGAGCACCCGGAAAGTTGTGTATTGGCGAACCTGGAGGATTGTAAAGGCATTATTCTCTACGGCTGGGTCAACCGGGAATGGGTCGATTTCATCTCCGGACTGGGAATTCCGGCGGCGGCAGTGTCCACCGATACTTTCGACGACCGGATTCCGACGGTCACTTATGACTATTACGACATGGCAAAAATGGTAACGACCCGGTTGGCGGAACAGGGATACCGCCGCATCGGTTGTCTGATATCGCAGGACTCGCACTACCCGCAGAATGGACTGGCTGGACAAGGTTATCGTGACGCGCTGGCCGCGCATGGCATTCCGTTCGATCCGACTTCACATTTGACGGAACCATTGCGGTATGGACATTATTTCGAGGATATCGGGGAATATTTCAGGAATCTGAATGAACCCATTGATGCCTTACTATTGTATGGGGTCGGAATTTATATAAACTTTCTCAATTTCCTGCTGGAAAATCCGCAACTGCCGCCGATTCAAATCGGTGTCATTTTGTTTTCCAATAAATTCCAATTGGCAAGCGCCAACTTAAAAAGGACCGTCGGCGTTATCAAATCGATGCCGCTGGGAGTGACTTTGCTGAATTTATTGTTCAGCAGGGAGCAAAAACATGTCAGAATCCCCGGCGTATATCTGGCAGACTATTTACAAACAGAAGGAGATTAACATGAGATCGGACTTTATTGACTGGCGTAGAAAATTCACGCTTATTGAATTATTGGTAGTGATAGCTATTATTTCGATATTGGCGGCAATGCTGCTGCCGGCGTTAAGCAAGGCCAGGGATAAAGCCAAGACTTCCCAGTGCAGCAGCAATCTTCGGCAATTTACGCTGAATAATATTTTATATGCGGAAGACAATAATGGCGCGCTTCCCTACAAGATGTCAACAACCGGAAGTGGTTCCTGGGGACTGCTGTTGAAATATTTTTCTTACAACGCCGACCCCGAGGGAAAAAGCCCATATTACAAACGGGAAGTCGCGCCGGGATTCTGGTGTCCGACACAGTATCGTAACCCCATTTACAATACGGTAGTCAAGCCAACGACAAAAGCCACCGATGATATATATTACCTCTGGGTCGCGCCGATTGCCGCGCTCGACGGACTCCGGGTATTGCATCAGGTGAGAAATCCCTCGGCCAAATTCATGATAACAGAGCACACTTATGACGGAGACAACAGCGCGGGCAGCGCACAATATCGCGCATCCAGAAACGTTTTCGCGCATCCGGGGGAAAAATTCATGAATATCGGGTATTACGACGGTCATGCCATGTTGACACCGCGAGCCCGGCCATATTTCGACCCGGCGGCATTGCTTACCGGTTCGACCACCACCTTCGGCAACAACACCGTCGATGCACAGTTCTGGCATCCTTATAAATAATTCGAGGTTGAAATGCAAAAACTGATCTTTTCGCTGATTCTTTTACTGGGCGGTTTGGTTGCCGCCGGGGCGGAGCAACGGTCAATAGCGTTGTTGGGACGGACCGGCGACATCCGGCAAATCGAGAATGAAATTTTGAAGCCGTCGGGCTTGAAATCGGTCAGACCGGGCGAATGGGAGGCTCCGGCCGGATACGGCAAGTTCGCGGCGGTTTACATCGGAGAAGCCTTGCCGAAGGGATGCAACTGGCAGGGCGAAGCGGCACGGTTGCTTGATTATGTGCGTGGAGGCGGCACGCTTATCCTCAGCGGCGGAGCTGTTTACAATCTGTCCGGGGCAGGGCGTAATTTGAGTGAATTGGCTCCGCTGCTCGGCTTTGCCGCCTGTCCTAAAATAACTCAGGATAAATACCGAGGATTTGAATTTACTGATACCGCTCCGCCCCGAGCCGCGGGCATTGAAAGCCGGAGTTATGATTGGCATTTGTGTTCGTCCATGATTGCGGATAAACTGACTTCGGCCAAAGTTCTGGCGAGCTATCGCGGTGACGTCACGGCGCCCGCGTTGACGGTCAATGCGGTCGGCAAGGGCAAAGTATACTGGATCGGCCCGGTTCTTTATCGTCTGGCCGCCGGAAAACAGGACCTGGGCGATGCCGATGAAAACGGCGTATTCGTGTTGAATGAAGCCGGGCAAAGCCTGGAAGCTTTGACTCGGCTTTATCGTTGGATATTCGGGCAGATTCCGAATGCCGCCCGGCACTCCGTCACGGAGTCAAGCTGGGGAACCCAGCCGCTGGGCGAAGCCGGAGATCTCAAATATCCGACTTCCTTTACCAAAGTCCCGGAATTCCGTCCGCCGCAACCGGTGCGAAACAGTTTCGCTCTCAGTGAAAACGGCACGGCAGTCGCGGAAATTGTCGCTCCCCGCCAGTTCCAACGGGCGGCCAATGAACTGAAATATCATCTGGACCAGATCACCGGGGGCGATTTCAAGATTACCGCCCAGCGTACCGCCGGTCGGAACGCCATCGTTTTCACCTCGGACGACAGTCTGCCGCCCGATACCGCGCTTGCCGTTCCCGAGGGGACTACGCTTACGCTCGGCGGCAATGGCGCCGGGCCGGAGCTGGCTTTGTTTTATCTGTTGGAAAAACTTGGCTGTCGTTATCTCTGGCCCGGAAAGCTCGGCAAAGTCATTCCGAAAAATCCCTCACTGGCCGCCCCGGTGCTGAATCTCAATCAGGCTCCCAAGCTTGCTGTCCGCCAGATTCGGAATTCCGCTCTGTCCAGCCCTCGCGCCCTGATCGGCATCAAGAACTGCGGATTTGAGGACGCTGAAGCCGTCAAGAAGGTTTATCGGGAAGCGCTGCGCGACCAGATGGGCAATGCGTCGTTTTACCTCTGGCATGGTCAAGGGGGTACCCGGGAATACCGCTGGGGGCACTCGTTTGGCGATTACTACCGGCGTTTCGGCAAGAGCAATCCGGAATTTTTTGCCCTTCAATCCAACGACAGCCGCAGCCAGGAGGCCTCGCCCGATCGTCCCCGGCTGTGCCACAGCAACATGGCCCTGGTCAAACAGGCTGCAGATGACTGCCTCGAAACCTTTAGTAAGAATCCGAATCAGAAAGGAGTTTCAATCGCTCTACCCGATGGAGGGAGGACCAAATTTTGCCTGTGTGCGGAATGTCGCGAGCTTGATCCGGTAAATGCCGCCCCTGCGACGTTGAGCCGTACCGTGTTCGGGGTCAATCAAACATTTGAATACGTGGCGCTGACTGACCGGGTGTTGACTTTCAGCAACCGGATTGCCGAGGCGGTCACCGCTCAAATGCCCGATCGCAAACTGACGATGTATGCGTACAGTGTTTATGAACAACCGCCGGTCAAAGTCAAGCCGCATCCGGCGCTGATTGTTTTCTGTACTGCTATGAGCTATACCGATGCCGAACGCCGGGAAAAAGCCCTGGCGACGTTGGCGGCTTGGAGCAATTTGGCCGGACAGCTCTACTGGCGTCCCAACGCTTTGTGGGGATTCTCCCGGGAACTCGCGCCCCAGAACTACGCCCGGAAGATATTCGAAGACACCGAATTGCTCAAAGCCAACGGTTTGATGGGAACCGATTTCGACTGCAATGAACAGATGTGGGCGTGCAAAGGCCTTATTTATTATGCGCTCTCCAAGGCGCTGTGGAATCCCGACCGGCTTTCTTATGACGACATTGTAACCGATTACTGCCGCCACGGCTTTGGTGACGCCGCGCCCGAAATGATCGAATATTTCCGTCTGCTGGAAGCGGCCACCGACCGCGCGGCAGCGGAAAAATTAGAATACCTCAAAGTATTCGATGAAAAATTGATCACTCAACTCCGTGTCTGTCTGGAACGGGCCGAAGCCAAAACCAGCGATTCCGAGATCCGGGAACGGATTCGCTTCGTCGGAATCGGCCTGAAAGCCGGCGAAATGGCGCATCGGATTTTCCGCGCCCGCCAGGAAGAGCGCAAATGCGACGAACTCCAAGACGAACTCCGGCAATTCATCCGGGATACGGTCATGGCCAGCCCCATGGCGATTAATCCCGGCGCCGGATTCCGCAATCCATATTTTAAGAAAAGGAACTGAATCATGCACAAAAAACTGAGTGCGGCCGCCTGTCTGCTGCTGCTGTCAACCGCTTATTCCGCCATTGAATACAAAGAATTTAAAAACGGCGATACCCAATGCCTGAGAATCATCAGCGATTTTTATGAGATCGTCATCGTGCCGGACTACGGCGGCAGAGTTTTTTACTGGCATGACAAGCTCAGCGACGTGGATTTCATCAACGCTCAAATTCCTCAAAGCCGCAATGATAAAATCAATCTTACCGGGATGCTCGACGATCGTGCCGATTTCACCGCCGCTCCCTATCAATATGCCGTCAGCCAACCGGACCCGAATACGCTGATCCTGGTTTTTAACGCGGTTTCCGAGCAGAGTCAACTGGCGATCCGGCGCCGCATGACTTTTAAATCCGATTCGCCGGTAATCAATGTCAAATATCGCTACGAAAACCGTTCCCATGAGAATATTGCCGGGTTCGGGCTCGGCATCCGCAATTTTATTTATCCGTCCGGGGATGGAGTCTCCGCGGATGATCGTTATTATTTTCCCTCTACCCACACCCTGCGGCGCATCAAAGGATATGATTTCAAAGATGAATCGGGCCGTTTGATGCCGGAAATGCAAACCAAGCTTTATTACAATATCGGCGCACCGTGGAATGCCATGCTCAATCTGCCTCGGAAGTGCGGATTCGCCATCAGCTTCGAAGATGATTCCTACAGCGGCTGGTATGTCTGGAAGCGCAATGTGAAATATCCGACTTACGAATGGACTTTTCGCGATCTCCACGCCGGGCATGCCCGGGATACCGAGTTCAATATCATCCAGCTCGATGGAATGGAAGGCCTGGCCTACGCTTCGTCCGACTTACTGGCCGACACCAAATTGAAACTCGATGGCAACAACCTGACGGTCGACACGCTACTCAGGCCTCTGCAAAAACAGCCCGACTTGAAGCTTAACTATTATGTCAGTGCCATCGGCAGCAGGTGGAGCGCCAAAAAAGTCGAGTGCGATATCGGCCAGGCCGCCAAATTCAGCAATCAGACCACCAATGCGTCATTCAAGCTCCCGGGCAACGGCTTATATGAAATTCGCCAGCAGCTGAAATCCGGCAATACGGTTATCGCCGAATGGACCGAAACCCTGCCGGTCGGTCCCGATACTGAAACCGTACCGGTTTATCAATTTGTCGGGCGCAATATTTCCGAAAGTACCGCTATCCCCGGCTGGCAGCCACCCAAACCGGTTCAAATCGACGCGAATGTCGAAGACCGCGAGCGTGGGTTTATTCTGGCCCACCCATTGGAGGAAAACCGTTACCGTCGTTTCGAAAAACTGGAACTGGCGATTGCCGCCAACGAATATGAATCCAGTGAAATCATCATGGTGCCGCTGGACTATTACGGCGGGGTCAAATGGTCGCTGAAAACTCCGCCGGAGGGCGCGGCCCGGCTCCGCGTCCGCATCGATGAAGTGCTCGACCATCGCAAAGGCGGCGCCTCCCGTCCCCGGCGTCCGCAGATTCTCCACGATCTTGACAATATTACCCTCGAAACCGCCTCCTCGCTCTGGCTGACCGTCGGCTCCGGCTGCATGAAACCGGGCAATTACGATTTCGAGATCATCGTGGAAAGCTCCAAAGGCCGGGCAATTCTGCCGGTCTGCCTGAAAGTTCATGATTTCAAAATCACCGAACGCCGGTTGGTTCACTTGGAGGCTGAGGGGTATCCCATGAGTTTTCCGGACAGCAATCAGCCGGAAATTCTCAAAAAATGGTATGAGAACATGGCTTCGCACGGTATCGATTTCTTCCAGTATATCGGCCATATGAAAGCGAAAAAGCTGGATTATCAAAGCCTCGATTATTATATCGACCGCGCCCTCGCTCACGGCCTGACCATCTTCAAGGCGGCCCGCTATGACCTGAGCGAACCCACCGAACAGGAGCGAAAAAATTGGCAGGACCTGAGCCGCTATCTTCGTGCGAAAGGTTTTCAGAACAAAGATTTATTCGTCAAAATCCTCGATGAACAGCCCTATCAGAAGTATCCGGGTATGGCGAATATCGGACGCTGGCTCAAACAGGCCGGATTCAGGCCGTTCAGTACCTTCCATAACCTGATGGATAAGCCGGAGCGTCTGAAGTTACTGGAAGGAGTTTTCGACATGTACCAAGGCGGCTTTACCACTCGCGAGGATAGCCTGGCCAGACTCAAAGACGGCACTCTGAAAAAAGACGATCTTCTCTTCCTGTATACCGGCGGCGGTACCGCGAGTCAGCCTTATCAGGCGATGGTTTTCTGGGGAGTCCAGACCGGGGCGCTGGAGCATCCGATGTTTCACAATCACGAATACAATCGCGGCGGCAATGCCCGGCTCGGCGCCAATATCGTGATGGTTTCAACCGAAAATACCCCGCTGGATTCCGCGGCGTTCGAAGGTCTGCGCGACGGTATGGATATCGCCAATCTGGCGGCCATGTTCCGCCAGTGGCGCGCCCTGCTGCCAAACTCCGCCGTCATGAGCAAACTCAATCAACGGTTTGAAAAAATCTTCGACGGCCCCGAGGCAATATTCAAAGTGACCAAAAAGCGAGAGCTCGGAGTGACCAAAGAAGTGCTCACGCCCTTCACTTTCGAGCAATACACCATGGCTCACAACCAACTGTTGGAAATCCTGGCCGAACTCAAACCCCTGACCGGTATCGAGCATGCCTCCATTACCTGGAACGGTAAGGTTATTTTCGACCACAAACAGACCTTCAAAATCAGCGGTGACGACGCAGCGATTCAGCATTTTCTGACTGTGCTTTCACGGCACACCGGGCTCTCCCCCGAACGCTTGCAAAGCGGCGAAAAATCGCTGGAAATTATTTGCAAAATCGGCCCGGCATCCTATAGCTATTCCATTGAAGAGCAAAACGGCCGGATCGAGTTCACCGCCCCGACTGCCGACAATCTGAAAATCGGCATCAACAATTGGGTAAACACACTGGATCTGCAAGGCATATGGCAGTAAAAAAATCGAAGATTTTTTTGAATTGGTGAATTATGGAATTGGTGAATTGGTGAATTAAGGGCCTGCGGCGCTTCCGCTTGCTTCCGGCTCCGCCGAATATTTCACACAACTAACGCTGTGTGCAAGTTTTTTCGGTGACTCTCCCGAGGTAGGGCGGTCTGTCCGTATGAATTTTGAAGTTTTTCTTGAATTAAAATACATAATATACTAATATATAGCAACATAGATTATTGTTTCTTATCGTGATTCATGGAATTTCGG
>JAVBRM010000089.1:0-19392 GCA_031548025.1 Victivallaceae bacterium | reverse complement strand
CTTTTCCGCCTCTGCTAACAGTTCTTCATCTCTTTGCTTGGTTAGGCTGGAATCAGGATTTTCGCCGATTGCTGTCGGGGTGATTCCGGAATTCAAGAGCTCATTTCGAAACGCGGCGATCAAAAGAGGACTGTCGGGAACGGATTGCGCCGGAAAGAGCATGAAGCGTTTTCCGCCGCAGCGCAATGCGAACTGCGCCAGTTCCCTGCCGCATTTTTCGACCGGAGCCGCCGCCGAAATGATCGGCAGCGTGCTGCTGCGGCCAGCTACTACCGCTTTCGCTCCGCGACAGGCGGGAAGCAGGATGTCACGCAGAACTTCGTCAGTGAAACGGAGGTCGAAAATCACTCCAGCCACGTTATCCATAGCGGAAATTTCTTCGGCCAGCCGGCGTGTTTCCGCTTGTGACGGTACTCGACTGCGTAAAAAATTTACAGCCGGGGGAACCCGCAGTTCCAGGCCATTGTTGAAAGTTCCCCGCATAATGCCATCGAGAATGCGGTTGCCATAATTATCGTGAGAATTATATTCGTGCAGCGGACGAAAAGCCGCCACAATCGCGTTACCACGTTCTGTCGGTGCCTGGGATGCGACAAAATATCCGGTCCCGTCGCGCCGGATGATTTTTCCACTGGCGGCCAGCTCTTTAAACACCCGCAACGCAGTAATCTGGCTGACCCCATAACGTTCCTCGATTTCCCGGATTGACCATACGCGGTCACCCGGTTTCAGAGTGTCGTCCGCGATCGCCGCCAGCAGATCGTCGATAATGGTCTGATAAATTGCCTGCCGCATATTTATGTCCTTTGATATTACCTCTATTATTATATCTTATGGTAGTGCTAATGTCAATAGGAGAAATGAGAAAAAAGCAACTATTTGGTTAGTGGAATTGAAATTTTTATAGAACGGAAGAGTCTGATATTTGCCGTTATTTTACCCTGGAACCAAGGTATGTTATTTGAAAAATTAGGGATATGTATTATATTAGCTGTTTTTATTAATCAGAATGGGTTCTTGTTGATGCGTAAACCAAGTATGAAGCGTCGGGTATTTTGTTTTTTTTGCGGTTTGGCTTTGTGTGGCCTGGGGGCTGCCGTCAGTACTCGTGCCGGGCTCGGCGCCAGTCCGATTTCGAGCATTCCATATGTGCTTACTTTTGTTCTTCCGCTTAGTTTCGGGGTTTGGACGATTCTTTTCAATGTTTTGTTTGTTATCGGACAAATCGCCATCCTGCGGCGGGACTTTCGGAAGATTCAACTTCTGCAGTTGGCTGCGGTTGCGGTATTCGGGGTATTCATTGATCTGGGGATGTTTCTTTCCGGATTTTTCTCTCCGCAAGCTTATTGGGCTCAAATCGCGGAATTGTTGATCGGCTGCATGATTCTTGCGGTCGGAGTTTCCTGTCAACTACTCTCCGATGTTATGTATATTCCCGGTGAAGGCTTCGTTAAAACTCTTTGCTCAAAATACAAAAAAGATTTCGGGCTGGTGAAAATCAGCCTGGATACTTCGCTGGTTATTTGCGCAATCATTGTTTCTTTGTTGGCCACGGCGCAAGTCAGCGGGCTGCGCGAAGGTACGATTATCGCTGCGTTGTGCCTCGGGGCTTTTGTAAAATTTCTGTTGGGACGGATGCGTTTCGTCAAAATGTGGTTCTATGGCTCCTGAAATGATCAATGCGAAGAAAACCAATGCGCTCCGACTGTTGGACGCCGAGCAGATAACCTATACGCCATATGAATATAGCACTGATGACGGCCAGATCGACGCCGTTTCGGTGGCGGCTAAAATCGGCGCGCCGCCGGATCAGGTTTTCAAAACGTTGGTTACCGTGTCGCCGGACCGTGAACACTTTGTTTTTATCATTCCCGGCAATGGCGAGCTTGATTTGAAAAAAGCGGCACGGTCTGTCGGCAAAAAAAGCATCGAAATGCTGAAATCCAAAGAATTGCTGCCACTGACCGGCTATGTTCATGGCGGCTGTTCTCCGATTGGGATGAAAAAAACCTTGCCGTGCCGGATTGACGAAAGCGCCATTCTTTTTGATTGGATTTGCGTGTCCGGAGGCCGGATTGGGTTGAATCTGGCGATCAATTCGGATCAATTGGCTGGATTCATACAGGCGGAATTTGCCGACCTGACCAAGTAGAGGAATATATGAAGATTCTGGTTGACGGCGATGCGATACCGCGCCCTTTGAAGGAAGTTCTTTGCAAGGTGGCCGAGCGGGAAAAAGTCGAAACGGTATTTGTCGCCGCCAATGCGCCGCGCCTGCCGGCATCGCCATTTATCCGCGCTGTCGGCGCGGGAAACGCTTTCGACGGAGCGGATGACTGGATCGTCGAACACCTCGAAAGCGGCGATCTGGTGATAACCGCCGATATTCCGCTGGCCGACCGAGCTCTCGCCAAAGGCGCGGAGGTTCTGAACACCAAAGGGGAATTTTTTAATCACGCGAACATCAAAAATGCCATGGCCATGCGTGAGCTCCTGGACGAGCTGCGTGTGTCTGGAGAAATCACCGGCGGCCCCGCTCCATTTTCCGATCGCCAGCGGATAAACTTCATCAACGCCCTGAACCGCTTTCTGCAGCGCCGTCCTTAAACATCATACATTTGAAAGAGTTCGGTCAAATTGATGTTTTCCCTCAGAATTTTGCATATCGCTTCACGTCTGGAGGCGAATAGAGTTTCCAGCATTGGTCGGATATCTTCCGGACAGCCATAATGTATCTGATCATGACATTTGCTGCAAAGTGAAATTATATTCTGCTCACGGTCCAGAGTATATTTGAATAAATGTCCCTTGGATAATGGAATAAGATGATGCGGTTCCATATACCAATGATTTGAATTCTTGCGTCTGAAAGAAATATGATTGTTATCCAGTTCGCAACGGTGCCCGGCTCTAGTCAATGCATTGACTGAAATATTGAGGCTTCTAAGTGGAACATTTCTGATGTTTGATTTTTGAAAAGATTTCTTGGGACGCGGTTTATCGTCCAACACGTCCAGCGGCTTCCCGGATGTTTCCGATTCGGTAATAATGCGTTCTATTAATGCCTGGCCTTCTGATTCATCCAGATATACTTCAGTATTTTGAATTTTGCGTCGGAACTCCTCTGTAAATAATGACGTTTCTGAAGCCGGAGCCATTTGAGCTTCTGCCAGCAATTCATAAAAGAATATATCAGCATTCGGAGTCAGAGCCCAGTCATCGTATTTTTGGTTGCTTATACAGTCCTTTTCTACCAGATGATGACGTTCAAAGGCAAGACTGATTCGCCATTTTTTTTCCTTTCGACTCTTGAGTTTATCATCATTCAAGTCATTCTTCTGGCAATAGTTATTTTGCTGGATGTGCTGCAATACATTTTCCTTGGTACCCGCGCCATTCAATTCCCGCAGCGCAAAAAGTAATAACAGCCACTTTTGTTTCTCCTGAATCATTTATTTCCCCCCTTTCTGTTTAAATGGTTTTGTCAAAAATTTATACATTGATCTATATTTAACTCTCTGATTTCAAGAGTAATATCGTTCTATTAGCGTTTCTCCTTCTTTTGGAGTGCCGTTCACTTTGGCCTGCCTATCGTGTTCGCCTTCGGAATACAGGGTATTCAATTCGAAGTGAACGGCGCTCTGCGGAGAGAGCGCCCTACCTGGGCTTCCCGCCATCCATACACGCTTTCCCGAATTAAAACATATTGTCGTCATATCTTGATAAATTTCCGTCATTTTATCGTCACATTTTTTCATATTTTTTCATATTACTTTTGACACTACCGTTTAAATTCGTGTACAATCGGATAAGAAATAGTAAAATTGATAAATATATCCAGAAACTCTTTCAGCAACGCTTGGAATTCATGGTTGGGATCGCCCCGTAATTTTTTAAAAACCATCGATATTACACTGCCGATTTTTTGTTGCCGACAATGCGGAGGAAAATAAATCATCAATTCGCGCAGTTGGGAATTATTGATACTCGCGCGTGTGGTAAAAGCAGGAGAGATATCTATAATCTGCTTACGGTAAATCCAAGAGTGGAAGTAAGCCGCGGCATACTCTGGAATCATCTCGCTGCTATACGGCCGTAATCGTTTTACAAAGCCTGAATAGACTTTTTCATGGTTCTCCATGGCTACGCAACAGCAAGCCAGTTTTTCGGTCGATTCGCTTGTCCGGTTTAAAAATATATCCCCACTTCTGATATTATACTTTTCCAGTTCATCTTGTGAGATATTAACATGATTTTCGTATAACTCCAAATTATCAGGAACAAACCAATTGCCGATAACCAGCCGCGTATCTAAAAGTGGAAAGCCATGACCGAATTCTTTCCGTTTTTTGCTCATTCCACCTGATATTTCATACAACACTTTAAGAGGCACGTGTTCCCACTTACAGTCTTCTGAAAAATTTTCCTTTTCGGGTAGCCATTGTGCCAATTCGGCATTGAAGTTTTTGTCATCGGAAAGGCGTTGTAAATTGTGAATTATATTTTGAAATTGCAGAATGTCGTTACTGATAATATTTTCGTACTGATACTTCGAGCTTACATAAAGATTGGGACTCAAAATATATCTCTTCTCAATTATTTCATCTTGATGAACTACTGCGTATGTCTCGGTTTTATCCGGCAACTTTCCATTCCGGAATTCGGTAAGAAGATCTATTAAGAGGCCGGGATTACTTGGAATTGTTTTTCGGGTAATCGGCGGCTTGAAGTTTTCTGCCGCGACCATTAGAATTCCCTCTTCATTTTTATGCCTCCTGTTCAGGAGCCAGACACAAAATGGTACTTTGGTACCGGAGAGGAGTCTATCTGGAAAAGAAAAGATCGCTTCGACCGCTCCACTATCGGTAATTGCTTTTCTGATCATGTGTTCCCTGGAATTGGAACTTGTCAGCGATCCATTAGGCATGACTACGATAGCCTGCCCCTGTTCATTCAAATGACTGAGAATATACTGCAGCCAGGCGAAGTTGGAATTTGATTTCGGAGGCCGCCCGTATTGCCATGTTTTGTCTTTAAGCGTCTCGTCTTCTTCATCCCATCTTGCGCGATTGAAGGGCGGATTGGTAATGATGACATCGAAATGTTTTTCTGCATACAGATCATCAGTCAAGGCTGATACACCAGATGCTCCCAAATTAATTTCGAGCTTATTCAGCTTTATATTCATCTCACATAGAATGCGGGATTCCGGATCTGGAGCTTGCCCGTAAAGTTTGACATTCTTACCGGTGCAACGTATGGCCGCACTCAAAAAAGCTCCCGTTCGACAGCAGGGATCACAGATGCAAACATCCTGACAAGGAAACAATTCCACCAGGTAGCGGATCAAGCTTTCCGGCAGACAAAAGTCACCATATACCCTGGAACTGTGCCCGATGATATTATCTAAAACATTTTGATGAAAAATTTTAAATTGCTGATATCCGGCTTCATGAAATAGTTCCATATGCGAAAGCATAGCGATAACATCGCATAATGCTGCTTCTCCTTTGGAATTTTCCAATTCGTCAAGAGACTCCGGGAGGAATACATATTCTTTTCTCAATAGATCAAGTGCTTTGTTTATGGCCGTAATGTAGTTTCTTTCTTTTTTTACGACAATATCCCAAGGTTACAGGCAGTTGGCGAGCCAGCTCGGTGAAGGCATCGTCCTGTGTCAGATAACCGAATTGATACATCATGAAAGGTGAAGAATAAACCATGTTCCGGTCCGTCGTATCCGATGCGTCCGGCTTGCCGCTGTTGTCCGGCAACGTCAGGTAGCCCTGAGCGTATTGGCGCAAAACCGGATCGCCGATTCTTCGGAGGCCTCCCTCCAATGCAGCATAGAAAAAAAAAGGTTCAAGTTGTGTCTGATACCAGAGGCGGGCAATTGTTCCCGGCATGACTTTCCGGAACCGGCCGTCCATGGCATTGGCGACGAGCCGAAGCGCTTCCCCGCTTTCCGGACAGGGGTGGTATTTCTCCAGGTAACGGGCGCCGATATAGGCGGTGACGGCTTCCCAACCCGAGTGGCGACCAAGTGGGTAGTCCCCCGAGTGGTCATAGGATTTGTAGAGATTGGCGGCGTTATTTCTGGTAAGGGCATAAAGTAATTGGCGGTAAAGCGCGTCAGTGACTCTACGCCGATCGGCATCGCTCCAAACTGGATTTTCTTCAACCAGATCCCAATAGAGCGGAACCATGGCCCCGCGGTAATGATAAACTGAGATCAACGGATGCCACGGATCGTCCTTATAGGATTCGCCATCACGTTTGACAAGCTCATTGACGGTCTCCTGGTCTTTCGGGAAGGCGAGCCGAAGGAATTCATCGGCGTAATATTTGTCATTGGTGACGTAAAGCATCGCCAGATTCATGGACAGTGAGTTCCAACCGAAATAACCGCGATTGCCGTTTCCCATGGATTCTTCCCAAAGCGGAATATCTTTGACGTCGCGGGCAATCCGGTAATCAGGATTCAAGGTGACATCGGCCAGGAAGCCGAGTCGTAGTTCCAGGCCGGCCGGTTGAGCTTCAATGACCCGGACCAATTTGGTGACTGCGGCATGGTCTCCGGCCGAATCACTTCCGCCGACAAGGATGATATTATGGCGGTCGCCAAACGGATTGTGAAGACTGCGCAGTTCACTGCCTCCGGAGCCCGGATATTTTGCATCCTGCAACGTATAATGGAGATTATAGAGATTGGCGGCAGTTTCATTGCGGTCGCGGTTGCCGATGACAAGGTAATGTCGATCAAGAGATCGGGCGTCACGGAGCGCCTGGTCGGAAACGACCGGCAACTCAACCCCGGTTTTGGCTCGGATTGCAGTGTTGATTTTGGCCGCTTCGGCAAGATAAGCTTCAGAATCGGGCATGACGATAGCGGCGGTGGGAGTACCGCCGGCAACCAATATGGTGTCGATACAGAGATCGCGATTATCGATTTTCAACTTTTCGAAATCTTTACGTGGCGAGGCCTGCCCAGAAGGACCTTGGAGCAGTACGGGATTACGAAAATGGACCTTACCGGGCGAATGGCGGAACCGGGCATGATAAGTAACGCTTTTGACCGGACTTTTCGGCTGGTAAGTACGGGATGCCTTCTTCCACCCGGAAGCATCGATGTCACACCTGACACTGACTCCGTTGGTTCGGCTGCCATCGGCGTGAAGCAAATTGAGCCGGAGACCATAATTGCCGGAGACTGCTCCCTCATATGATTCCGAGCGGCTTTCGATGGAAAAAGTGATCGATTGAACTTCACTTTGATTCAATTCCACCGTCTGTGACAATTCGCTGGACGCGGTTTCGTCGCTATGTTCGATGGTATAAACGCCATCTCGAAAAACAGTGGTTGCCGGATTGGTGATTTTCAACGGAGTCTTCAACAGATTGATCTCTTCCGATGCTCCCAACATGGCAATGAAAATAAAACCGAAAAGAAGAATTGAGAATTTTTTCACATGTCGGTTCCTTTTTCGAGGTTGAAATTTTTCTCAGCCATAGCAATCCGCCGGTAAGTTTCCGGCCGGCGTTCCCGCAGATAGAAATCAAGTTCGCCCTCACCCTTGCCAACCGACAGACTCGGGCGAAAATATCCGTGGGAAAGATCGATGCTCGCTGCGGCATAAGTCTGAGGCCCGGTCGTCTCAGCCAACACATCTCCGGCCGGATCAATGACACGGGCCGGACAAGGGTTGTCGCCGGATATGGCGGTGGCCAGATACAATTGATTGTCAAGACACCGGGCCGGCCAGATAATGTCCCAGTTTTTCGGATTGCCTGTCGCGGCAATCGGATAGGCAATGATCTCCGCTCCCCCCAGCCGCAGTTCGCGTGCTGCTTCGGGAAACCAGAGATCCCAGCAAATCAACACGCCAAGTTTACCAAAGTCAAGTTCGAAAACCGGATAGTTTCTACCGGCAGTCATGTTTTTGGATTCGTTAACCGTCAGGTGTACCTTGTCATAAGTTCCGATAAGCTGTCCGCTGCGGTCAATAACCACCGCCGTATTGTAGTAGTGGCGGTTATCTGTGCGCCAGAGAGAGGTAACGATATTTGTGTGAAGTTTTCGCGCCCATTTCCCCAGAAAGTCAGTCAAGGGACCAGGAACCGTCTGCGCGCCCTGCGAGAGTGTAAGATTACGGCAGCCCCGAGTCAGGAAGTTTTCGGGAAAAACCACCAGGTCCGGATGTTCGCCCGCCATTTGCATTTTTTCAAACAATTCACCGAATCTTCTTAGATTGTCTGTGATTGAGGCGTTTTCAAAATCAGGCACAGCCTTGGTCACGATTACCCGGACCGGCCGGGCCGGTAATTCAGCCGGTTGACATTCCGGCATGCGGAAAACAATATTTTCGCCTGTAAGCCAACGAAGTGAAAGTTCCAATCGAACTGCTCTTGCTTCATCAGGACAGGCAAGTGTCCGGGAAAAAATACCGGCCGGCGATGGTTCAAGATAAGAGCTTCGCAGTGGCAGCCCCGTCGCGTCGAGCCAGACAGCCAGCGCAATGGCATGGTTGGCAAGCATAGCCGCCGGATTGGAACATTCAACCCGGAAAAAGTAGGCTTTCGAGGTTTCCGCCGGCAACCGCCAATCAATCCGCCAGGCGCCGGAAACTCCATTGCTTTCCTGCAGTTCGATAGCATAATGTCCATCGGGCCGACGAAAAACAACTCCCCGCTGATCCGGTGAATTCCAAGTGTCTTCTCGAATAATTTCCATATTTTCTCCAATGATCAGTGAGGCATGAAACAGCCTCATCGTTGTTTGTCCTGACGCCTTAAATAGAGTTGCCCCCCCTGATAAATCCGGCGTGGAGCGGAACCGGGATTTTTGATTCGACGCCAACACTCATCGAATGCCAATCTTCCCATTGACGGATAATCGGTGCCAATGGTGTCAACTTGCTGGTATTCAGGAACAATCCGCGACTTTCCGTCAATCGAAAGCACACAGCAACTGTCCGCCAGGTCTCGGCCGGTTGCCGCCCGGAACGCTACCGCGCACCGCTCGTAACGCGAACCGCTGACAAAAAGAAAACCTGTTTCATCGTCGGCCAGTTTGCACAATTCGCTTATTTGCGGCGCATCCAGGTCGGCAATTTGGAATTTTCCCGGCCAGTTGGACTCGAAAACCCGGCAGCGGAAATCGAAAACATCGGCAATACCGCCGGTCTGCCGCGGCGGCATACAACAGATAATCCGCTTCCGACCACGCTCTTGAAAATAATTCACCGCCAATTCAGAGGCCATTACCGGATCAAGATCAACGGTTGAGGCAAAACCGAAAGCATGATGCATAGTGACCCCCACACACGGCCGTGTACGCGGCAATTCACGGGCCACAGTGTCGTAAATACCGATCAATATTACCGCGTCGAATTTTTCGGCATACTCGTGCAGTGTTTCCGGGGTATAATCCTCGTAGCGGGTGAAACGCAACTGGAGGCCGCAGTTATGCTCCGCCGCACGCTCCTGAAGTCCGGTGAGAATCCGCCCGCAATATGAATGCGCCGGATCGAAATATTCAATAAGCACACCGATTTCGCAGACACGGGGTACATCGGGACTTTCATATCGCCGGACAAATACTCCGGCCCCATGCCGGATTTCGACAAGGCCGCGTTTCTCCATTTGCGCAAGGCCCCGGCCGACCGTTCCTTTGGTCAGATTGAATTTGGCGCAAAGATCACGTTGCGCCGGCAGTTTATCCCCGGAAGCATAAACACCGGATGCAATCATGGATTCAAGATGAATTATCATTTCTTGATATAAGTTAGGTAAAGACATAATAAAGAAACTCCATTATTCAATTTATGAGACGTTATCAAAATGCTGCCCGGTTTTAGGTTCATTTGAGTGAAATATAATACTGAATCACAGAAACACCGCCGATTTCGTTAGCTGTTAAGCAGCGTTCAATGGCTCCGACATGACCGTCAACGAAAGCGGTGTTTACCCGCTGCTGCCCCCGGTAATGCCTGGTCCAGGTATTGCCACGAAAAAGCAGATCCCAATAGTCCGTCTGATAAGGACCGTAATAGTAATTTTCAATATAGCCGACTTTTTGAGACGGATTGCGTACCGCGGTTATTTTATAACCTTTGATCATTGCCGGACCGCTGCTGGTGGTCCAATAACCGACAGTGTTCTGGAAGCCATTCCCATAACTGCCATAGCTGCCGTTTCCGGCGCTGGCTGCCCCAGTAGATGCCCAAAGAGCAAAAACACTGCCGCCGTCCAGAAGGAGGTTACCGCTATCACGTTCAGCGCCACCGCACCACGGCACGGACAGTGTTTGGGTGGCGCTGTTTTTAGCTTTGCGCCAGAATATATTCCGCGCATACGGCTCAAGAGCGTGATACCATGATTTATTATCGACAGAGGTACGCATCGAACCATCGGCGTTACGCCAGACACCATGCTGCCGTGTCGGGGTCATATAGTCATGATTGTCTTGTTGATAGAAGCTTTCGCAGGAGCCAAGCTGTTTCACCAAATTGAGGCAATTGATGTTCAGCGCTGTTTCTTTTGCCCGATTGAGCGCCGGCAGTAACATTGCCGCCAGTATGGCAATAATTACGATCACAACCAAGAGTTCGATCATTGTAAAATTTTGTCTTCGCATCATGAAAATTCCTGTTTTTATCATCATGCCCCAAAATGGACCATTTTTATAATATAATCATAATGTATCTTTTGAAAATATCAAGAGCCAATTCCAAGAAATATTTGAATCCGTGAAGAAATTTTACAGTTCTTTCCTAATTGAAAATTGTGATTTAATGTTCAGCCCATGCTTATGACAGTAAAGTAATCCTTTATCGTCATTCCGCTTCGCCATTGATTTTCAATGATCTGACGCCAGTGCTCCACGCTTTCCTCCCTCCTGAAATACATCCTCCTCTCCTGCCTTTTGTTGTCTTCAGCTCTAACATCCTGAATTTTCCGGACATCTGAAGACGGGACTGGTCAGGCTTCCCGCTTTTTATCTAAAATGTACTCAAATACTCATATAATGACTCATTTCCCAATAAGCGAAAATAGGCAAAACGGAACAGTTTTTTTGAGCTTATAATGATGGCGTTCCTTGCAATCTCTCATCCGGGAGGCAAGTTCATTTGGGTCCTGCATTTTGGACACAGGCATTCCTCGGGTTGATCTTCATCAAATTCCACATCAGGATCATAATCGGGGGTTAATTCTCCGTTGAGAAGCGAACGGCTGAATTCTATATAGATATAACTGTTATAGCCATTTCGAAATATTTTCGCCTCATGCTCCAAGAGTTGAAAAAATGCTTCATATGCTTTTTGATCACACTCGTATTCCAAAAGAAATCTCATTGCACCTTTCCAAACAAGATTATGAGCCAAGCCGAGCGAACGGCCGTCCGGACGGCGGCGCATTGCTGAAAATATTTCCATTAAATCATTATCAGAAGGACAGGAAACTCCAAAGTGATCGACGGCTGATATAAGGCTCTGGTCTACGGAGCTTTTAAACGAATTCCAGAGCGATTCATCATCATCATCCAGGGAGAAAGAGGTTTCTCTGAATAAATCCCTTATGGAAGGGAAAGATACCATGAACGGAGTATTTCCGTCCACTTCCACCATGAGTTGCTCCCGCCGGTAAAGCGCGGGATTATTCGTCAGATCGCTTTCCGTATCCTCAAGCACTACGAAGTCCGGGCTTTCGTCCCATTCCGGCATCTGCGCTTTGATTTTTTCAAGCAACCGGTCATGATATATAACTTCGGCATAATTCATGGCATTTCTCTTTTGTTATGTTGCCGTCGGGCTTCGGCAAGAACATCGACAATTCCTTCCATTGCGATATACAAATCATACCATTGGTGTTTCGTCAGACGGGAACTCCATTCGCAGATTTGATCAAACACGAATCGGAACATCACCGGCTCGGGATAGGCATCGACGACAGACTCCACCGCAGGCAAATCATCTCCCAAATACAGGTACATGTCATGCATTCTGGCGTATGCTCTTCGCACTTCCGCTTCATCAATTTTCGGCAATGTGAAATGAGTGCAAGCGATCGAGTACAACATTGCTATCACATTGATCACAGCTGCCATCGTTTCCTCGTCGAAGCCGTCTTCCGGAGGAAAATTGAGGCTTTCCGCAAGAATCGGCTGCTCCGTAAAAAATTATTCTATCACTTCCATTCGGTCTTCAGCTGAAAATATCTCAAAATATTCGGTCATCTTCGCCGATAGCAACGCATCTGTCAGTACTGGAAGCATATTGTTTTCCCTCGTTTTCCCATCTTGGCTGTTATTGTTCATTTTTCGGGGGGCCTGTATATACCCATACCCGGCGGGGCTTTGGCTTTTTGGGCGCGGTTTCCCGACGGTATGCGCGTTCGCAACAATGCAGCATATCATTGATGAATTCCAACGATACGCCGTCCGGCCATTTCTGTGAGCGGGGATAAAGATCATAAACCCACTCCGTCATCTCATCGTGTTCCGGATTGGCCGGATCATTGATTGCCTTGCAGAAATCCTCATAACCGTAAGCGCCGCCGACATCCTCCGGCGGGCAGGCGCCTTTGGCCGCGGTACAGTAAAAAATACGTCCTTTCGGCATTTCCCGGCAGTCAAAGTCGATTACTTCGATCCGGTGAACCCATTCGTCGCCGTAATCATAAATATAACCGAAACAGGGAGAATTCGGTCTGACAATGGCCGACAGATACGAACGTTTTTCGTTGAGCAATTCTTCGTCCGCGTCTTCGAGTTTCATCCCGTAGCGTTTGGTTTCGGTCTGAAATTCATGAAGATGCGAATCCCGCCAGCCCATGGTGAATTGAAGAACTCCGTGCAGATAATCAAGCCGAATTTCGGCCGGCACGATCAATTCGCGGGAGACCTCAAACGACAATTCCATCAAAGTCAACCGCAATTTATAAAATACTTTCCGCTTTGGCATCTCTATTTCTCCTATTCATTGACCCTGGACCAGAAACCGGATTTCCGCTTGTGATCCGCTTTGAGTCGGTTTATATAATCCGCATGGAGTTCCAATCCGCGCCAATCAGAAATCTCCGGAGCAATCTTGCTCAATTCCTTCCAGTAATCCGCGCCATGGTGGTAAGCTTTGGCGTATTTTCGCTCAAGAATTGAGCTCAACAAAGCCCGAAGAATAATCGTCGCCGCCAAAAAAAATTCTTTCTTTGTCAATGTTTCCGCAACTGCGCCAAGAACATAGTATGAATTCCCATCTACGCTTTCACGATGTTTGATTACATATTCCGAGGCGTCTTCCAAATGCCCGGTTTCAACGAGAAATTTCAGATCGATATCATCAAATTTCTTATTCTGCTTAATCTCCGCAATTTTTTCCTCTATAACTTCTCGCTTTTTGCCTTTGCCGATCACCGCCAGCAGTTCATTCAAGGTATTCAAAGAAGGAAATTCATGAAATTCTTCACGGCACATTTTTTCAATTTCATCACGCATGCCGAGTTTCCCGTAAAGTTTTTTCCGCAACTCATCAGCGGCTGATTCATTTTCGGGAGCTTTTTGCAGCCAGTCGAGAGCGTTCACATAGTCGCCGCAGTCATAGTATAGCTGGGCAATTTTTGCAAAATCGCGCTCGTGGACGACTCCGCCGGTTTTTTCTTTCTTCAATTTGATAAACAGATCGGGATCCTTCAATTGCCGGGCAAGTTCTTCCAATACGGCTTGGCAACGCCAATCTTGCAATTTACCGCTTCTCGATTTTACCGGTTTGCCGTTCCAGTACTCAAACATATGCCGCAGGTTTTTCTCCGGCAAAACAACTCCGGCGCATTTCAGCATATCGCCTCGCGCCCCGTAACTGTCTTCACGCAATGTTTGCAGCAAGATATCCTCGACAATTTTCTTGTCTTCGCAGGCGGCACCATAACGAGTGAACAATTCCACAGCCTTGCCGGTATAAACATAACCCACTGAACCATAGGAATCGTCGCAATACTCAAATACACTGGAATCAGTTTCCATAAATTCAGCCACCAGGCGCATGCCGGTTTCCGGTTCGACCTGACATTGCTCCAGTTCGTCCAGAATCGCCTCCAGTTTGTCGGCAAACTGATCGGCCCCCCTGTAATCTATGTAGTCCGAAAGATGCTTCAAGCCCGCCAGCTTCGATTGGACCTGTTTGATTTTCTTATCGGTCGACGCCAAAGCAAAATTGATGTACTCATTTGCTTCTTCATCGCGGTCCGCCAGCGTCAATAAAATATCCGCCAACACCTCTGCACCGGAATCAATAAGCTTCTTTTTCCGCTCTGCCCGTTCGGTTTTCCAATTGGAATTATTCATCGTCATCACCATAATCATATTGCGAAGGAGATTCTCCCTGGACTTTCGAAATCGTGGGGTAAGTCATGCCCGGGCTCACCGGCAGTATCTCCATTACTTCGATTTCATGCCACCACTCGTCGCCGAAATCAAATAAATACTCAAACTTCTGTTTTATCTTCAAATCCATCGTTCCGAGTTCTGTTTTGGCCGCGTCTTTTTCCTCAGCCCAGCAACTGCCGCCCAGGCAATCAGGACAGTTTATGTACAATTTTTTCTGCTGATTTCCTCTTAGTGGCACAAGCATGCCTCTATCGCGCCAGAAGGCTTGCAGTTCATTCGGCTCGGAAATTTTCCATTTGAAAATAAAACGGTATAAATGCTCTTCCTCCCGATCAAACGCCATATAAATTATGTCATGCAGCTTTTTGAACGTCTGGTCATCTCGGATCAGAATATCCCGATAAGTCTTTTGTCATACTTCAATTTCACCCGTAATCTGTATACGCATGCCATAACCATCATCATCCCTTTATATATTTTTTCTCACACAGAAACTTATAAAGCTTGCGACACACCCCGTCAAATTCATTCTGCCACGACTCGTTATCCATGAAAATCAACGGTCCGTCCTCATCGTTCAAATATTCCGCCAATAATTCGTCCGCGGCCATTTTCAAATCCTTGTCATTTCCATACACCGATTTTTCAACCAGATAGCCGCCAAGGCTATTCAAACCATCAATATACCGCTTTTGAGTCTTCGCCGATTTATCATCAATACCGCAATGCGTCCAGAAGTCAACAAACACGGCTTGCAAACGAGTGGAAATCTCCTGTTCCCGTTGAGTATTTTCCCCTTGTAGCCAATCAACAAATTTCAAATCATTCATATCAACCTCATAATTCATGGATAAAAGATACACGAGCAATAACACCTGTTCAATGGTCATGTCAAAATAATTTCAGACAATTTCCAACAATGGGCCCTGGCACTTTCTGTAATCTTTCATAAAACCCTGCCGAGACATAAAAAAGCTTGCAGATTCGGCTCCATAAGTGAAAAATTGGTGGTAAATGTCATATCGGAAAGCGATTACGCCATTAATTTTTCTAACTGCGCCACAGAAAACGGCTCACTACTTCAGTAGTACCCGTATTCGGTAACACATCCAAAAGCCTTTACCGACTGCAACCAAGGCGACTTTACTGCGTAAGAGACCTCAATGTCCAAACTATCCTAATTACAAGGAACGCAAACACGACACGCTCAAGCGGTCAAATTATTTTGCCTGATTTTGCGTATCCGTCGGATAGTCCGTATTCAGGTATATTTGTACAAATAAGCATATATTGGAGAAAAAGGGAAGCCTGAACAGCCCCGTCTGGGCTGAAAAAGGGTGACTCGGCTGAATCAGGCCTCCCAAAAATTTAAAATCTTTACAATCTTCGCTCCAAGGGATGTCGATGTAAACTCAATTATTATGATATCGTCAATTTTGACCATCAGGTGAAATCTGGTAAAACGATTTGTAAACGAACGGCCAATACACGTTGTATTCCAACCCCTGCCACTGTATATTGATTAGCGAGACCCGGTAAATCAGGCACGCAAAAAATTTGCAAAGTGTCCAATTGGGGTTTTGAAAAATCAGCAAAATAATTATGAACTCATTTTTACCGATACGAGCTCACCTGCGGAATAGGCAAAATCAGGCAAAATGATTTGGGCGTTTTGGGGAGACGGAATTGCTGTCATTGTTTATCCTCTAATAGTTCCGGTGAAAAGGTATTTGATGAATAGTTTAATGTAGAACAAGATGGGGTGATTTATGATTTGATTAACAATAATGTCTTTATTTCGAATGGCTTAAGACTTAGATGAATGACGCCGGATCGAGAAAGAAGCACAGTGTGGAAGGGACGCTCCAGAATATCTGCCTCTTGAACTTGACGGTATATTTCCGGCACTGAAAGTTCTACTTGACTATGCCTTCCTTTGCTTTCAACAAGGCGAATAGCGATCGTATTTGCTTTTTCTGCTTTTTTGATAGCTTCAATTATAACCGATTCGGAGTTCAAAGAGATAATCGGAGCAATAGTTTCATTATGATAATTGTTCAAAAGAAGCGGCGGACGATTCAACCGGGCGGCTTCGAGCAGGATGTTGGAATTCGACAGAGTTTCAGAATGCGGAAGTAGACTATAGGTAAAATCATGCTGTCCCATATCGGCTTTTGGGTCGGGAGATTTTGACGATTTCAGCAAGGCCAGGCTAATTAAACCATTTCGGGCCAAACAACCGTATTTGCAATCATTCAGCAAGGCCACGCCGTAATTGGATTCGGAAATATCTACATAACGCTGCATGGATACTTCAAATCTGGCGGTATCCTGAGGCTGGTTATTATGTAACGGACGTTTATAGAAACCGAAAGGAATATCGAAAGCGGCTTCAGTGCTCCTGATATCCAACGGGAATTCCGCACGAAGCATTGTTTTCGTTTCATGCCAATCGACATTGGTAATGAAATCCAATCGTTTGCTATTGTTTTCTAGCATAATTTTTTGATTTATCTGTGAATGCGGTAATTTTAGCTCGAACCACAAAGCCTGGCGCAGCGGACCATCGACAATTTTACCTGCACTCGTCAATCGAAGCGTTCTTTGCCCGTTCCCGTCTCAACTCCTGCAATGCTTCCTCACGGCTTTCGTATTTCGTTTCCAACACAATGGCGTCCAGTTTTTCCGCAAGCAAGTCGAATTGTGCCACTGGAGTCAACTGACCGACCAAATACGAATCGACAGCAAGTTGAACAATTTTTTCCTTTTGAGCATCAGGAATAGTGTTGTCCTCCATGAATTCTTCAAGAAGACAAAGCATTCTGGCATGAACCACAAATTTCCTTTCAATACCGATCTCAAGTGAAGCTGATACCAATTGAATTGCCTGAAGCGGATTATCTATGTTGTGCTTCGCCTCCATAGGATTTTCGAGAATCGCTTTGGCTTGCGGTAAATGTTCTTGCAGTTGTTTCGCTTCTCCAACCAAAGTCGCATCAGGCGATGGTTCTTTAAGTGTTTTAGATATTTCTCGAATGGCAAGCGAATACAATTCCAGAATTTGGGTCAGGAAAATGGATGGCGCTTTTTTGTTAACAAGGTTATTCAACAATAGCGACCAGATCGACAGTTTACTCGTTTTCATCCCCCCTTTTTACTCAGAATTTTCTTTATTCGGCTTTTCATGTTGATCGGCCTGTTTCTATCGGAATATAGCCCGATAAATAGCACTGTCAAATCCACTTTGACACTCTACAGGGTAATAACGGTGGGTGATTTTATCGCAAGCAGCCCAGATTACACCAATTCTTCTTTCTGCCAACCAGTGATTTCACCGGTTTCGGAGTCGAAATTGACGCCGATCATCATGATTCGCTTGCCTGTATGCAGATATTTGCCGAAATACTCTTTATCTTTGATCTGATTCAGGGCGATCTCCGCACTCTGATCCATCTTGAATTCAAACAGATAAGTCCAATCTCCACAGCTCGCCACGGCGTCAATCCGCCCCTTATTGGTACAGGATTCAGCTTCGATATGTATTCCGAGCAGCAAAAACAACACAAAGAATATCGTTTGGTAATATTTCTCTTTCTCCTTGGAAACATGAATTGAGTAAGGAACATTCTGGAAAAATCCTTTCAAAAGTTCCATAAAGCCATCCACATCACCGGCCACAACTTTGTCCGCCAAACTGACACTTAAATCGTCAATCGCTTCCTTGGGGGTATTGACATAATTACTTAATAGATAGACGTTAAACGCTTCATCTACTTCAAGGTTAGGAAATCTCAGGTAATAGAATGTCTTACCATATTTTTGCTCCGTTCCCTTGATGGTCAGGTAGCCGGTCTGAACCAGCAGCGCCAATGCATCAAGTTGATCTATCTCATAGGATTTGAAAACCATCCCCGATACCGGTCTGGTCAATGCATTTTCAAAACTAAATTCCGTCTTTTTCGCCAGTTCCAGCAAAAAAGTCGGCGTTCCAGTATCGAACCAGTAATTGTTGAACTTTCCGTTATTATTGAAAAATTGTGCTATGGAAACCGGATTATACACCGTTTCGGCAGTTTCCTCAAACCTGTATCCGTTATACCATTGCTTGAGCTTACCCAACAATTCCTGCCGGGAAATATTCTGTTGTTTGGTAATGATATCAATACGATCTCCGAAATACTTCTCCAATTCGTCCTGCGTATATCCCACCAAAGAGGCATAGTCTGGCATCATTGTAATATCGGTCAAATTGTTCAGGTCCGAAAATATCGACACATGCGCAAATTTGCTCACCCCGGTTAAGAACACAAAACGCTCATATGGCTCACATTTTTTGATCCCGGAATAGAAGCCTTTCAAGACTTTCAGTATTTCACTGATGCAGGGATTGGAAACATTGCCGAGAATCGGCTTGTCGTATTCGTCGATCAAAATGACCACATCACCTTGCTTGGCAATATCGGCAACTAATGCTTCAAACCTGTTCGACAGTAATTCATGGCGGCATTCCACTCCAAATTGTGCCGCAATATCATCCAAAAGGCTGAAAAGATACGTTTCGAGCTCTTTCGGGGTCTGGGCATTGCAATTTCCCATGTCGATGTGGATGACCGGGTACTTTTTCCAGTCATAATCCTTATTATATATAGCAAGGCCTTTGAAGAGCTCTTTTTCGCCATTGAAAACCGCTTCCAGGGTGGAGATGGTCAGGGATTTTCCGAACCGGCGTGGTCGCGATAAAAAATACATCTCCTTGCCGGGTTCAATCAGGGACCAGATATATTCCGTCTTGTCGACGTAGAGAAAATTATTCCCAATAAGGTCTTTGAATGTATAAACACTGCTGGTTAATTTTTTCATATATCGCTTGGTCCTGTTATTTCATGATGAATATACTTCACTTCCAGTCTATTATCAAGTTCCGGTTGTGATATTTCTACCGAAGCAAATCACCGGTGGTCATTGATTTGGTGGTAGACGGCCTGAACATGGTCGAGGTTTTTCAGGCGGAT
>JAVBRM010000098.1:0-12964 GCA_031548025.1 Victivallaceae bacterium | reverse complement strand
GTCTTTGTTGCGGTAATTGCGCAATGCGACGGCGCCGTCTTTGATTTCATTGGACATGAGCACGAAGAAACCGAAATTCCTGGTATGGGCTTCTACGGCGGCGTCATTGCAGATGACTTTGCGGCCGCGCTTGGGTGTTTCACTCAGGCTGAAATAACGCAGCGCCACCTTGCGTTGTTCTTCGTCAATTCGGGGACTGTCCCCATGGGATTTCCTTTATTGTGCCTAATAATTCAATATAAATGTCAAAAAACATAGCTTAAAACGATTATTTATATATCAAATATTCATTTTAAGAAACGATTGATTTTCCGATAAGATAGCTTATTCCTGACCTTGGTTCTTTGATAACATACCTTTTCATTTGTGCTTGGCTGGCGGCAACTTTCAGATATTCTTCGTCGCCGATTGCCACGGCTTCGCTCCAGTAGGGTTCACGGCTGCCAATGGCCTTCATTTTTTCGTTGAGCGTTGCCAGATACCATTTCTGGAATTCATCGATGTCGTCGATATTCAGGCTCTGCAGCAGTTCCTCCATATCAATTATGCGATAGCGTTTCCTGGTGCCCGTGAATTCAGCATACGAACCATGCTCCCATTCGCCGGGATGAGCAACGGCTCCAGCCCTGACCATATTCAAGTCAATGTAAAACAAACATTGCCCCAAGTGAGCACCATCCTGAATCCTGGTGGAATGAAAACGATCACTCCAGAAACCGCCTTCGCGTTGTTTGTTGTTGTTGAATCCCTGTGCGATCTGCCCGTGAAGCAACCGGAGAAAATCAGAAATTTCATTCCCGTGTCTGCTTTTTACCAACAAATGCACATGATTGCTGGTTACAATATAATCCAGTATCTTCACTTTGTATCGCCTCGCGGCCTCATGCATCAAGAGCCGGTACAAGTCACGCTGTTTGGCAAATTTGAAGTAAAATTCACGCTCATGACATCGATGAGTTATATGGTAGCAGGCATCATTCAGCCACCCTCGGCGTCTTCTGGACATTTTACATCCTTTTCTTAAAATCGTTTTTTATATGATAAAAATTCATTCTAAGGATACAATATATGCTATCAGATCAATATTACAAGCACAATTTAAATGAATTTTTAGGGACAGTCCCCGAACCGGGCAGTCCCCGAACCGGGCAGCAGTCCCCGAACCGGGCAGTCCCCGAACCGGAATTTTTAGGGACAGTCCCCGAACCGGTGATAAAAAAGACTGTACCGGACTGGATATGAATGTGATCTGTAACCGTTCCTGCACCGAACCGGCGGCTGACGGCTCGATGGAATTGACTCTCACTACACCGCTTGACAAAGCGTATCCGGCCGATACGACGCTCCATTTTCACAGCGAGGGGCCGGGCTTGTACGCAGCCTGCAATGAAAAAGATCCCGGTACCGAGTGGGAAAAGGTCTCATGTTCCATCGGCGGCATCCAGACCGCTCCCGGTATTCCGCCTCAAGACAAATGGTGGATTGGTACCAAGTATGCCAAATTGCGTTTTGTGGTTGCGACCGGCGACCGCGCGGCCAAAGTACAGTTACGCAACATCAAACTGACGGTGGAATTCTAAGTCACACGGAGGGAGCAAATTTCCCTCCGTGCTTCTATTTGCTCAGGCCAGGTTTTTGAGGCTTTCGCTGATGAGGAGTTTGTCGGTGTTTTCCTTGGGGGAACCGCCTTCGACCGGGAGGACTTCGTAGCCGCCGCGTTCGAAACATTCTTCCATCGGAATATAACCGCATTCACCCATCGCCAGGACTACCGGCCAGGTTTCGCTGTACGGTGAACCCTGCCGGATCGCTTCGCCGATTTCGACAAAGGCCTCACCGGGTATTGAAGTAATCGCCAATTCACGGCCGAATTTCAACGAAACCAGCTCGAAATCACGGGCTTTGCCGGCACAATTATCGCAATAGGCAACCATCTGTTCGGCAAAGAAACGGGCTACCGGACCGTCGCCGGTGGCCAGGCCTTCACTGGTCATATCGCCACCGCTGCCACCCGCAACCGGTTTGGCCAGAATTTTCTTGGCATCCTCGACTTTTTCCGCCGGAATATCGCGGAAAGGAATCGTGATGGTCCGTAAGGTGGCTTTGAGCCCCTCCGGATTGAATTCCCGGAGTTTGCCGAGTTCGCCGACGATAATCTCCGCATACCCCTTACCGATGCGGCAAGCCTCGGTATAGGAGGTCTGCGATATGCCGGAAGCAACGTCGAAGTGATTGATGTTGCCCTGGCAATCGATCAGGGTATATACCGGAACATCATAGCCCAGTTTCTGCTGGATTTCCCGTTCCATCCGGCCCGGCCAATCTGCGGAAACGAAGTTGCCGCCAATCGTGTCGGTATGGTTGGAAATGTGCGCCACAATCGCGGCTACGCGGTCATCCTGAGTTACCGTCATGATTTCCACCCGTTGATTAACCGGCCCTTCCGGGCGCTCAATCTGAGGATTCAACTTGCCGGGATTGGTCTGGACTTTGCCATTTTTCATCCAATAGCGGCGGTTGTAAGAATATGGATTATTATCCGCCCTGCCAAGCCGAAGCTGGGCCGAAGCCAGCGATTTACGGGCGTTTTTTACCGCGGTAACGGTTTTTTCCACCAGCGAATCGAGGTATTCGCGGTCCGGATCGCTTCCGAAGAAACGGGCGATGAACGGACCGGTATGGGTATGAGTCGCCGTAAACATCAGGTTATCGGCAAAATCCACGCCGGCCTTTTTCAGGGCCGCCTTCATTTCGGCGACCAGTTCCGTGCTCAGAAAACAGAGATCATAAACCGCCAGACCGATGGTATTCCCGTCTTGCTCAAACAGCATGACTTTGACCATCAGGTCATCATAAATCCCGGTATTCGGGCGGGGATTGAAATACCCCACCAGCGGAATGCCGCGCGGCGGGGTGATGATTTCTTTGGCTAAACCGATATTCAACATTTATTTGACCTCGATAACCGCACCGTTTTTGCGGGCGGACTTGTGCGCCGCTTCACAGAGCTGGACGTTGCGCAGGCCGTCGACCGCATTGATCGGACGGCTTTTGATAATCGAAGCGGCATGGTCGCTGATTACGCCCTGGTAAATGTTTTCCGGCTTGCGAATCACAAATTTCTGCTGCTTATCAAAGGTATCCAGCTCCAGGCGCTGTTTGATCGGCTCATCGGCATAACCCGACAACTGGAACATGGTACCGTAACCGCGCAGAGCGGCTTTGTCGCCGTAAATTTCATAACCGAGATTGGTCAAGGTTCCACCGCCGCCACCACGAAATTCGCAGAACGCCACTTTGGCGGTACAGGTCATATCATTTTCCAGCTTGAAACGGACATACGCGCCGTCTTCCACCTTGATGGGCATGACTTTGGGATAGTAAACCGCACAGACCGAAGTTACCTTGCTGTCAAAAAGGAATTCCGCCATATAGAAGCAATGGCTGGCGACGTCGCCGATCGGACCGCCCATTTCGTCCCAGTTGTTGCAGCGCCAGGTCGCGGCTTCGGCCGGATCGTAGCCGTAAGCGAATTCCATATGGAAACAGGCGTCGTTCACTGTACCAAGCTTGCCGGTTTTGATCAAACGGCGGGCTTTCTGGTTCAGAACGTTTTTGGTCATCATGTGGTCGACGGTCAAGCTGAGTTTTTTCGCCTTGGCCAGCTTGACCAGCTTGGCGGCGTCGACGCTGTTGGGCGCAAGAGGTTTTTCGACAATCACATGCTTGCCGGCATTGAGCGCGGCGGCGGCGATTTCGGCATGAGTTAAATTATTGGTGGCAATGAAGACCGCATCGATCTTCGGATCGGCCATGATGGCGGCGGCATCTTTGTACCACTTCAGGCCGAGAGCTTCCGCGGCTTTACGCCGGGCCGGGTTGACGTCGGTGGCGGCCACCAGCTGGGCATTGGCGATTTCGCCGACACGTTTGGCATCGCAGCCGAATCCTTCTTTGGCGATACGGTTTTCGGCAATACCGCCGAATCCGATGATGGCATATTTGACTTTCTGCATGATAGATTACCCCGGGGTTAAGAATTGCAGAAGCGACCGGTGTCGCAAAACACCGGCCGCCGATTGATTTTGAAAAGACCGAATTAGTTCTTCTTCATGTAATATTCGGCAACCTTGTTGAAGGCGTCAATGCAAGCCTGCATATGGTCTTCGGTGTAAACCGGGTGAGTGAAGAAACACATGGTGCGGTCGGTCATCCAGTTCGCGACTTTGCAGTCAAACTGAGTGTAATCGATATTACGGGACTTCGGATCGAAGAAAGGATACTTCGCCACGCCGAAACCGTTGCGTTCGACATAAGCTTTTTCCTTGTACATTTCCGGCCACAACACGCTGTAAACCGGTACGCCTTCCGCGCCGATCGCCTTGATGAAGGTCTTGATATCGCAGGTCAGCTTGTCGGTATCGAGCACGAAGGGAGCCCACCAGAAGGAGTTCTGACGTTCTTTGGTATCGACCGGAGCATGGAGCACCAGCGGATGTTTGGCCAAAGCCTTGATCAGCATCTTGCCGTTGCGGAGACGGTTCTTCAAGTTCCAGCTGTCGAAGCGTTCGAGTTCGCAGATACCGATCTGAGACTGCATTTCAGTCATACGGAAGTTGAAGCCGACACGTTTGTGGATATACATGAGCTTACCTTCCATTTCCAACAGGTTCAGGCGCTCTTTGACGTCATAACCATGGTCACGGAATGAACGGCACTCCCAGGCCAGGTCATCATTGTTGGTGACAACCATACCGCCTTCACCGCCGGTGGTGAAATGCTTGCTCTGGCAGAAGCTGAAACAGCCCGCGTCGCCGATGGTACCGGCTTTTTTGCCCTTATAGATACCGCCGAAACACTGCGCGCAGTCTTCTACAACTTTCAGGTTATGCTTTTTGGCGATTTTGAGGATCGGATCCATATCGGCAACGATACCGTAGAGGTGAACCACGATGATCGCTTTGGTGCGTTCGGTGATCTTGCTTTCGATATCCTTGGGATCCAGCAGGTGATCCTTGTCCACGTCGGCAAATACCGGCAAAGCTCCAGCCTGGATGATACAGAAAGACGAAGCGATAAAGGAGTAGGACGGGCAGATTACTTCATCCCCGGCTCCGATACCCATCGAGGCCAAAGCCACATGCAATGCCGCAGTACCGTTGGTCACGCTGATGGCGTTGCGGGAACCGAGCCATTTCGCCCATTTCTTTTCAAATTCCTGACCGATGGGGCCGGTCCAGTAGTTCACTTTACCGGCGCGCAACGGTTCCATGGCCTTCTGAATCGTCGATTCTTCGAATGACGGCCACATCGGAAACGCTTTGGTATTGACGGGGGCTCCGCCGTTTACAGCCAGTTCCGCTTTACCGGCGGCGGTTTTCTTCGGGGCTGCGGCTTTCACAGTTTTCTTTGTCGTCGCCATCTTTTGTTCTCCTTTTTATAGGTTTCAGCGATCACTATTTTTTAACTTAGTGGAATTATTCTACTAACTATTAATATAGCCCAACAAAAAAATATTTCCACCCGGAATTGTGATTTTCTCACTTTTTTGTCGGGTTTTATTGGCCTCATTGGCTTTATCAGGCATATCAGACCAATTTTGCCGGAATATTCCAGCAAATCATAAATTTTGCAAAAAATCAGGTTTTTCCGGCTTTTACCCGGTTGACAACATCTATGATAGTTGATATGATAATAACAGAATCAGAAACATTCATGGAAACAGTATGCGACCGATTTATCATCAATTAAGCGACCGGATTGAACAGTATATCGCGGATAACCGGATCACCGGGCGGATGCCCGGCATCCTCCGCCTCAGCGACGAACTCGGAATGAACCGGGTGACGTTGCAGAAGGCCTTTCGCGAACTGGAACGGCGCGGCGTGGTGACGATTTGTGGAACCCGGGGAACCTTCGTCAACAGCAAAGCGCCACAGCGTTCTCGTTACTACGCCATCGGAGTCATCGGCACCTATACGGAAAAGCATGACATTAAGGATGGATTTCCGCCGCAGTTGTATCGATTAGCGGAGAGATACGGCTACCAAGTGGTTGGTATAAGTTCTTCCGGGCTGACTTCGGAACTGCTGGCTCAATTTCCGGTGGACGGTTTCATCATGCTGGGTTCTTCATCTCAAAAGGATACGGTGGATTACCTTCTGAAACAACGCATTCCGGTCGTCGGCAACCTGAACCTCGATCCCCAATCCACCGATCGGGTCGAGTTTGATCATTACCGCAATTACTCCGCCATGGTCCAACGCCTGAAACTACTTGGACACCGGCGCATCGCCTTTGTCGAATTCAAGCGTCAGCCGGAATTCCAATTCTATATCGAGACGATCAGAAAGGCTTTCCACGACAATCTGGGCGATGATTTCGATGATGAACTCTTTTATGTCAAGGAGTTCGGAGAAGATTTGTGGCAACAGCACGGAGAAGCGTATCGCCAGATTTATGCGGAACAAGCCGCCACCCACTTGTTGACGCAACCGAAGCCACCGACCGCGCTGATCTTCTCATATATCGCTCCCATGTCGGAGGAGCTCAAGCGTCGCGGCATAAAAATCCCGGACGATATGTCGGTATTCGCCTGCTGTTACCCGTGGGAACTACTTTCCGGCACCACCACCATGCGGCAGAATATCGAGGAATTGATGACCTGGGGATTTCAACGGCTGCTGAAACGCCTGGCCGATCCAAACCTTCCACAGGAAACACATCTGATTCCCGGTAACTATCATGACGGCGGTACCATCGCTCCTCCACGGTCCGGTCGTATAAAATCAAAATTTTTGAAAGGAGAATAAAAATTGAAAAAGAATTTTACACTCATTGAACTCCTCGTAGTTGTCGCAGTTATTGCGATACTTGCCTCCATGCTGCTGCCGGCCCTTAGCCGGGCACGCAAAAGCGCACGGCAAGCCCAGTGTATTAACAACCTGAAGCAAATTCAAACCGCAACCGTCACTTATGCGGGAGACTGGGAAGACTACATTCCGCCGGTAAACAATCAGGACGGTACCAATAACAATATCTGGGCCGACCGGATTCTGCTTTATCTGACCGATATCAACTCATTGAAATACGCATGGCAGAAAAATAAGATCAATTTTCATGTCGATTGGGGAAGCAATCCGGAAACAGATCATGTCCGGCTCAAATTTTATCTTTGCCCGGAAGCCCCTTTGGAATTCAATGGCGATCATACCAAATTCTCCTTCCGGTTGAACTATGGCATTAACGACAAAGTGGCCATCGGAATTAAATTTCATCAACTCCGGAATAATTTTCCAAAACACCTGACGCCGTTCCTCTACAGCGATAATAACGGCAACAGCCCGAATTCCTATAAGATCAACTATTATTCAAAAGGCATGAGCCCCGGCTCGCGGCATCAACTTTCCAATATGGTCGGAATGCCGGACGGCAGCGTAAAAGCGGTCAAAACCATTCCGTATACCGGCGGAGCATCTTATACCGAACGTACCCTCCCCCGGATCTACTGGAATGAAGGTACGGGCGGCCTCTAAAATTTTCATCAACAAAGGAATTATCATGAAACAACTGTTGCTTCTATCATTTCTCACGGCTGCTGCCGTATTGTCGGGAGCCCTCGGCGATCCCGGGCCGGATCGTTTCGCCAAACTCGAACCGCGCCAAATGATTCCCCTGGTGGAACAGGGACAGCCTCGCGCGGTGATTGTCGTTGAACCCGCCTCCGGCAAGCTGAGCCAATTCGCCGCCCGGGAGCTGCAAACTTTCATCAAGCGCGCCACAGGCGCCGAACTCCCGATTGCCGCGGCTCCGGTTCAGGACCGCGCCGCCATCATCGTCGGCAGTGGCGAATTGGCGAAAAACGCCGGAATCGGCGTCGAAAAACTGCCGCGCGACGGCTTCATTATCCGCTCGCAGGGCAATAAGATTTTCATCGCCGGACGCGACGAGGCACAGTTCGCGCCGGATACCGACCGTCAACCATGGGTATCCTATTATGAACGCGCCACGCTTTTCGGAGTTTACTCTTTTCTGGAGCGTTTCCTGGGAGCGCGGCTGGTTTTTCCGGGTCCGGGCGGAGAGTTTGTCAAAAAAAGTCCGAATCTGACCATTCCATCCATGGATATTTACGACCGCCCTGACAATATTGCCCGTGCCATCTCGTGGAACCACGGTTGGAAAAGCGAAATACAAAACGCGCGAATCAATAACGCGCGTCTCCGAATGCAAACCGATTATATTCCCAACTGTCACGGACTCGGAAGACTGGGCTATATCGAACGTTTCGGCGAAAAACATCCCGAATATTTCGCACTGCGCGCTAATGGCACCCGGAGTAATTCATTGGCCGAACGCATGGGAGGCCAGCTCTGTTTTTCCAGCGGTATCCGGGAGGAAATTTATCAGGACGCCAAGGCCTTTCTCTCGGGAGTTTCAGCGAAAGACCGCGGAGTTTATGTGGCGCGGTTCACAAAATATACCTGGGATAAAAATGTCGCTATGCCCGGTTATTTCAATGTCATGCCGCAGGATGGAATGACTCCCTGTCTCTGCGAAAAGTGCCAGGTGGAAATCGCCAAAAATCCCGACTGGTCCTCCGATGTGGTCTGGCAAATGACTGTGGATATCGCCAAGCGGCTGAAGGCGGAAGGAGTATCGGGCAGTGTTACCCAGATGGCTTACGGCGGTGCCGCCAAAATTCCGCCGTTTGAAATTCCGTCCAATATTCCGGTGATGGTGGCGGTATTCGGGCCGTGGGCGGAACTGGTTCCGGCCATGTGGGCGAAACAGTTGAAAACCGTCGGCGACTGGACGAAAAAACTGAATCATAAAGTCTGGCTGTGGACCTACGTATGCAAGTATTCGGGCCGGAACATCGCCGATGTGCCATGCACGACACCGAAATCGGTGGCGCGGTTCTACCTGGAAGTCCAACCTCAAATATTCGGCGGCTTTATGGAATCGGAATCCGACCGGGCGGCATTCCAGGCGTTCAACTGGTATATCTACGGCAAAATCATGTGGGATAAATCGCTCGACGGCGAAAAACTGCTTGCGGAAACTTACCGGGATCTTTTCGGAGCGGGCGCTCCCCCGATGGAGCGTTTCTTCGGACGCCTGGAAGAAATCTGGCTCAAAGACATTTGCGGTTCGGTGGTCATGACCGCCACCGGCCCCGAACAAATTCCGCCGACCGCCAACCAACTGTGGAATGAAATTTACGGTCCGGAAGTCCTCAAGGGCCTCGCCGCCGATATCGCCGCGGCGGAAGCCGCTGCTGCCCAGGCCCCCGAAGCACTTGCCCGCATCAAGTTCTGGGCGGACGAATACCTCGGCTCGCTCCGACGCGGCGCGGACAAATTCACCAATGACCAGAAAGCCCTGTCGCTGCTCCATACCGCGATACCGGAAGCCGCTGCGCCGCCGGCCTTGGACGGCAAACTCAGTGATCCAGCCTGGGCCAAGGCCGCCACTCTCAAACTGCGCGGATTGAAGGGCGCGCCGACCGAAGTAAATACCGAAGTAAAACTGTTGCGGGATGTGAAAAATCTTTATATCGGTTACCGTTGCGAAGAACCGCGCGGCATGGAGGGGGCGCTGGTCCGGCAACTGCCGCATGACGACCTCTCCATCTGGACCGACGAAAGCGCCGAGATTTTTCTGTCGCCCGGTGACCGGCGGCAGTACTATTATCAATTCATGGTAAACCCCGCCGGCAGTTTCACCGACACTAAAGTCGCCATCAATGGCAAGCGCACCCATGATGTCAAATACGAAAGCGGAGCCGTTCTCAAAACTTTCGTCGACAAAAATTCCTGGAGCTTCGAACTGGCGATCCCACTATCCGCGCTGGACAACGCGGAGTCCTTCGCCGCCGATTTCACCCGTTCGCGGGTCCGCAAACAAAATGAACCGGTTACCCGTTACCACACCTGGAGCCCGTTTGCCGGGAAATACGGCGATGTGGAGAATTTCGGTACTATCTCCTTCGCCGCGAATGCGTCCGCAACCGGACTGCTGGAAAACAGCACTTTCGATGCGCCGCTCAAAGGACGCGCCTTCGGCAAATGGATAACTTCCGCCGAAAATATCGCAAACAAATGGATTTCACTCGATCCGGCTTCTTTCATGTTCGCAGGCCAAAGCCTGAAACTAAGCAATGATGGCAGCAGAAACCTCCATGTCGTTCAGATGCTCACCGGCAAAATCAAGAGCGGTCAAAAATACCGTTTGCGCGCCTTTATCCGTACCGAAGCCTCGGGCGACAATCCTCGCGGCGGAGTCTTCATGCAGTTCAATGACGGCGCCAATCGCAGTTTTCCCAATCCGGGGATCAAACAGACCATGCCCTGGACCGCGTACAGTTTCGAGTTTACCGCCCGTGAGGGCGTGGAAAAGGCTTACCTCCGGCTTTACAGCAACAATTTCAACGGTGACGCCTGGTTCGACGGAGCCACCCTCGAGGAATTGTAACGTATCGAGATTTTATTTGCGGCCCATTTTTTCCAAGCCGAGATCGTCGATTTTTTGCAGGACAATATCGTCAAAATAACAGGCATCCTCCACGGCGGGAATCCCCCTCAAAGGAGTTTTCACCCCGCAAGTAATATTCATGACGGCAATGCCCCCTTCCGGAACGTCGAAAAACAGAGAGGCGCGGCGCCACTCGCCATCTTGCCCGGCTGCGGTAAAGGCGGCAGTCTGGGTGAGATGCCACAGACCTTCACCTTTGCTGTTGCGAAAGGTAACGGCGAGGCTCGGTACAACCATGCTACCGGTAGTTTTACACTTGGCGGTCAGCAGGTAAGCTTCCCCCTGTTTGAAATCTCGGAAATTTTGCACGATGGCGCCATCGATGACACCGCTTAATTTGAAGGCTCCATGTTCCAGGGAGAACGTTCCGTTGGACCCCTTGCGCTGCCAGGTGTTCCAACCGGGGATGGAACTTTTTTTCACCTCGGGCTGCAGCTGAGTTTCGGCGGCTTCCTCTGCCTTGGTCTGGTCAAAACTGCCGTTTATCAGCAGATTCGGCAATTTTTTCCGGTCGGCGATCCGCTGCGCATAGGCGTCCGGATCGCGTCCGAATTCGATTGCCTCCACAGCTCCCGGAACAAGCTCATCCCAGAAGGGAAATTTTCTTTTGCCGAAAAGTTTCTGCGGCCAGAAGCCGCCACGTTCGTTCCAGATCCATACGTATTCGTCGGTGTAGTCCAAAGTCCGCTGAATATTCCGCCCGAGCAACCAAGCCGGATTGGATGATTTTCTCCATACCGGATAAAGCTTGTTCTGCTTGTTATAGGCATCCAGGTAAAGAGCGAGCCCGAGCTGGGTGATTTTGTGGTATTTGACCAGATTTTCTGGGTAAACCAGGCGCGGCGCGTTGCGATAGTAGTCCGCGACGAGGCTGTCATAATCTTCTTTGAGGCCTGCTTTGTAGCTGCGGGCTTCGGTGCCGTCGATAATGGTTACGGTATCCGGGACAGCATCATAAATTCCGTTGATGAAAGGGACAGCCAGCCCGTAACCGCCGTGGACAGGGAGGTGTTCTTGCTGATGATCCAGGACCATCGACGACGTCATCAGGGCGGAAAGCCAGTAAAACGCCAGGAGTTTAATCTCCGGAAACTCGGCGGCGATCGCTTTGCCGTATTCGCGGCCGCGCTCCCGGACTTTGGCGGCGGTTTCGTCGAAACTCTTGCCGGACTGAGGACGGTAGCAGAAAACCTGATCGGTGAGCGGCGGCGCGTAGGATTCGATGTCCAGAGCCATTCCTTCGAAACCGATCTCTTTGGCGAGCCAGGCGAGGATGCGATGATTGTTCAAGGTTTTCGCCCAGGCGGCATCATCGAACCAGTCACTGTTGAACTGCGCAGTATTGGCAAAGAGAAAGTTGTGTTTCAATTTTTTGAATTTCACCTGGCCGAAGATCTCGATCCAGCCGTTGAAGTCCGATTTTTTCAAAACTATAGGGCTGGCGTTTGAAGTCCGGCAGGAATGGTATTCAAGGCTTTTTCCATCAACGGAAATCGATTGGATCACGCGCATTCCGAATCCGTCCAGCGGAACGTTTTCGATTTTGTCCAGGTCGTTTTTGAAGAATTCGGGCGATGCCGGGTGCGCCCAACCAAACGCGATCAGTTTTTTGCGGGGACGCAGCCACCCTTCACCCTCTGGGATTGTGCCGGCGGATAAGCTGCCAATCAAGATCAAGACGGGTAAAATCAAGAGTTTCATAGTTATTCTCACTTTCTTATGTCGCCGTTACCGGCAGTTTATTACTTCAATCAGGTTGACGGGGTTCGCGTCCCATACGTTGGCATATTTGCTTGTGCCGTTGATCAGGACGTAATTCAGGCTTTCGACGTGCCCGTCCAGAAAAAGGTTGTTGGCGCCGTTGGAGTGGGCCTTGTCTATGCCCACGGAGGAGTTGGTGGCGTTCGGTGTGGTATGGTTGGCGCCCAAGGAATTGTTGAGTTTGGCGGCGTAAACCCAGTGATCCCGGAGAGCTACGGTACGGTTCGGCAGTTTGTTTCTGCTCGAACGCTTGGGTAGGAAAGTATGGGCGTAATAAGTGGAGCCAGGATCTCGGTCGCCGCAGTAAAAGCTATAAGCATAGTCGTTCATAAGCAGACACTTATTCCAGAATATCTGCGTTTTGCTGTTGGCCGGACAGAGCAATGGCTTGATATAGCGGGCCTGCTGGGTGGCGGAGGCGGAGTGAAGACCGGGTACGCTGTAGAGTGTTTGGGTGAAAAGCTCATCCATCAGGATAAGCTCATCCCAATAACGGTCCCTCTCCTTCCCTTTGTACGCAGACTTGGCCGGGAGGTTGTAATCGTCATAGGTATCGGCATACATGTTCAGAAAAACGCCATTTTGCTTCAGATTGTTCATGCAGGCCGCGGCGTATGCCATCTGCCTCGCCTTGTTCAACGCCGGCAACAGCAACGCCGCCAGTATTGTT
>JAVBRM010000182.1:0-28842 GCA_031548025.1 Victivallaceae bacterium | reverse complement strand
CAGTTTGACAATCTGACCCAGCACCGCCATAGTATCTTTCTGAGGACTCATGCATTTTCCTTTCGTCTTGTAGTAGAGCAAAAGGTAGCACGGGTCCTCGCTTTTTTCAACTTCTCAGTTTTTTATGGGATAGCTGTGAATATTATTTGGGAAAAATATCTCACGAAGCAGCTCAAGAGTATAGGGTGAGCGTTGATGCTGTGCAAATAAAATTGGGGCCAGCAATTTCAACTCGTGTAAGTGAAGAGGTATTCTACCGGAAGTGGTTTTGGAATGGAAAGGAAATCATGTCTTTAAACCGAAAAGGGAATATAGTCGTTTTCAGTTATAGAACCGCTGAATCGGACATCAGGTACAAAAATTCATTTGTTGAAAAAATAGCGAATGACGACGAAATAATGGATGAGAAAGAATGAGGAAGGACCGATTTTTGTTGAAATTGTGTGGAGCATAACGAGTTATGTGACGAGCGGTTTCTGCAAAAAACGTCGAAAATAATCATGAATTTGGTAATTCAGCATTTTCGGACTCCCTAAAATTGAGGATATATTGTTTGTGATGGAGAATATTTTACAACTGGCGGAGTTGAACCAGCGGAAGGCGCGGGAAGTGGTCGCCCGATCCGGGGTGGTCGGGGTATGGGAAGAACTGGGTATGAAGGTCAATCTGGTCGGTTCTTTGAGGACTGGCCTGCTTATGAAACACCGCGATATCGATTTTCATGTTTATTCGGATAACCCGCGGTGGAGCGACGGCCTTGCGGCCATGCAGTTGATGACGACCGGTGGAAGGGTCACGCGGATTCAATGCGCCGACCTCATGGAAACCGAAGAAAAATGTTTTGAGTATCATGTCTGGTATAAAGACGATGAAAATCAGCTCTGGCAGTTGGATATGATTCATATTCAGAGCCGCAGCCGCTTTGATGGATGGTTCGAGCGGGTTGCCGACCGGATTACAGCCAGGCTGACCCCGGAAACGCGCCTGACTATTCTGGCTTTGAAAAATGAAACCCCCGAAGATGAAAAAATCATGGGCATTGAGTACTGCCGGGCGGTTCTTGAGGATGGCGTCCGAACCTATGACGAATTTACCGCATGGCGTAAGAACCACACGCCGGAATCCAACATCGACTGGATGCCGTAATCAGCGGAAAACCGCTTTGATGACTTTGCTTTCCGGCCGGGTGTGGGAGGTAATGGCTTTGACCAGTGATTTGGCCAGCTCTTCGCCCAGTTCATAACGCGGTGCGTAGACGGTATGGCGGTCCGGGGGTAACTCCGGCAGATTGAGCCCGTCGCAGCCGATGACCGGAATGTTTAAGCGGTGCTCTCGCAAAACTCCGAGGATTTCCGGCAACTGGTGATCGTAAGCGGCCAGGACGGCGTCGGGAGTGGTGCGTTTCAGCAACGCGGCCATGGCGTCGCCGCCGGCGTCAGCCAGCGGACGGGTATCTTCGATCAGCTCCGGGTCAAGTTGCTGGTATTTTTGAATGGCCGACCGGTACATCTTGAATTTATGCAGTGGAGCTTCGGAAATATAGCTTCGGGTCTGGCCGATAAAGGCAATCCGACGGCAACCCTGGCGGTACAGGTAATCAATGGCATCCGCAATTCCTTGAGAAAAATCAAAACTTATTTGCGGCATGGCGGCGTCTTCCAGGTCGCTGCCCGCGATGCACGGTACCCCGGCGGCGGCGATCTGGTCCAACAGACGTTGCTCGGTGATACCCAGGATGATTTTTCCGGCGGACGGAATCATGCTGAACTTCTGCAGTTTCAATAATCCGGTTTTCGGGTCGGCTTCCAGCATATTGAGCACCGGATGATAACCCGATTGCGTCAGCCCGGCGACCATCCCCGACCAGATTTCACTCCAGAAGGGATGGGAAAAAATCGTGGTGAACCCTTCAAAGATTACTTCTACCAGTTGATGACCGGAATCATACAGCGAATTGACCCGGGTGCCGCTTTTGCGTTTGCGCTCCAATAGTCCGGTGGCGACCAGCGGGGCCAGGGCCTTGTTGATGGTTTTGACATTGACCTGAAACTCGGCCGCGAGTTCCTGTGATGACGGCAATTGGTCCTGATAAATTCCCGAGTTGATCCGCCGGCGAATCGCTTCGGTAATGGCCGGTTGTTTGTATTCCATAAGCTGCTTCCTGATATTAATCCATATATAAACCATAGTGTAAATCTGATAAATGTCAAATAACCAGTTGAAAATTCCGGGAATTGCGTATAATTTCTACAAACCATTCGGAGGAAAACATGAAAACTGTAAAAGTCCAGCCTTTGAGCATTGAGAAATTCCATCGCTACGGCAGCTACGCCATGATGATCAACCCGGAAACCGACGCCACCGGGCCCGTCGATGCCCCGATTGTCTTTTTCCGCGACATGGTTCAGGCGAATATAGACAAGACATCGTTTTCCGTCTGTCGGATGGAGCCGCGCGAACTGGTGATCGATATCGGCGAATTCCACAATCACACCTGCGAAGTGGCTATGCCCATAGACAACGACGCGCTGGTCTGGGTAGCCCCCGCCGGAGCTGGAAATACGGTGCCGGTTGACGATATCGAGGTGTTTTTCGTGCCGAAAGGTACTTTGTTCAAAGTCCATCCGGGCGTTTGGCATCACGCGGCATTTTCGGCCAACGACAAACCGGTCAATGTAATGATCGTTCTGCCGGAGCGCGCCTACGTCAACGATTGTATCGGCGTGCCGATCCCCGCCGACAAACAGCTGAAAATCGAGCAGTAATTTCAAATACTGTCCGACCTCTCTGACTTGTCCGGAAGTTTCCGGTGTGACAATATCAGTCCGGTTTCGTCGTTTACTATTTTAATTCGGTTTTGCGGAAACGCTTGGAGGTGCCTTCAACTGGCTTGATTACCGATAAACCTGAGTACGCGGAGACGTTGAATGCGTTGCCACGATTGTCGCGGAGTGTGCCTCGAGCCGGAACTACCGCGCGGCTGACCAGCAGGTCCGGGCGGTCGATTTCCACGGTGGTGGAGGACAGGGGCGATTTGGATAACAGTTGATCCAGCGCGGCCTGATCCAGCTCGATCCACGGTTGGTAACGTTTAACTCCCGAAGCCTTCAATTCCAGCGCCGCGAGCGAGTTGCAGACTGGTAGCGGAAAAACCGCATAGATATTGATATCCCGGTAGGACCGCAACAGTTCCAGGCCATAAACTCCGGCCACCCGGAAATTCCTGACGCCGTCGGTTTCGTAAGCCTTTTTGATATCTTTGCGTAGATTCGGCAATTGATCCTCGGGGCAGAACGGCGGCAGTTCCATGAACGGCTTGTCGGAAACATCGGTTTCGCCCGCCGGAGCAAGCGCCTGATAATCCTGGTAAAATTTCATTTGCGCCTGATGAATCGCGTCGGCCAAATCATCGGGATTGAGCTGTTCCCCGATGTATTGCCAGAATTGGCGGCGGAGCTGTTTCAGTTCGCTGGCCGGGATGAATACCGGCGCGGTTACTTCCGCCGCGACCTTGTCGGCGCGGAAGGACTCCGGGCAGCCGCTGGCGAATTCTTCGGCCAGACGTTGATGGTCGAGAGGCTGCTTGACGGCGGCGGCGAACTGTTGTTCCTGGCGCCAACTCAATTTCACCGGCGAGGTGATCTGAGCTTCGATATACCCGGTATCGACTTTGACCGCGACTTCCAGCGGGTGACGGAACGGCGGTAGTGCGGCGGCGCGGGCGCTGAAATCAAAACCGTTTTCGCCGATTTTATAAACCGGCCAGGCCCTCTTGGCCTCCGGGTAGTCCCCGGGGACGAAGCCGCTCTGGCCTTGAGATATTTTCAACACAGGTTTTCCGTTCATCGACATTTTTATAATGGTAAAAGCAAATCCTTCGTCGCCATTGGGAGGGACGGCGCGGAAACGGTCGCCGACATGAATCCGGGATTCCGCGTTGATCATGAATCCGTCGCCACGGACTTGGCCGATTTCGCCGACTTTTTTGCCGAAGACCCCGATATTGCCGGAGGCGATGACTTTTTTATGGCCCATGGCCGGATAAAATCCCGGTGAAAATTCACGCGCGGCGGTGGAGTTGAGGATCTGCGAGGCTTCCGCGACTTTTTCGCCGTTGGAGTCGATCAGCATCCGGTAGGCAGAGACGGTTTTCCAGACGTAATCGGGGCGGCGCAAGCGCCCTTCGATTTTAAATGAGGCAATCCCCATGCGGATAAAATCGGCGACTTGTTCCACGCCGCATAAATCCATGGGGGACAGCACAAATCCCTTGCCGCGTTCATGTTCGTACAACCGGCGGCAGGGTTGTTTGCACTTGCCGCGATTGCCGCTCCAACTACCGAGCCATGATGACAGCAAACAGCGGCCCGAGAGCGAACAACAGAGTGCGCCGTGAATAAATACTTCCAATTCGATTGGCGACTGACGACTGATACTGCCGATTTCCGCCATGGTCAACTGGCGTTCCAGAATCACTCTTTTGACGCCGAGCCGGGCGGCGAGGGCGATCCCGGCGGAATTATGAAACCCCATCTGGGTCGAGGCATGGATGGTCAGGTTCGGATAATATTCCCGTAGCATCCGCAGCACCCCAAGGTCCTGAACGATGACCGCGTCCGGGGCCAGCTTGGCGAGTTCGCCCAGATAAACCATCATTTCAGGGAGTTCGTTTTCTTTGATCAGAGTATTGACCGTGACATAGACGCGGCGTCCGTTCTGGTGGGCGTGGCTGATCAGCCGCCCCATGGAATCGACGCTGAAATTGTCGGCGCGCTCACGGGCGTTGAATTTATCCAGCCCGGCATAAACGGCATCGGCACCGGCGTCGAAAGCGGCCAGCGCCACTTCCGGACTTCCGGCCGGCGCCAACAATTCAGTTTTTTTCATAGGACGACCCTGTCAAAAGTTGTTTCAATAAGCCAGATAACATGGCGATTCAAACATAATTTGTCAAATGGAGATTGCAAAAAAATGTAAAAAGTGTTATATTGCTTAATTTAAATTTTTTCTATCATAGGGATTATAAAAAAATGTTCAGGCCGGTACTTTTCAGTGATTTGAAGCATTATTCTTGGGAAACTTTTCGCAGTGACTTGTTTGCGGGGCTAACGGTGGGGGTGGTGGCGCTGCCTTTGGCCATGGCCTTTGCCATTGCCTGCGGGTTGCCGCCGGCCACAGGGATATATACCGCGATTGTCGGGGGCTTCCTGGTTGCCATTTTCGGCGGTAGTCGGGTTCAGATCAGCGGTCCGACCGGAGCATTTATCGTCATTATCGTATCGATTATTTCCCAGTACGGCTTTGGCGGTCTGGTGCTCAGCACGTTGATGGCGGGGATTTTTTTGATTCTGCTGGGGGTGTTCAAGATGGGGGCGCTGATTAAATTTGTGCCTTTTCCGGTGGTTACCGGTTTCACTTCCGGGATTGCCGTGGTCATCCTTTCCACTCAGTTCAAGGATATATTCGGCATGAAAGGCGACATGCCGGGACAATTCGGGGCGAAAATCGGCTGGTGTTTCAATCATATCGGCGAAATCAATTACCAGGCGCTGTTACTTTGCGGCAGTACCGCGGCATTGATCTTTTTTCTGCGTCGGTATTATCCGCGGCTGCCGGGACTGTTGATCGGGATGCTGGCGGCTACTCTGGTCGCGATCTTGTTCAAGCTCAACGTTGAAACCATCGGCATGCGCTTCGGGGAATTGCCCACCTCGCTGCCGAAGCCGGTCATGCCGACCATTTCCTGGGAGGAAGTGAGCGGACTTTTCATGCCGGCGGTGACGATTGCGCTGCTGGCGGCGATCGAGTCGCTCCTGAGCGCCACGGTGGCCGACGGTATGACCGGTGACCGGCATCGCTCGGATACCGAGCTGATCGGGCAGGGGATCGGTAATATCGGTGCGGTGCTTTTCGGCGGTATCCCGGTGACCGGGGCGATTGCGCGTACCGCTACCAATATCCGCAGCGGCGGCAAAACGCCGGTGGCGGGAGTTATTCATGCCGTTACCCTGCTGGGAATTCTGTTGGTGTTCGGATCGCAAGCCAAGCTGATTCCGCTGGCGGCGCTCGCCGGGATCATGGTCGTGGTCTGCTACAACATGAGTGAATACCATGTTTTCCTGAAAATGTTCAAAGGCCCCAAAAGTGACTGGATCGTGATGGTTATCACATTTCTGGTCACGGTGATGGTCGACCTGGTGGCGGCGGTACAGGTCGGGGTGCTGCTGGCGACGTTCCTGTTTGTCAGAAGGATGGCGATTGCTGCCGACGTGAAAATCATCCGCAATGAAATGGAGCACGACGATATAGAGACGGTCGCCGACGTCGATGCCACCAGCGAAAAGGATATTCCGCCCGGCGTAGTGGTGTTCGAAGTCCAGGGCCCGTTTTTCTTCGGCGCGATCAACCGTTTCCAGGATCAGGCTTTGATCGTGATGAAACGGCAGGACATCAAGATGTTTGTGTTCCGGTTACGGCACGTGCCGGTGATCGACGCCTCGGGCCTGAACGTAATTTCGGACTTTGTGGGGCAGTGCCGCAAGAAAAATGTGCCGCTGGTGCTTTCCGGCGTTCAGCCGCAACCCTATAAAGAATTGAAGAAATTCGGCATTACCGCCGAAATCGGCGAGAAAAATGTCTGCCGCGATATCGACGCCGCCCTGATCCGGGTGAATGAAATTTTGGAAGAAATGAAGAATAAAACCGTAATCAATCCATGAAATTGCGCCAAAGAGGGCTATAGTACCGATTGACAACTTTTGGTGAACATGAATTTTAAAACGGAATTTTTTCTGGCCGGTCGGTTCCTTAAGCCGGGGCGTAATGCGGTTTCGGTAATTACTGTGATTTCCCTGTTGGGGGTGACCCTGGGAGTGGCGGTGCTGATTGTAGTGCTGTCGGTCTTTACCGGGTTTACCAACCTCATGCGGGAAAAACTGCTTGATTCCCGTGCTCATATGCAGATTTATACCACCCGGCTCAGTGTGATCGCCGAGCCCGATGAGGTCGTCAAAGCGGTGAACGAAACCGGCGGCGTTGCCATGCCGGTCATTGGTATGCCGATCCTGTTGCGGAGTGCCAAGACGTTTGTGCCGAAAAGAATTCTGGGAGTAGACCCCAAGATCGCCGCGGAGCGGTTCAAATTCAAGATTGTCGACGGAGCGGCTACTCTGCCGCCATCCGGTCAAGTCTGGATCAGCGAGGAAATCGCCGGAGAACAGAATTTCAAGGTCGGCGACACGATATATCTTTTCACTCCTGAGCAATTGTCCGATATCGCCAAAACCGAACTCGATGGCGGCGCTTCGGCCGGAAAAATCAATGCGCGGGCCTCTCTGTTTACCATCGGCGGGATTTATTCGATGGGAAAATACGATTTCGACAAGGAAATGATTCTGATGACCCGGGCCGACAGCGCCCGTTTTCTGAGAGTGCCGCCCTCGATGGCGACTTCGGTTTTCGCCTGGTTTCCTGATCCTTTTCACATGGACCGGGAGCAGACGGAAATTCTGGCGAAGCTGGAAAGTTCGCGCCAGCAATATCAGATTTACACCTGGCAGCGGCTGAATGCTCCGATGTTCGGCATGTTGCAGTCGCAGAAAAGCATGATGATGTTTATCTTTTTCTTTATCATCCTGATAGCGGCTTTCAGCATCGGCAACACCCTGATTACGGTGGTGGTCCAGAAAGGCCGCGAGATCGGTTTGATGAAAGCGCTGGGGGCGACCCCGAACAGTATGATGAGGGTTTTCGTCTGGCAGGGGCTGCTGGTGGGAATCGCCGGGAGCCTCGGCGGGGTGATCTTGGGAATGGTGGCATTGGCGCTTCGTAATGATTTCATGAGGTTTCTGGAAAAACTTACCGGGTGGGAGTTGTTCCCCCGTGAGATGTACTTTTTCGACGAATTACCCGCGCATACCGGGGCGTGGGATGTGGTGATCATCGCCGCTATGGCGGTGGTGCTCTGTACGATTGGTGCGCTGCTGCCGGCCTGGCGGGCGGCGCGGTTGGACCCGGCAAAAGCTTTACGTGATGAATAGGCGGCAAATATGAACCTGTGGACTGAACTTGGATTGGCCAAACGTTACCTGAGGCCGAAACGCAATGCGATTTCGGTCATCACCTGTATTTCCGTGTTGGGGGTGACTCTGGGGGTAATGGTCCTGATCGTGGTTCTTTCGGTGATGAACGGGCTGAGCGATTTGCGCAAAAGCCTGTTGTTGAAAACTACGCCGCACCTGGAAATTTCTCCCCCGGCCGGACAGGTTATCGGCAATCCTGAATCGATCATTGAAATCGTCAAGCGTCAGGGCGGCGGCGCTGCCGCCATCGTAGCGCGCCCGGTGGTCATTCAGACCGAGAAACGGCTGCAGCCGCGTCTGGCGATCGGCGCCGATTACAACCAGGTCAAGGACTGGATTAAAATCGATTGGGAGCTCAACGAGTTTCCGGTCGGCCGGACCGAGGAGGGCAAACAGCCGTTTGCCCCCAAAACAATCGTCATCAGTCGCCAGACGGCCCAGGAATTGATGGTTCATTACGAAAGCCGGGTGGTTCTCCATTCGCCGGAACGCCTCAATTCCATGATCGAAATCGATGCCGACGGCAATGTCAAAGCGGCGGCGGAACGTGAGATCAGTGTGCCGGTGGAGCTTACCGTTTCCGGATTTTTCGCCACCGGAGTTCGCGAGTTCGACGAGAGCACCGTATTCATCAACCTGGACGATGCTTGCGATCTTTTTGAAATGCCGATGGGGTCGGCGGATAAAATTTACGGTTGGGTGCGCAACCCGTTTGAGCTTGATCGCGATTTTGCCAAAATCCGCTCCGCACTTCCGGAAGGCTACACGGTCAAATCCTGGATGGAAATTCACCGCAAGCTCCTCGGAGTGCTGCAAGTGGAAAAAAATATGATGTTTTTCCTGTTGTTTTTCGTGGTATTGGTCGCGGCGTTCAGTATTACCAACACGCTGATTACGGTGGTCCACCAGAAGACCCGCGAAATCGGGCTGCTGAACTCATTGGGGGCGACTCCGGGTACGATCATGCGGATATTCATCATGCAGGGGACCGTCGTCGGGCTCATCGGCGGAGTAGTCGGATCGGTCTGCGGAATCCTGGTGGTGGTCTGGCGCAATCAACTGATGCGTTTGTTCAGCCGCCTGACCGGACAGGATTTATTTTCCCAGGAATTTTATGTCATCAGTGAACTGCCGGCCCGGCTGGTGGCGTCGGACATTATTTTAATTGCTTTGATTGCAGTGGTTTTGTGTACGCTGGGGGCATTGCTGCCGGCAATTCGGGCGGCGCGGCTGGATCCGGCCCGGGCACTGCGTTATGAATAGAAGGAGTACCGGTATGGAGATATTTCTTTCCGCCAAAGGCGTAACCAAAACTTACTGGATCGGCAAAAGAGGGATCAATGTCCTGCGTGGCGTCGATCTGGAAATTCCGTGCGGCAGTTGGACCTCGCTGCTGGGAGCTTCCGGCTGCGGCAAGACCACATTGCTGAATATTCTCGGAACCCTCGAGCGCCCGGACAGTGGCGAAATCATTTGCGACGGCATTAATTATGCCTCGTTGAGCGCGCGCCAGGCCAGTAAATACCGCAATAAGCGCCTCGGTTTTATTTTTCAGGCTTACCATATGATGCCGGAATTGACCATTCTGGAAAATGTGATGCTGGCCGGGCGTTTGAATGGCCACGCGGCCCCCGATCTCCAACAACGGGCCGAAGCCCTGCTGGAAAAAGTCGGTTTGCGCGACCGGATCAAACACCGCCCCGCCGAGCTTTCCGGCGGCGAACAACAACGCGCCGCCATTGCGCGATCCCTGATCAATTCGCCGGATCTGATCCTGGCGGACGAACCCACCGGCAATCTCGACTCGAAGACCGGGCAGGGGATTCTCGATATTTTTATGAAATTACGCGAAGAGCCCAACTCGCCGACCATTATCATGATTACTCACAATCAGGCCGTGGCGGAGTTGGGCGATGCGACCTTGAATCTGGTCGACGGGGTTATTGCTCCCCAAGGCTGAATAATGGCGTCGAGAGATAACGCTCGCCGGTGTCGCATACGACGGTGACGATATTTTTGCCATGATTGTCGAGCCGGTTAGCCAGATGATGCGCGGCGAAAATATTGGCTCCGGAACTGATCCCGCAAAGTATCGACGCCTGTCCGGCAATCTCCCGGGCGATTTCAATGGCTTTGACGGTCGGCACTTTCAATACTTCATCGACCACCATCCGGTCGAAATTGACCGGAACAAAACCCGCTCCGATGCCCTGAATGCCGTGCTGACCCGCCGGTTCGCCGCTCAATACCGCCGATTCGGCCGGCTCCACCGCTATGATTTTGATTTTCGGATTGCGCTCTTTCAGAAAACGCCCGACTCCGGTAATGGTGCCGCCGGTGCCGACTCCTGCCACGAAAATATCAATTTTTCCTTCGGTGGCTTTCCAGATTTCCGGGCCGGTGGTCAGATAATGCGACTGCGGATTGGCCGGATTTTCAAATTGTTTGGCCGCAAACGCGCCGGTAGTATTGGTCACGATTTCCGTCATTTTGGCTATTGCGCCTTTCATGCCATCGGTTCCCGGGGTCAGGACCACTTCGGCTCCGAGGTGTTTCATCAGAGCACGGCGCTCCACCGACATGGTCTCCGGCATGGTCACGATCAAACGGCAACCCGCGGCGGCGGCGGCCATGGCCAACCCGATTCCCATATTGCCGCTGGTGGCTTCCACGATAACCCCGCCCGGATGCAACTGCCCGCTCTGGATAGCCGCCTTGACGATATTTTCCGCCGGACGGTCCTTGATGCTTCCCAACGGATTGAAATATTCAAGTTTGGCCCACACGGCGGCGCCGTTCAGATTCTGGCACAGACATATCAGAGGAGTGTGCCCGATGGTTTCGGTGATTTTTTGAAATTTGCTCATAATTACTACCTCACAATTTATTGTCTCCTGAATAATTATAACCTCCGAATATTTTTTTTCAAGTACCCTCCCGAATTATTCACAAAAATGGGCTATTCATTTGTTGCTTTATTATAGCAAAAAAACGCGATTATGATGAGATATTTTGCCGGTTGGTATTATAATATTAACAAACCGAGTGCTTCAAGCAGGAATAGGGTCAAGTAAATTGATGGAGTGTATGTATGCGCTATAAGATATGTTTTTTATGTTGTACTATATGCCTGCAATTGGTTTTATCCGGTTGTTCTTTGCCCTGGACTCCGATTCATGTTCAATTGCCATTGCAGCACCATGGCCTTATCTTCATCATAGTATTGCCGCCGCCTGGTGAAAATCAGGAAAGACCAGTCTATGGGACATATATTACTTTGTGGTCAAAACCTGATTATAGGGTAAATGTGAAGGGCATTGGAGTAGGAAGTTTGGCGATGCATCCCAAGCAACTATATGGAGTCTCTTTATCCCCTTACATCGATGCAGAAGATATTCGGGGACTTGCCGTGAGTCTCGGTTTATGTTGTCCAATTATTTATGGAACATCATTTGGCATTTGGACGGATATCAAAGAAAATTACGGATTTTGCAGTTCCATTGTGAATCTGTCACGCGAAAATAATGGCGTTTTGATGGGATTGTGCAACATTATGCGCCGTGATGACGAAAATAATATTGACAGCAAAAATAGCGTTCAATTCGGCCTGGTAAATATCGCCTCCGACGGGTGTCAAATCGGTCTATTCAATTACAATCCGAATTCAGTCATTCCCTTTACGCTTCTGTTCAATTATTCAAGGCAAAACGAAACGGTGGCACAGGCTGAAAGCCAGTGCCAGGTTGAGGAAAATGAAAGTTCGAAATAAGCGCGTTGTAATTTCAAAATAGACGGCAAAATGTAGGAAGAAAATAATGAATAAACAGAGATTTTTCAAAAGAACGATTATATGCATAAGTTTATTATCAATTCAATTTCTTTTTATTGGGGGCTGTAAATACCCACATGATTGTTGTATTATGCCGACTGCTGGTTTCGTTCAAATAGAGTATATTAAGATATCACAGGCAAACATTTTCTATCTGCCTGAAAATGGATTGTCTTTTTATTCATTAGACGATTTGATTGATTTTCTGGAAAAATATAAAGTTAAATGCGTACTTTTTACAGGGTTACACAAAGAGTATGCTAATATCGGTTATTCCGAGATCGTAGATGAAATAAGAAAAAGTAATATCTCAGTTTCCTTTGGCACCAATGGAGTGGTTATCCCTCCTCCGCGACGATAAATAAACAAAGAAACGAAGCCATTGAAATCACTGGACAGATCAAGAATGTCAGGATACTAAAATGTCAAAAGTATTTATTAAATTCATGATTACACTTGGAATATCATTTCTTTTGTTATTGGATATAGTCTTTCTTTTATTGATACTGTCAATAATTTTTCTCCCAACTGATATAAACGGTGTTTTTCCTGCGTCTTATTCAGGAAGACTATTCGGAATTATACTTTATTCGTTATTTCTTTTGTGTTTTCTTGGAGCAACAATCATTGGTATAAATTATCTAAAGAAAAAATGATATAGAAAACGGCGATATTTATGGAATTCTGCAATAATAAGGGTTATGCGCAGGCCTATCAGGTTTTTCTATTTTCCGGTTTGCTTTTGTGAATCAATAGCTGTATACTTTTGTTGTTGATGGTTTCAAGATTATCATTTTTGGTAATGATTTCTAAGGTTGATTAATAGCAATGAAAATTACAAAAAAACTCTTTTTCTGGGACCTCAAAAATGAAGGAAAATCTTTCATTGGTCGAATGTATAATTTAGGTATGTTTGGTGTCTTTTTCTGGACAACATTTTTTTTGATTGCATTTTTTTCTGAAAGTTTATTTTTAATTATAGCACAGAAATATTCTGGTCAAATTATAAAATGTGAACAAAAAATAGATTCAAGCGGAGATTACCTGGATATTCGTTTTATGGATTCAAATAATAAAGTTCGCGATCTAAAGGGAATCTCTTGTTCCAATTTTTTCGCAAAAGACTTGAGTGATCCGGCAAATAAAAATATCAGCTTTTATTACATAGAAAATCTTCATGGAATTGTGCTGAATAATTTTTTTGACAAATGGTTTTTCTCGATTTTATTCCTGTCGGGAAATATACTCAGTTTTATTGTTTGTTGGCTGGTTATAATTTTTCTTAGAAGAATGAAAGCTCTTGATCGGGGCTGAAATGAGCTTTCATTATTTATAGGTTTTGAGCTTCTGGCGGTATTTGTCCGGGGTAACTCCTTGGCGCAGACGGAAGAGTTTTGTCATGTAGTTGGTATCGCAGAAGCCGCATTGGAAAGCAATCTCGGCTATGGGCAAATCCGTTTCGGCAAGCATTGTCCGTGCCTGGTCAATCTTCAGGCGGATTTGATAATCCAAGGGCGAAAGGCCGGTCATTTCCCGGAATTTCTTGGTATAGGAGGAGATGCTCATTCCGGCCTTGCCGGCCAGGTATTCCAGATGGAGAGTTTCGGCCGGGTTATCCTCCATCAGCGAAATCGTATGCAGCAGCCCGATATTCCGCGGATTCCCAAAAGCTTTCCACTCCATGGACTCCGCGCGGGAGATGATGACCAGCGCTTCCAGAAGCGCCAGCTTGGCATAGAAGCGGTAACCCTCCCGCTGTAATTTCATCTCCCTGATAACCCGTTTCAGGGCATTTTCGGCGCTTATCCGGAAATCGCATGGCAGATGCAGTTTTTTCCGGGCCGCGCCTTTGTCGGGGGAAAGCAAGGTGTGCCAGGAACGCAGCGAACTCAGTTCTTCGAGTTCATTTTTCAACAGATCCATGTGAAAAAATATATTGTACAGATAAAAACTCTGCCCTTCGCTGTATCCGTGGGCTTCGCCCGGCAGAACGGAAAAAACGTCGCCCAGGACTACTCCGTAAGACAAACGGGAGTCGTTCTGGTAGGTATGATGAATCGCGCTGCCGTGCGATACCAGAGCGATTTCGATGAATTCGTGATCATGGCAATCGACTCGCGATAACTGAACCTCGTTTCTGACATGCAACGGAAACGAAGTATCGCTGATATATTCTTTTGAAAAATAATGTCTCATTTGTTATATAATAACACCGGCTTCGATAAAGTAAAATCATTTTTGGCGGTTTGTTATATGAAAAAGTGCGATTATTATATGATATTTTGCCGGTTTGTATTATAATATTAATAAACCTCAATATGAACCGAAAGGAAGTTTTCATCAAATGAAGTCAAACAGCATTCAGACTGCGGTATATTATTTCCCGAATTATCATGTCGATCCGCGCAACGAAGTTATCCATGGCAAAGGTTGGACCGAATGGGAAGTATTGAAATGCGCCCGTCCCCGTTTCGAAGGACATGATCAACCCAAGGCGCCGCTGTGGGGATATGAAGATGAAGCCGATCCGAAGGTGATGGCTAAAAAAATCGCTGCCGCCGCGGATTATGGAGTGGATGCGTTCATTTTCGACTGGTATTGGTATGAAGGTCCGTTCCTGGAACGCGCTCTGAATGAAGGTTTCCTGAAGTCCGCCAATATCGATCGGCTGAAATTTGCCTTGATGTGGGCCAATCATGACTGGAGAAATGTCCACCCGTGCAACCGCTGTTCAGCCAGGGAAATCAATTTTCCATGGACTACGACTTACGATACGGTCGGCTATGTCTGGGATTATATCATCGAAAATTATCTGACCCATCCGCAATACTGGCGGGTCGACGGCTTGCCCTATTTTTCGATCTATGCGATGAACCGCTTCATTGGCCAGATGGGCGGAGTGGAGGCCGCCGCCGAGGTCATCGAGCTGCTGCGCGAAAAAGCCCGCAAAGCCGGTTTGCCCGGGGTTCATGTGAATGCCGTCTGGCATGATATTCTGGATAACGGTTCGACCCATTATGTCTGTCCGCAGACCGATTGGGTAGACCGGATAAAGTTGAACAGTTACACCAGCTATAACAACGTGTGCATCAACCGGAAATGGACGGACCAATTTCCCCGGGTTGATTATAATGCCATCGTCGACGACTATGCCGATATCTGCCGTAAGGCCATGAGCACCCTGCCGGGAACATATTATCCGGTGATAACCACGGGATGGGATTCCTCGCCGCGCACGGTCCAATCGGAGGTTTATGACCGGAAACCCGGTTACCCTTATTTGCCGGTAATGGAGCCGACTCCGGAAAGATTCGCTTATGCGGTGAATAAAGCGCTCGAATGTCTGGCCGAACGTCCGGCAAATGAAAAAATCATGTTCATCAATGCCTGGAATGAATGGACCGAAGGCAGTTATCTGGAGCCGGATGTGAAGAACGGTTCGGTATTCCTGGAGATATTGAAAAAATATAAGCAGGGAGCAGGCGCATGAAACAATTCAGACCAATATTTCTGGTATGGCTGATTCCGTTGATAACGGTATTCGGTGGTGAAAACCTTTTGAAGAATCCGACATTTCTGGAGAAGGACGGCAAAATTTTCGATTGGCGTTTTAAAGACAAGGATGGGGTCTCGGTCAAAGAAAACATTCTTACCTTTGATATGAATCAGATGAAGCAAGGTTTTGCGGTTCAAGATGTTCCCCTGAAAGATGGTATGAAATACCAATTCACATTTGAGGCCAAAGGAACGCCGGGAATGTTGTTTAACGCATACGTGGAATGGACTGAGCTGGATAGCTCCGGAGAAAGCTGGAATGTTTGCCGGCTGAAAGACCTGAAATCGGAAGACAGTTGGAAAAGTTTTAACTGTACGTTTGATTTCAATCTGAAAGCAGCCGTCAAAAGAAAACCGTATTTCGCGCTCGCGGTGAAGGATCAGAAGGGGATTATTTCGTTTCGCAATCCGATTTTGACCGAACTGGGGATTGCCGGTAAAAAATTTACCGACGGTGATTTTGAAAATCAGAACGGCTGGCAGCTTACTCGGAAAAGCCGGATTGCCCCGACCGGTGGGGCTTCCGGGCCACATGTGTTGGAGCTGGACGGACAAGGCGCGCGTGCCGAGCAGCGCAGTATTCTTGTTAACGCCGGGAAAACCTATAAGCTTGCCTATAGTGTCCGGCATCGGGGGGATTCGGGCACTTCGACCAATTACGGACAGTTTAAGGTGCTGGCGGAAGTTCCGGTCGCCGGATTGATTTCCGGCTCGGAAATGCAAGATGTTCTGGGTTACGAATATCAGCGCAAAGAGAATGTATTTCAGCTTTCCGGTTCGGGGCCAATGCTGCTTAACATCATCTGCGAAAATCATGCAGGGAGCGTCATCATGCTGGATGATTTCGAGTTGAACGAAGTTTTGGCGGAAGAACAGTTGCCGATGAAAATCGAGTTGACCGAGCCTTGGTTCCGCAATAATATTTACGCGGAAATGCCGCTGAAAAGTCTCAAAGGGACCTTGAAGGTTGAGAAAAACGTTACCGAAGTACTGTTGGAGTTTACATCCTATCGGCAAAAATTCCAGCCGTCCGGTGGTAAAATTGAGTTCGAAATTCCCATTGAAACTCTTGCGGACGGCAAATATGAGTTGAAGGCTACTCCTGCGGGAAAAAACGGTGAGACGTTGGCCGTTTCATCGCTCGCAATCCGTAAATTGCCGCCGGCGAAAAACAGTGTTCTGATCGGCAAAGATAAGAATTTTTACAGTAACGGCCAGAAATATTTTCCTACGGGGATCAGCTTTACCAATGTTTTTTCACTTGAAGATGAAAGCGCATTGTATATTCACCGGCAGAACGGCATCAGCTTTCTGACTGTCGCGATATTCAAACCGGCGGATATTAAAACTCTCAAGCCCAAACTCGATGCGCTCGAGCGTTTCGGCATCAAAGCCAGGATTTGGATTCGTCCGGGCGGTTACGTTAGCGTGTCTAAATTGCATGACCCGGAAAAAAGGTACCGGGAAATTATCGAGGCTTTGAGCGAGGAGCTTATAACTCATCCGGCGGTCTTCTGTTATATACTTTTCGATGAGCCCGCGTGGAGCGGGGTCTCCCCTGAATTCTGCCGGCGGATGTATGAATTGCTCAAAGAACACGATCCATATCATCCGGTCGGGTGGGTCGAGGCTCCGCGCGGCACGGTCGGAAAGCTCAAACCTTATGCCGTGTCCGCCGATTTTCTGGGTATCGATATCTACCCGATCCCTTATCCGAATACTCATTCGGGTCTGGCGGACAAAACCCCGACCGCGGTCGGGGGCTATACCATGATTGCCCGGGAAATTGTCGAAGATAAGATGCCGATTCTCATGATTCTTCAGGCGTGGAGTTGGAAATCCGGCGACAAAACCCGTTTCCCCACCCGGGAGGAGCTGCGTTTCATGGCTTACGACGCCATGTTGCATGACGCGCACGGTCTGAGTTGGTTTACCTCCGGTCTCGAATCCTCGGTTGATTTATTGCGCGATTTTTTTCAGGTGAATTCTGAAATTACCGCTATGAGCGAACTACTGACCGCCGGTAAAGAGATTACGGGAATCAGTGCCGCCGCGCCGCTTTATGCGGTTGGCAAAATGTTGAACGGAGAACAATGGTTTTATGTACTCAACCGTAGCGGAAATCCGGTGGAAGGTTCGATAAAGTTGCCGCTGCCGGAGGGGACGCAATTGCATGTTTACGGCGATGAACGTACTGTCGCAATCACCGACGGAGTATTGAAAGATCGATTCGATATTTATAGCGTTCATGTCTATTCCACTTCCCGGATTCCGCCGGGAGGGCCCGCCAAATTGCCGGCGGTTCCCGAATTTGACCGGACTGCCCTGACGCGTCTGACCGACAACATTTACACGATGGACCGGAATGCGACCTGGATTTGTTATCCCGGCAAACTTCGGACGCCCGATCTGGTTACCTATTATATCAAGGAATTCGAGACGGATGAGAACATTGTTTCCGCGATTCTTCACTTGGCGGTCGATGATGAGCACATTACTTATGTCAATGGGGAAGAAGTTTTTTCCAGCGAGCACTTCCGGAGGGCCAAACGCTTTGATCTGACCGGATTGTTGCGCAATGGGAAAAATGTGATCGCCGTCGAGGCGAAAAACCATAAAGGCGCTGGCGGTGTTATCGGCAGCTTGACGCTGAAAAATGCGGATGGCAGTGAGGAGATTCTCTATACCGACGCTTCGTGGCAGACCTCGGTCTTGCCTCAGGATTTCGGCTGGATTTCCGGCAGGCTGAAGGAGGCGGTTAATGCCCAGGTCGTCGGCAAATCGAATGAAGCGCAAGTCCCATGGAAACAACCTGTATATACCCATGCAAGATAAGGAGAAGAAAAGTATGAAAGCTATAAAGAGTTTATTCCCGCAGAAAAATTTCTCAAGTATTTCCGCCTGTTTCACTCTCATTGAACTCCTCGTCGTGATCGCCATCATCGCCGTCCTGGCCGCTATGCTGTTGCCGGCCCTGAACAACGCAAGGGAAAAAGCCAGGACGATTAAATGTCTGAATAATCAGAAACAAACCTGGATGGTCATTCATAATTACGCGAGTGATTTTGACGGTATCTTTGGAGGTGTATTCCAGACCTCGACCACATATGCGAGTTGGGCCATGTATTTTCAAACCCTCGGTTATTTCCCGCAAGCAAAAGACAGAGATAATTTCCGGCAATGTCCGACCTGGCGGCCTGAGCGCCGCAGTTCCTGGCTTTTCAGCTACGGTATTATGCGTTTTCTGAATACCGATGAAGAAGCCACTCAGGAGCCGGCAACGGGCTCCGTATATCTGACCCAGGTGAAAAGATTCCACAGGTTCAAACGCCCCTCGACGACTATTCTCCTGGGAGACAGCATCAATAGTGTGGCAAATACTACGTGGACCATACCCGTAGGCAATCAATATCCCAGCATCCATCCGAATTACCAGAATTTTCTCCACATGCGTCACGCCCAGGCGACCAACGTTGCTTTCGCCGACGGTCATGCCGCCACGATGAAACGGGATGGGCTTATTCCCGCGTTTCAAGCGCAATACCTGGATCCCGCGTCCACTAAGACCGGAAATATTGTTGTATGCTACAATATGAATCAAGCCCTGACTGCCGTAACCACCACCACTATTGGAAGCGTAAAATATAAATAGAATATCATTGCCCGTTGGCGGGGCGCTCGGGGAGGGGTTGAGTGTCGTGGGGTTTTTTCAGGGACATTTCGATTTCTTCGTGGTGGAAATCGCGGAATATGCCGTCGTCCACGTAACGAATATGGTCGGAACCGGGTTGTTTGGTCAGATCCGCCAGCATCCGGTTAGCGCGCTTGAGCTCATTGCTGGCAATGATCATCTGTTCATTGATCTTCTTCATGTAACCGGCAATAATATTCAATTCGGTGTCGTTGCGGTCTTTGAAGCTCTCGAATTTTTTGAAGTAAGACATGGTTTTTACGATTGCCATCATTATCACTGCCCAAGTGATAAAAATCAGCAATAAAATGGATTGAAGGAGCAGTTCTACCGTCATAACTCATCTCCATAAAAAATTTTTACGCCAGTACTCTGTAGATCTTGAATGTTTGCTTGGAGGCGAAGATTTTCGGTGTGGTTGCGATTTTGTAAACCCGCCGGTAGCCAAGCTACCGAAGGTGTTTGCAAGGTCGCAATCCACGACGGAAAGATTGCCATCCAAGCGAACAATGAAAGTTCACAGCGTACTAGACACCCATTATATATTATAACACCAAATTGCGAAAAATGGGAAATCGACGGCAAAAAAGTATAAATTTTTTTGCCGTCGAGCACGAAAAGTGCTGTTTTTGAAACTTATTCTGTGCCAATGAGTTTTACCGGACCGAGTAAACCGGCGGGGAGGCCGGACAGACGGTCGCGGTTGCCGGGACCGTTAGCGATTCGAATTTTCAAGTCGTGTTTACCTGCGGATAAATTTCCCAACTCCGTCCGGTAGGGCAACCAGGGGCGGACCGCGATTACCCGGTTATCAAGTTCAATGACCGCCGCGTCTTCCACCCGGCCCAGGTCCAGCAGATAACGGCCGGTCTTGGCGATATCAATTTGACAATGATATTCGGCGCTGCCGGAGTAACCGCCGTAACCCCAAACGCTCCAATCCGCCAGTGAGTCAACCGCGAAGGTTGACGGGGCGGCGGTCAGGTAGGGCAAGGATTTGTGACCATGCCGGAATTCCGCCTGGAATTCACCGTAGAGGTACGGCATTTCCAACAATGCGCCATCTGGATTCAAGGCGATGAATTTGACCACATTCAGAGTCGGAGTGGTGCCGCTGCGAAGGGCCGCCGTGATGTCGGCGGTGATATTGCGGCAGTCGTAGACCTGTTCTGGTTTGAAGCCGGTAATTTCCCGGTCGTTGACCAGGCATTTGTAAGGACCGGCGAAGGTGCTTTCTTCCAGGACCAGCTTGACCGGACGGACCTCGCTGGAATACAGGAAGCGGCACTCGAAAGTGAACTGTCCGCCGGGGAGTTCCGGGGCGGCTTCGCGTGCCAGCATATTGAAATCGCGGAAAGCCCCGGTATCACTTTTCATGGTCCAGAAGCTCAGCGGAATCTGATTGGCGCCGAAAGTCACTTCCCAGTTATCCAGACGCTCCACCAAAACTGTTTCCGGCTCGGAGACCGGCATCGTATCCGGGGTCAAAAGCAATGAGCCGCGAGCTTCCAATTTCACCGGCACTCCATCGAATTCTCCGGTAAATTCGCGCTCGGCGCGGTTGAACAGGAACGAAATTTGTTTACCGTCGATTTCTCGCTGCTGGATAAATACATCCTGACTGCCGCAGCCGGTCAACTTCGGGCCGGGGAGCGAGGAGATATCAAGCGGGGCAATTTCGAGGTTCCAAGCCGCCAGCGGGCGGTCCAGAGTGTCGCCCAGCAGTTGTGGTCGGTCTCCGGAGAGATAAAGCTTGCCGCCGGCCTGCCGGTAGCGTTCAAGTATGGCGGCGGTGCCGTTTTCAATATATTCACATTCGGCGATCAGGAAACAGGGATATTTTGCGACAAATCCGGAGAGATCGGCGTTGATTTTTTCCGCCAGAGTGATTTCGTCGATGAAATCGAAATCTTTCTGTTGTGACAGCAGATCATCGATCAGGAGATGGATAATGGTTTCCCGCGGATTGTCCTCGGGCTGATACCGGCAGGACAAGCCGGTGGAGGGATACAGCATGGCGAGTTGGCAGAGGTGTTTGCCTTGCGACAGAATACCGCAGAGGTTGCGGGTGTAATCCCACAAATGCCGCATCAGGTGCCACTCGGTATGTTGATAGAAAAGCGAGGGCGGAGCCTCGTCTTTGCGCGGGCCGTCAAGCGAATAACACAGGCCATGGACATTGAAATAAGTGATGCCGAGCACCATCTGGTAATCCAGGTGGAATTTCAGGTCGCGCAATGAAACCTCGTTGCCGATTACCGCCAGGGCATCGCTTCCGGCCTGCGGTTTGTCAAAAAGATGAGCAGCGGATGAAACTACTTTAAGTCCGGTGTGGTAGGAGGCGGTATCACGCCAGGCCACATGAGTTCCCAGCGGGTCGGTACAGGGGAGGTCCAGATACTTGCAACAGCGCAGTTCATTGGGCCAGCGTTTGGCGTCCAGTGATAGCCATTCGGTTCGGGTCAGGTGCCCGATGCTCTGCAGATGGTGCGCGGCGTCCCATTCCTGAATCTGCGTCAGGAAATTTTTGCATTGCAGGCGCACTTGAGTCTGCCGGTAATGGTGGCGGATCAACGGTGTGCGTTTGTCGATATCAAGCACCAGATGCGGCAGCATTGCCGAAATTTCATAACCGTGATCGGCAGTGAATTCCGCCTCGAAACGGCCGGTCCAGGGGAAATCGTTGGACGGAGCCGGTTCATCCATAAAAGTCGAGGTGAAAACTTCGTCGAATACTTCCTGGCCGTAGCGTTTCAGGTATTCTTCGTGAGTATATTGGATAAATGTCCGGATTGCTTCCGGGTTCAGGATGTCGGTGGTATGTCCCTCCTTGGTCCGGATGATATGCACGGCGATAATGGTACAATCGGTTTCCGGAGTCCAGTAAAGCCCGTAGCCGCGCACTTTTCGTCCGGCCCGCCAATGCGGTCCGCCGATTTTGACGCTGCGGGAATAAGCGCCGTGACGCAGTTCCCGGAATCCCCAGCCGGAGTTGACCGAACCGCTGTGGGAGGTGATATCGATCAAATCGGTTGAACTCCGCGGCAGGGCGAAACATTTGAGCAGAGCGGCCTGTTCTTCAAAATGCCGGTCGACAGTTTCGCCGGCTTTGGCTTCGAATACGGTGAATTTCAAAGTCTGGGCGGTGAGTTCGGGGTGATTCCAGGTAACCCGGTTGCCGGCCACCGGGGAGGGGTAGTTGTCTTCGTCCCAGATCCCCAGCTTGAGATTATTGGCGCGGCACTCTTCGACGATGACGTCGATCGCGTGCCACCAGGTTTCAGAAAAATAAGGGGTCAGCATTCCCACGCGGGCGTGTGCAAAAATACCCTCGTAGCCGCCTTCTTTGAAGGCTCTGATATGTTGGCGAAGTTCATCCTCTCTGAGATGATGATTCAAAAAATATTGCCCGAATATATGATGCATCGCATCCTCACTGTTTTTAAGGTTGCATATATTATAATCCGGGGAGGGTATTATCTCCATGGATTATTTCACTATATTTGGGATTATTTCACCAAATGCTGATTGCAGGTCAAAAATGAGCGATTATATTATAACATTTCATTAATGGAAAATTGAAAATGGAAAATGGAAAATTTGGGGAAGACTTGCAAGTAACTCATAACTTTTCTAGACGTCTGTCGAGGCGAAAACGTGAGGATGGGGCACTCTGTCCCCAGAGTGCCGTTCACTTCGGCTCGTCTGTCGGTTTCGCTTTTGGTGACAGGATAGGCGTCCCAAGGAGAACGGTTGTCTGGGGACAGACAACCCTACCAGAATACCGTGCAGCCAAATGCCATCGACTTTTTTCCCTTAATTTTCCATTTTCTATTTTCAATTTCCAATTATAAAAAATGAATATTCCACGCAAAAAATATGAAACAGTTTTTCGCTTCAATCCGGATTTTCCGATCCGGATTTTCTGCGAGAAACAGCGGGACTGCGGTCCGCACACCCATGAATTCATGGAGCTGGTATTTATTACCGGCGGTGAGGCGGATTATTATACCGGATTGTCGGAACACGAACCGATCCGGCGCGGCGATGTTTTCGTGATTCCGCCGGATGGCGTCCACGGTTATCATAAATGCCGGGATTTGCGGCTGATTAATCTGCTTTTTGAGCCGAAGCAATTGCCGTTGCCGTTGCTGGAGCTGTATAACCATCCGGGCTACAAACAGATGTTTCTGCCGGATTATAAACATTTTGAGGCCGGGCATGGCTATCCGAGGTTGACTTTGCCGGAAGATAAATTTCAGGAGTTGGAAGAAATCCTGATGCATTTTGTCAAAACCGAGTATGTTGATTCGGCAGGGCGCAACTGCTGCCGGCTTGGATTTTTCATGGTGGTCCTGAGCCGTTTATGTGATCTCTGGCGGGACTACCATACCATCGCGCCGCCGCCGGTGCTGGATATCGGCAAAGTCATTCAATACTTGAACAAAAACTTTGCCAAGCCCCTGTACCTTGACGATCTGACCAAGCTTACGGCGATGTCGCGGAATACGCTGTTGCGGCATTTCTCGCGCAGCATGGGATATTCACCAATGGAGTACGTGTTGCATTTGCGCCTGACCTACGCCGCCTCCATGCTGTCGAACACCAATTCCAGCATCGGGGAAATCGCCACGCAGGCCGGCTTCCCCGACGCTGGGTACTTTTCGAGAGCGTTCAAAAAGAACTACGGAATTTCCCCAGCCAAGTACCGTAGTTCAATTTCCGCTAAGGGATAACTTCAGTTCTTTGCTGTCCAGCGGAAGCCTCAGCGCAAAAGTGTCGGCGTTCATTTTTTCGATCAGCGAAGCTTGAACGGAGGCCGGATATTTCATGACCATGGTCCCGGAGGGCGAAGTAAAATGAAATACGCCGTTTTCAATAATCTTGCCGTTGTTTTTACCGCCGTGGGCATAGAATGGAATACTGAGCGTTGGGTTTTCGAGACCGGGGACATCCGCTTTGATCGTCATTTCGATGCCGTCTTTGCCCCGCAGGTCGTATTCCCAGGAGATAGTTCCGATGACATCGGTTTTATCTTTCAGAACGGTTCCGGTAACCCGGAATACCTGATCTTTTTCGATCCATTCGAGCTTTTTCTGGCATTTGATTTCCGAGTAGAAAAATTTGCCGCCCAGAGTACCCGTGACAGAGGACCAGGTGACTTCTTCCGGCTTGGTGGCGGTCAGGTAGATTTTATTCTTGTTTTTGATGGAGGCGACGGCCAGTCCGGCGTCTTTCTGCCAGATAAACAGTGGTCCCATGATGCCGTCCGGATACTTGTCGTAGACCGACCAGAAAACCATGCCGTACAACCCGGAAGCATGTTTCCAGGCCATGTGCCCATCCAGCTCCCAGATGCCGGATTCGTACTCGGAGGGCAGCTTGACGCGTTTGGAGGTATGTTCCAGCGGACGCCAGAGCATGCCGGCTTCGCCGCCGCGGTCCTTGGGGAGTTTCGGGGGATCGTTTTTCCAGTTCAGGAGCGAATATGCATAGTCGAATTCCTTGGAAGTCAGGAAAATGGACGGGTAGCCGTCGCCGATGAGCGTACCCCAGATCCGGTGGTTGTTGGCATAAGGGAGGGCATAGCGGTCGCCGAACATGAACAGAGATTTGAAAACCATGTTTTTCTCGATGGCGCGGCGGAGCTTGGTAACCAGTTCGGGATTGGCGTCAGTGCGCTTACCGTAGGTGTAGTAAATCTCGGCGATGGGGTAGCCGGACATGTTGTCGTAATTGCCGTCCGGGCCGCCGTCCTCGATATAATATCCGGCGGGATGCTGGCCGTGTTTTCCCTGGATGGTATTGTCGAGAAAAGTATGCATCTGGATTTCAAAATCCCGCTTGAAACGGGGCTCGCCTGTCGCCTGGAAAGTATAACTGAATCCGTTGATGATATGCATCCACTGATTGGACTGGTAGGAGATGCAACCGATCTGTTTATCCGTGATTTGACTGACGCCCTCGCGGAAAATCTGATCGGCCTCAGGCGGCAGTAAAGATTTGATGTAATAATAAGAGCGGCAGATCGCGAAAAACGGTTCGAACTGTGTTGCCACGTCGAGCCGTCCGGCATCGCGGACGTCGCCGCTGCGGACGATGCCGGCAGCGTCCATGTTGGCGATCATATCGAACGCGGCGAGGATGGTCCGGTTGATCATGCCGGGCTGCTTGTAAGTATCCTGGTTCGCGGGTTCATCGATGGCGGCATACATGGCGTAGAGGCCGGGCAGATAATAGCCATGCTGATATTTGAGAAAGTTGACGGTGGAACGTTGTGTCCATTTACGGTGCAGTCCGTAATTGATATCGTCACGATCGATAACCTGATCGGCGATGGGACCGGGCCAGCGCTTCATGGTCAAGGCCGCTTCCGGGAGGGTGAAATCTTCCGGTTTGAAATTCCGGATATACTGCCAGGCGCGGGCCTGGAGCGGGCCTTCGAAATAGCGTTCTTCAACTTTGACCAGGCCGCCCTTGAGTTTGAGCGCCGCTTCCGGAGAAGGGCAAAGCAAGCTGGGAAAACCGTCAAAGCACAGCGAAAATCCGGCTTTGGGTTTGCGGGCGGGGAAATCAACTTCGAGGATTTGTTTGTCGGCGGGCTTGTCGGCAATGATCCGGTCGCCGACGCTGCATTTGGATGTTTTGCCGTCGACACTGAACTTGACGCCGCCACTCTGAATCAGAACGAGTTTTTCGGAGTTTTCGGGGATAAACATGAACATTTTTTCCGGGAAGCCGTTAATGACGCGCAGGGTTTTTTCGCCGCGGACGCCCCAGACGCCGTTTTCAGGGAATTCGATGATGAAACGGTCACCAGAGAGACCGCCATTCTGAGAAAAACGCCAAATTCCGGCGGGACCGGCCGGTATCTTGATCCGGTAAACTTTTTCCGCTTCGGACTGTTCGCCCAGTTCCACGTATTCGACAAGATTGCCTGCCGGATCGTAAATCCGGAAAGCGCAGAGCATGCCCCAGCGTTGAAAATAATTCGGAGCCAGCTTATTGGCGCCGGGCTTGGTTATCCGGGTCAACACGATTTCGCGGGGGCCGCCTTCGCCGTATTCGGCCAGGACACCGAAACCGATAGTTCCGCGCCCCATGACAAAGTTGCCGACTTCAAGCTTGGCTGCCGTCGCGCTGAACATCGCGGCAAGCAACAGAACAATTGCAATAGTATGCTTCATGGTCAATCCTTATAGAAATTCATTGTTGGGTACACAGAAATAACCGAAGGCGGTAAATGCGGAGCCGTAGCCGAGATGCCATTGGCGGGTGACCGATTCGGCATGGCCGTCGGCAAAAGCTTCATTGTTTCTGGAGTTATGGCGGAAATCGGCCTGAGATAAGCGGGTTATGGAGTAAGCGAAACTGGTATTGTTGCTGTCGCCGCAAATGATGGCCTTAGAGGGCTTTTTAACGAAGGTGAGGGTACGCCAGCCGACGGCACTTATCCATGCGCTTTTCCAGTCGCCACCGGATGGACCGCCGGCCAGGTGCAGATTCAGGCCGTAGTTCAGGACCGGGGGATTGGGATATGGGCAATTCAGGCTGGTTTGGTCGAGATTGGTGCCGCGGCGAGCGCTTAATTCTTTGGCGATCCAGTAATACCAGGTGCTGAAGTTACCGTTTGTGCTGCCGGCCGGAAGCGGCATGAGACCGCTGGCCTTCATCAGATATCCGGAGGTTTCGGCGTAGTGATGCCAACCGAAAGACACCTGTTTCAGGTTGGAGAGACACTTGATGCTGCATGCTTTTTCTCTGGCTTTGGTCAAGGCCGGCAGCAGCAGTGCCGCCAGGATTGCGATGATCGCGATCACAACCAGGAGTTCAATGAGGGTGAAATTGGAGTTGTGACGGTTGTGAAATGAATTGATTTTCATGATGTTAATTCTCCTTATTGGCAAGAGAGGATATTTCATATGTGAAGGTGTAAGGCTGATTCCTGCGCCACTCTGTCGGCAGCTCCATGACGAAACAACCGGCGGCGGGAGCCACCGCGCGGTAACGCAGTGGCGAGAGCATCCGGAAGGTTTGCGGCGAATCGAATTTCATGCTCAGCCCCTTGCCTGGCATATCTTTGGTGATCAGACAATCGGCGCGGAAAGTCGCCGGCAGCAGTCGCGCGTCTTGCTGTTCTTTGGTGGAACCGCCGAAATTATTGGTTACGAGGGTGTCGCCGCCGGTGACCGGCGATTCCGCGCCATTCAGCACCGCCGTCGGGGTGTAACGGTCGGCAACATAGGGAATGGAATAATTCATATCTTTGGCGGAAAAGTCTTCCGAGGCGGAAATGGTGACTTTAACCTTGATTTTACCTGATTCGAAACGCAATTCGGAGTTCACCGCCAGCGGTACGTGGGGGATTTGCTCGTTGATCTGATAAAGCAGCTTTTCCGTGTCGAAATTGACGGTGGACGGGCCGTAACAGGCGGCGAATACATCGGGTTCCATGTTGGGGGAGGTGACTTTGAAAATGGCGTTTTTCGTATGTCCCCAGACCGTGTTCGAATCCATTACCGAATTGTTGGTCCCCATCCAGGCGGCGCCGCTGCCGCCGACATGGATGCCGGAAATCAGGCCGGGCTTGTTTTCATGACCCCAGCCGCCGTAACCCATGCCGCGCATCCCTTCAAATGCTATGGAGTCGCCGTGGAAGGAGGGTATAGCCCAGCCGGTCCAGGCGGGCTGCCGCGGTCCGGAGTAGAGAATCGTGTACAGGCCGCCCTGCTTGACAAAATAGAATTTGTCGCCGAATCCGCGGACGAAATCACCCTCTTGGAGAGCGGGCCAGACACTGGCGGTTTTTTCGCCTTTTTTCGCTTTCCAGAGGTCGAGGTAGTCCACTTGGCCGAGGAAGTCGGCGGAAACGCCGTGTTTATGCGCCATGCCGCGGGTCCGGGTGTTGTAATCGGTGGGCGAACAGAACTGATCGAAGATGGTGGAGGCACCCGGATAGCGGGGAACCATCATATGCGATTTCAGCGGAATGATCTGATTAAACCACGCGACGGTACGTTTGCTGGGGAAGAAACGGCACATGTTGCTCCAGAGCGTTTCCTGCTGAGAGCCGTATTCGCCGTCGAATCCCCAGTGTTCGGTGATGTAACCGGCATTGGATATGCCGACGTCGGAATCGGGCTTGCCGTGTTTTTTGTCGTAAGGGGTGATGTCGGGATTCTGGCGGCCCATGTATTCGGGGGTCATGAGCATTTCCTGCTGGCGGGCCATTTCGAGTTTCAGGTCGTCGCCGCCGGTCAGCTTGTGGATACCGATCAGAGAATTGATGTTATAGCCCCACTGGTTGGCGACCTCGGCGGCGTGCATGTTGAAACGTCCCGCGGCCCAGAGGCGGTAGAGCTGTTTTTCCGCCTCGATAACCTGCGGCGGCAGGTGTTTGACGGCAAAGGACTGGATATCGCCGATCCGCCCGGCATAACGGGCGTCCAGTCCGAGTGAATACCAATTTGAACGCGTCTGGAGATCCCAGAAGGTCTTGACTTCATCGGGGCGTTTGAAGCGCAGTTCGTTCGGAGTATCGTGGGTGAAGCGGAGCCCCGGCGTCATCGTGGCGTTGTTGTAAAACTCAGCCAGGTAGATTCGGCGGAGCAATCCGGGATTGCCGTAAAAAGGATTTCGGCCGTCTTGATTGACGGTTAACGCTTCCAGCAGCAGGTCGAATTTGA
>JAVBRM010000129.1:0-9707 GCA_031548025.1 Victivallaceae bacterium | reverse complement strand
TTTGTTCTGCCGCGAATGCGGCGGCAAAATGGTCTTGAAAGCGGAGAAGAAAGCTTCCAAGGCCGGCAAGTATGTCAAGAAATTATTCAAAATCATTCTGATTCTGGTAATTATCGTAATTCTGCTGGTGGTGTCGCTTTTAGCCTGGCTGCTGCTGGCGGATCCCGGTATAAAAGGCCCAGCTTTGAGCAGCAGAGAAGAGGTCAACGCCATGGTCATGGCGGATCATATCAATGATCCGATGTCCAAGGAACTGGCGATGACCGAGGGCGAGGTGAATTATCTGACCACTCTGCTGAAGAAAAGAAGCAGTTACAATCCGAAAGCAGTCGAAAAACTGGAAATTCTGGTCAATATCGACAAGAAAACCGTTTCCACGGTTCTGTACTCGGAAGTTTTCGGCAGGCCGACCCGTTGCGAGCTCCGCTGGAATGCCGATGGCGAACCGCCGCGGATTATCAAAGCACGTTTCGGCAAGTTGTTTCTGCCGCCTCCACTTTACGATACGGCGGCCAAGTTTTTCTATTCGCGGGTAATCGCGCCGCCCAATGACGAACTGCTCGGGCGGATCGAAAAATTGGGCACCCGCGGCAACAATCAACTGTTAGTCCGGCTGGCGGCGCCGGTGATACCCAAGCCGGAAAACAAATAATAATTATGCTTTACGAACATGTCAATATCGACCACATCGCATATGCCACTCCGCCGGAAACCATAAAATCGTCGGAGATCGAAGCACGGCTCGGTGAAGTCTACCGGCGGCTGAAACTGCCGGAAGGACGGCTGGAGCTCATGACCGGCATCCGGGAGCGCCGTCTCTGGGCGCCCGGCACCATGCCGAGCGACGCCGCCGCTGTGGCCGGACAGAATGTCATGAACGCGGCCGGCTTGCGGCCCGAGGATTTTGACGCTCTGATCAATTGTTCCGTCTGCCGGGATTGCCTGGAACCGGCCACTGCGACCATCGTCCATGCCCGACTCAAGCTGCCGCCGCAGGCTCCGGCGTTCGATATTTCCAATGCCTGCCTCGGGATTCTGACCGGCATCATCACCGCCGCCAACATGATCGAACTCGGCCAGGCGCAACGGGTCCTGCTGGTTTCCGGCGAAAACAGCCGTTCATTGCTGGAATCGACCCTTCAGGCCATTCTCCGGGACCAGGAAATAACCCGTCAGAGCATCAAGCCGTATTTCGCTTCGCTGACCATCGGCTCCGGCGCGGTGGCGGTCATCGTTTCCCGTCGTTCCCCGGATCGTCCCGGGCACCGCCTGCTGGGCGGAGCCTCGCTTTCGGCGACCGAATACAATCATCTCTGCCGCGGCAATTCGGACAAAGGCATGGATGACAATCACGATACGCTGATGAATACCGATTCCGAGGAATTGCTGTTGCGCGGCGTCGAAACCGCCAAACGCACCTGGGATATTTTCCGCCGGGAAACCGGCTGGGGCGACGACGCCATTGATTGTTATTGCACCCATCAGGTGGGTTCTTCCCACCGGCGGTTGCTTTTTGAAACCCTGGAAATAACTCAGTCGAAGGACTTCCCGACCATCGAAAATTGGGGCAATACCGGTTCGGTATCCTGTCCTCTGACGGTGGCCCTGGCCGCGGAAAGCGGAGTCCTGAAACCGGGCAGCCGCCTGGCCATGCTCGGCATCGGCAGCGGCATTAACTGTACTATGTTGGGGGTGGAATGGTGAACGGCGAAAAATCCAATCTGGAAAAAAATCTGGAAGCAATCCACGTGCTTTATCCTTTCAAGCCGCATTATATCTATGTGCATGGCTACAAGTACCATTATATCGACGAAGGCAAAGGCGAGCACACCATCGTGATGGTGCATGGCAACCCGACCTGGTCGTTCATGTTCCGCCATCTGATTTCCAACCTCAGCAAGAAATACCGGGTTATCGCGGTGGACCACCTCGGTTGCGGACTGTCGGATAAACCACAGGATCACAATTACCGGCTGGAAGACCATATCGACAACCTCGAAACTCTGCTGCTTCAAAAGAAACTCGAAAAAATCACGCTGTTGGTCCATGACTGGGGCGGCGCCATCGGCATGGGTTTTGCCGTCCGGCATTCGCGCCGGATCGAGGGGTTGATTATCATGAATTCGGCGGCATTTTCCTTCAATCACTACATGCCGTGGCAGATCGGAATGTGCCGGATACCGTTCTTCGACGATAAATTCATTCGTGAATTGAATCTTTTTGTCCTCGGTACTCAGTTCTTTACCACCGTCAAACCGATGCCGGCACTGGTGAAGCTCGGATACCGGCTGCCCTACGATAACTACGAGAACCGGATCGGAGTCCTGAGCTTCGTCCGGGATATTCCCACCGGGCCGGAATCCCAGTCTTATGAGTCGCTACTGGAAATCGAACACGGCTTATGGCGTTTCCGCGACCATCCGGTAACGATCATCTGGGGGATGCACGACTGGTGTTTCAACCGCAAATTCCTGGCCCGCTGGCGGGAATATTATCCTCATGCGTCGGTGCTTGAACTCCCCGATGCCGGACACCTGCTGCTGGAAGACAATCCGGACGAAATTCTGTCCCATATCAAAGATTTCATGGTCAATGCGACCAATCAACCCAAGTAAAAGGATTTCAAAGAAAATGGCCAAAAAGTACACCATTCTGTTCCAGGGCGACTCCATTACCGATTGCGGGCGCTCCCGTGAAAATCCCGATCCGGTTTACGGCGCCGGCCTCGGCGGCGGTTACGCTGCCATGATCGCGGCAAGCCTGCTCTGCGACAAGCCGGAAATCAACTGGAATTTCTACAACCGCGGCATCAGCGGCAACCGGATCGTGGACCTGTATGCCCGCTGGAAAATCGATGCCCTGAACCTGAAACCGGATTTGATCAGCATCCTGATCGGCGTCAACGACACCTGGCACGAATTCGGCAGCCAGAACGGCGTGGAAGTCCCCCGTTACGAAGAATTTTACCGGATGTTGCTCAAGTGGACCAAGGAAGCCCTGCCGAAAACGAAATTGGTCATCCTCGAGCCTTTCGTACTGCAGTTCGGAGCGGTCAACAAAGACTGGATCGCCGAAATCGACGCCCGCCGCCAGGTCGCCAAAAAAATCGCCAAAGAATTCAAGGCTGATTTTATTCCGCTTCAGGAAATTCTGGACCAAGCTACCAAAAAAGCGGCTCCGGAGCATTGGTTGACCGACGGTGTCCATCCCCGCCCGGCCGGCCATAAATTGATCGCCGACGCCTGGCTCAAGAACTTCGAGAAAATCAAGAAATAATGATCACGCCCCGGTACAGTGAGCCTTTGTTCCGCCCTCCGGCCGAAGCCGACAGCCTGATTTTTCAAGTTGCCAGAGGCTGCCCGCATAATTCCTGCCGGTTCTGCGGCATGTACAAAGGCATTCCCTACCGGGAACGCGACGAGGAAGAAGTCTGCCGGGAACTGGAAGCATGCGCCCCGCGTTTCAAATACGAAACGCGGGTTTTCCTGGCGGACGGCGACGTAATGGCGCTGCCCTTTGCCCGGTTGCGCCGTTACCTGACCTGCCTCAATGAACACTATCCGGCCCTGGCCCGGGTCAATATCTACGCCAACGGCGGTTCAATCCTGGCCCTGTCCGCCGATCAACTCAAGGAGTTGCGCAGTTTAAAACTGAATACGTTGTACCTCGGCATGGAAACCGGCAATGAAGATATTTTGAAGCTGGTCAACAAGCCGGAAACCGCGGCCGTCATGACGGAAGCGGTCAAGTTGGCGCAGTCTTGCGGCCTCAAATGCTCGGTCATGATTCTGCTGGGGCTCGGCGGCCGGAAGTTTTCGGCGGCCCATGTCCGCGATACAGCGGCGGTCCTGAACCGGATGCAACCCCGTCTGCTCTCGGCCCTGCGCCTGATTCCGGTGCCGAATATCCGCATGTACGATGACTTCCAGGAGCTCACCGAATACGAAGCGGTAGCCGAACTGCGGGCCATCATCGCCGGACTGGAACTGAATAAAACCGTATTTCGCGCCAATCACACCTCGAATCCGATACCATTGGCGGGGCGCTTCCCCGCCGACAAATCCGGTCTGCTGGCCGACCTGGACATGCTGCTGGGTTCCGGCAGACTCGACCGTAAAACCCCCGGCCCAAAACCGTTTTTTCTTTAAACAAGGAGTATCAATATGCCGGTATTATGTCCAATTGCAATTGCCAAAGGCTGCCGATGCTGCCTGATCTACAGCGCGTGCCCGGTCAAAAAAATCATCGGTGATGAAGGAAAACTGCGCATCAACAAAGAAGGCGACGTCGAAATCCGCCCCACCCGTCCGAAAAAATAAGTTACAGGTGCCAGATAAAGCTCTGGTTTTCGAACTTATAGGGGACTCCGATCCGGCAGGATTCGTAAATGCCGCAGATGAATTTGACCGCGCGCCGTCCTTCACGTCCGGATAACACCGGTTCTTCGCCTTTGATAATGGCTTCCGCCAGGTCATGGATCTGGCGGCTGTGGCCGAAATGGCTGATCGCCATCGGGTCGCCGGCGCCGCCCTGCATGCCTTCGGATTCACCGAGTTCCTTGCGAATAATCTCGTCTTCCGGAGTCTCGTCGACGAACTTCCAGCGGGTAATGATGTCGCCTTCCATCACCACGCTGCCGCCGGTTCCGGAAATTTCCACCCGGCGCGGAAATCCCGGCGCACAGGAAGTACTCACTTCAATGGTTCCCATGGAACCGTTGTTGTATTTGACCACCGCGCAAAGATTGTCCTCCACCTCGATACGCTCGTGGCTCAGTATGCCCGAATAAGCAAAGACTTCCCTGGCGTCGCCATTGATATAAAGCAGCAGGTCGATGGTGTGAATCGACTGGTTCATCAGGGCCCCGCCGCCGTCAAGCTGCCAGGTGCCGCGCCAGCCGGCGCTATCGTAATACTCCTGCGAACGAAACCATTTGACCTGAGTGCTCGCCAACGTTACTTTGCCGAAACGCCCCGCGTCGTAGGCTTTCTTGATCGCCTGGATACTGCGGGCGAAACGGGACTGAAAAACCGCGGAAAGCCGGACATTGTTTTCCTCGCAGGCATGGATGATGGCATCGGCCTTTTCGAGGGTGACGTCGAGCGGTTTTTCGCAAAGGATATGCTTGCCGGCCCGGGCCGCGGGAATCGCCACGTCGCCATGGACTCCGGTGGGCGTGGCTACCGTTACCGCCTCAATCTCGGGATCGGCCAGAAATTCGTCGAAACTGCAAATATAACGTACGCCGTATTGATCGGCAAACTCTTTGGCCCGGCTTTCGACCTTGTCATGCACGGCCACCAACTCGGCATTGTCCAAATTCTGCAGCGCCGCGGCATGCATCTTGGCAATGGCCCCGGTCCCGATAATTCCAAACTTGATTTTTCGGCTCATATCATACCCTGTATTACAATACTATGACTAATCAGCAGGTAATAATACACTCAACGCCACTCTAAGTCAATATCTTTTCCATATCTTTGATAATTAATGACAAATTAGCGCCATGTTTTTTGCAAAAATCACTCCACTGTTGATTTTTTCTTTTTATCCGCGACGGCTTTTTACTTGAAATGATTGGGTCGCATAGGTATATTAACAAATCATGTTTACACAACTTATAAATGAAATACAGGAAAGCCGCCTGAAAATCGCGGTGATCGGGCTGGGATATGTCGGACTGCCGCTGGCGGTTGAGTTCGGCAAAAAATTCGATACCGTCGGGTTCGACGTGAAAACCTCACGGTTGGCTGAACTACGGCGCGGCGAAGATTCCACCTTGGAGATATCGCCGGAGGAATTGAAAGCCGCCGGGCGTTTGCGCTTTTCCGAGTCCGGGTCTGATTTGGAAGACCGGCAGGTCTTCATCGTGACGGTGCCGACTCCGGTGGACAAGTACAACCAACCGGATCTGCATCCATTGCGTTCGGCCAGCGAAACGGTCGGCAAGCATATGAAGGCCGGAAGCATCGTGATTTATGAAAGCACCGTTTACCCCGGCTGTACCGAGGAAGAATGTGTGCCGCTGCTGGAAAAATTCAGCGGATTGAAGTTCAACCGGGATTTCTGCTGCGGTTACAGTCCGGAACGGATCAACCCCGGCGACAAAGAACATACCCTGGTCAAGATCCTGAAAGTAACTTCGGGTTCCACCCCGGAAGCGGCGGAAGCGGTCGACGCCTTGTATAACAGCATCCTGACGGCCGGAACTTTCAAGGCCTCCTGCATCAAAGTGGCGGAGGCGGCCAAGGTGATCGAAAACAGCCAGCGTGACTTGAATATTGCGTTCGTCAACGAATTGGCCAAGATTTTTCATCTGATTGGGATCGATACCAATGAAGTGCTGGAAGCGGCGGGAACCAAATGGAATTTCCTGAGGTTCAAGCCGGGATTAGTTGGAGGGCACTGCATCGGGGTAGATCCCTACTATTTAACCCACAAGGCCCAGGCCCTGGGCTATCTGCCTGAGGTGATTCTGGCGGGACGCCGTATCAATGACGGCATGGGACAATATATCGTCGGCGAAATCATCAAACTGATGATCCGGCGCAAACACCAGATTTATGGCGCCAAAGTGCTGCAGCTGGGAATCACGTTCAAGGAAAACTGCCCGGATATCCGCAATTCCAAAGCGGTCGACATTGCCGGAAATTTCCGGGAATTCGGCTGCGAAGTGGTGATCCACGACCCATGGGCGGAACCCGACGAAGTACGGAAAGCCTACGGTTTGACTTCGGTCAAAAATATTGCTGAAATTGCAAATTGCAAATTCGACGCCGTGGTATTGGCGGTGGGGCACCGGGAATTTCACAACCTGGATATTCATAACTTCGGCAACGGCAATACGGTTTATTTTGACATCAAGGGCCTGTATCCCAAAGATCAGGTCGACGGGAGACTTTGATGGAAACGACAGTCAGAAATCATAAAATACTGGTTACCGGCGGAGCGGGTTTCATCGGATCCAATCTGGTCGAGACTCTGTTGACGCAGGACAACGAAGTTACCGTACTGGACAACTTCATGACCGGGAAGCGGGAAAACCTCGTCCCATTTGCCGGGAATCCCCGTTTCCGGCTGATCGAAGCCGACATTCGGGACATGGCCGCCTGCCGCGAAGCGGTAAAGGGCATGGATTTTGTCCTTCATCAGGCGGCGCTGGGTTCGGTGCCGCGTTCCATCAAAGATCCGATGACCACTACCGAGGTCAATATCACCGGTTTCGTCAATATGTTGTTTGCGGCTCACGAATCGGGAGTCAAGCGCTTCGTCTATGCCGCCAGTTCGTCGACCTACGGCGACAGTCAGGAATTGCCGAAGGTCGAGGACCGTATCGGCAAGCCGCTTTCTCCATACGCCATTACCAAATACGTCAATGAACTGTACGCCGAGAATTTTCACCGTATCTACGGCATTGAAACGGTCGGGTTGCGTTATTTCAACGTTTTTGGGCAGCGTCAGGACCCGGACAGTGCTTACGCGGCGGTGATTCCGAAATTTGCCGCTACTCTGATCAAACACGAAAGCCCCGTCATCAACGGCGACGGCAGTTATTCGCGCGATTTTACTTATATCGATAATGTGGTGCAGGCCAATCAGTTGGCATTGCTGGCCGGCAGCGAAGCCGTCAACCAGGTTTATAACGTCGCTTTCGGCGAGCGCACCACCCTCAACCAACTTTTCGGATATCTGCGGGACGCTTTGGCGGAGTATGATCCGGCGATTGCTTCGCTTACGGCACGACACGGAGCGCTCCGGACCGGAGACATTCCGCATTCACTGGCGGATATCGGCAAAGCCCGCGAACTGCTGGGTTACCAGCCCGAATACAGTGTCGCCCGCGGCATCAAAGAAGCGGCCAAGTGGTATTGGCAAAATCTGCATTGAGCAAGCCACGATATTATTTATTTTCCACCAGTCTGACCTTGTCGAACCAGGCAGTGCCCGAGACATTCAATATCCGCAACCGCAGATAAGTCGTTTTGACGATTTCCTTGGGGGTGGTGAATTCGTATTCCATGTATGTCCAGGGAATGGTTCCGGTCAAAAAGCGGCCGGCGGGAAACCACTGCTGTTTCGCTCCGTCGGAAATATTGAAGCAAACCCCGCCGCCCTTCGACAGCGCGGTAATATTATCCAGCCTGACGAATCCCGACAAACGGTAGGTCGTATCGGGTTTCAGGTTCAACGTTCTCTGGACAAAAACCGGTTCTTTGTCGGTATTCAGCCGTAATGAGGCTCCGGTATTGACGAAAATATCGCGGTCAATCGCAGCATTTTCCGGCAGCCTCCGAAGCTTGTCGGTGAAATCGCCGTCCTGTATCAGCGACGCTTCCGGCGGGGAAGGTTTCAACTCCAGAGTCCCCCAGAAAGCGATATCATGAAACACACCGGCCAGCACACCCCAGTGGTAAAGATCGTTATATTCATTCGAACCGGGTACGACTCGTTTGCGGGAGAAATTTACCGGCATGGCGTTTCCGGTGAAATCCGGCATACTTTTCAGGGGAATACTGACCTCCGCAGTCCAAGATGCCTTATTCGAAGCGATCTTTACCGCCGCATTGGAATTCCAGGAGATATCCGGTTGCGCGATACTGCCGACCCGGACCATCTTCTGATCCGTCAACGAACCCCGGGAATTGACGATCAACTGATAATAATTGATCCGGTCGCCGCTGGGGTTGAGGAAGATTTCCACATTGTTCTCGGTATACAGTTTGGGGAAATCGTGAGGATGTTTTTCCGCCGCCATTTTTGCGGGGAACGGTTCGTCACAGACGAATTTCACCACCAGATCATGTCCGGCGATCTCGGCGGTAACCCGAGTATTCAGGTTCTTTCGGTTTTTTCCCGGATTCAACACATTCAAGAAAAGAGTTTCCCCGGCTTGCAAGCGCAATTTCCCGACCGAATCGGTGCGCTGCATATATTCATGGCGGCAAGCGTTCAACGGGGCCAGGAAAGTGCGCCGCATCAGCTCAATCCGCTCTTTTTCAACCTTATTTTCCGCCAAGGCCGCTGCCCGGTCGTAATCTTTTTCCAGTTTATCCAGAACCTCGCCCGAATAAATCTCCGTCCAGATTTCATGGTCCGCCGGCGGGGTGGTTACCGGGCCGATCGAGCTGTTGACGATATTGCGGGTGAATTTTTCCAGCCAGATTTTTTCGAATGTTTCGAAAATCTCCCGCATCGGCGCCGCGCCTTGACCGTACATCAGTTTGTAATGTTCCCCCAGCAAGGACTCCACATCGGTTCCGGCGTCCCACATGATTTTGGCGAAAACATAATAATTGAGATATCCGGTCAGCCAGGCGTCGGAATCCATGTTCGACTCGGCCATAACCCCGAAGACATCGCCGCTTACCTGTTTGTAATATTCCCCAACCGCCCGGGGCGTGGAACAGGGAATCCCCGGAATGTTCAATTTGCCGGATTTACAGGTATAAGTCCAAAGCCACACCCGGTTGTTTATTTTGGCGTCCCAGGCTTTGATCATCTCAAAACCGTTTTGCGGTAATCCGCCGGCGAAAATTTTTTAACCACGGAATACACTGAAACCACGGAAGGGGAACGAGGAGTTGCGCACTCCTCGAGCTCCAGCGGCCGAACGTCGGCTTCGAAGATTCTTTGAGAGAAAAGTCTTTTTTTCGCAAGGGACAACCGAACGGATTCGGTTTTCCCTTTGCAAACCTCTTTCCGATCCT
>JAVBRM010000155.1:0-14552 GCA_031548025.1 Victivallaceae bacterium | reverse complement strand
TCGAATCAAATTTATTGGTGAAATATCTGTCGATAGTGCAACTGTGACATTCTTTTGTTACTGGAGTATGGTTATTTATAATTTTGTGTTAAATGGAAAATCCATAGGATATTATGATAATGTCAAAGCATTTGGCTACTCGGCACTCTTTTTTGTTCTTGTCTTTATTGTTAGAACCCTCATAATGTTTTCATCGCCAATAAAAAAAAGAATTCAGGTACCAAATTATTACAAATATATTCAAAAAAACAAGAGAGACAAATCTTCAGAGGATATGTTTGTTGCTTTTATTACCGAAATAATCATTATTCTTTTAATTGCAGTTCTTTGTGCTTTTGTATATTTGTAGAGGCTCTTGTATATTTACGGAAAAAACAAAACCGGCTTTATTTTCGAATGAATCGAGAATAAAGCCGGTTTTTCACATCAATGATTTGAATGACAGTCCCAAACATGATATATTAAATTATATAGAATCGCACACATAGCAACAAGTATTCACGAGAAGCTCTATAAGTGTGAAATATGATAACCCAAAAGTATTGCGCAGTTTGTTCTTCATCTTCTTTCTCCTATGGTCTTATAATTTCTGGTGGAATCAGCCTGGTTTCAATGGTTTGGTCGCCGGTTGCGAGTCGTTCGAGCAACCACTCGGCGGCGGTATGAAAAATTGGCGTGGCGAAGGTCATCGGGATAACATTTTTAAACGGAAACTTGAAAAAGCGGGGATGTGCGAAGACACCCAATTTGAGTTGATTCCGGATGCCGGTTTCAAAAATCTGGAACATCAGCATGGAATGGAGTTCCGGTGTTACGCCGATGAGGGAATCGCAACCGCGGCAATGGCGGAGAAAATGGTTGAGGCCGTGGAGGTCGGCACCTCCAATCTCGGGGCATTTATCCTCGAAAATCCATTCCGGGCGCGGCGTTTTGCCGGCTTCAGCCAACGCATCGAAATAACCCTGTTGGATAATGATGTTGTTCAGAAAGCGCCGGTGCCCCATAAACAACCCGATATTTCGGCAGCCGATCCCCCGGAGTTCACGGTAAAGCAAAACCGTCGCCTGCCGGTAGTCGTTACTGATAGAGGGAAAATACCCGGGAACCGGACTGTTGCCGACAATCATGACCGGCAGTTTTTCCGAGGCTATTCTTTTAAGCCACTCCTCGGTGATCCAGCCTGATACAAGAATCGCTACGCAGCCGCGGCAAGCCTCCGAGATATCTTCCGATGGGTGCTTGGCAGACTTGGCGCGCAATTCAAATCCGCGTTCCCGCAGATATATTTCCATCGACGCTACTTCTTGTCCATCCGAGGGAAAATTATGATAAAGCTGAAGCATCAGGATGGTTCCATTGACCATGGCGGGAAAAACTTCGCGAGCCAGCCGCGCCGGACGTCCTTGATGGCGTTCGATGATGCCGGCTTCTTCCAACTCGCTCAGCGCCCGGCGAACCGTAATCAGCGAATATCCGCAGTCCCGGACAAATTCGCTCTGCGAAGGAATTGCGTCCCCCACCTGCAAATTTCGCCGCCCGATATAGTCGGTGATACTGAGTTTGACTTGATTATATTTGTGCATCAGACTTCTTTTTTTAACTTGTTATATTGATTATAACACGTTTACTTAAAAAAATCAACCCCTCCCATAATAAAAAACGGATAAATTTAATGAATCGACTACGTGAATCATTCATTTGAACCGGTGCGGCAAGGCACACAATATTGCCGTCCTTAGATCCGAAAATTCGGACTGATTGTGTTCAAATGCTCCAACACTTCCCAAAACAACTTTTCCGCCATTTCAGCGTCACGGTTTCGATTGGCATGGGATAAACCGGCTCGGCGCAACACAGTCCCGGATTTTGCTCAACAGACCGGAGTGATTCCGAAGCGTATCGCAAATATCGTTCAAGCCGAGCGCATGGGTCAACTGCCCGAAGACCAGCGCTAAAACATGGCTAGTTGAACTGAAAGTCCGCGCTTGTTTATCGATTCCGAATTCATTGGCAAGTTTCGGAATTAAATTTCGCGGAATTAACTTGAAAATTTGCGATAATACTGTCATCTTATGTTTTGACGGATTCATATGAGCTCCTTTTTTCTTGGTCGAAATAAAGTAACTCGAATCCGTCTCCTTTTCAAATTTTTCTACTTCCTATGGGATGGCTGTGATAACTATTGATATATTGTATTCTAAAATAAAGATACGTCATGTGCAAGTTTATTTTGGCGATAGATTGAGCTGGAGGGCGCTCTCCGCAGAGCGCCGTTCTCATCGGGCCGAATATCTTGTCGCCTTCGGGTTGAACCGGTAAACCATACGGAGTGAACGGCGGCCTCGGAGAGACTGTCCCACTATAGGGCGGCGGTTTCCTCGCGTACTTTGCTTGACTGCCGCATCGTTCGCAAATACATCGTCGAAGATTAATTGCATGGCATTTCGCATTCTTTCAGTTCCGGGGAGGAACCCAATTCTCTGACCTTGCCGTCTTTGCCGATGAAAAACCGGTCGAATGAATTTCCGCCCACGTCGATCGAATCGACGGTGATACCGTTATCCGTTACATTAACGATCACGCCGCTGACTTCAAATCCGCCGAATCCCGGTCCATCCACCGCTAAGATCGTGAACGGATAATCTGCGCCATCCACAGTGGTTTTTGACTTTATGGGAGCCAGGGTTTTTACCGTGTTGGTACCGGCTATCGTGCGGCGATAAGTATGGATGTGACCGGAAAGCCACAGATGGATTTTATGCGGGGGATTTTTGCCGGCAAAAAGCGAATCGGCAACTTTGCGGATATTGTCCTGCATAAATGTTCCGTTATGTGCAAATGGCGCCGAATGGCAAAGCACGATCCGATAGCCGGCCGTGATGAATTCCGGAGTTTTGACGATCTCCTGAAGCCATGCGGCTTGCTCCTGCATATATTCATCCGCCCCGATTATCAGGCCGGTATAATGGGATGTGAACGGCCTGGACGGTTTATCTTCGCAGCCATCCAGGACAATATAATAAGCATCGCCGCAACGAAAACCGCGATAACCACTGCCGAAATATTTGAACCAGAGACTGCTTTCTTCTCCACGCAACTCATGGTTGCCGCGAACAGGTACATAGGGTTTGCCGTGTCCAGTCAATTCAACGAGCGGGTCCAGGAAGCCGAAGAAATGGGTATCAACGAAATCATGGAAGATATTGGCGACATCACCAAGTGTGACGATGAAGTCCGACTTGGAAACCTGTTTGTTTTTTAGAAACGCATTTAGAATCCGGCTTCGGATATGCGGCGAAAACTGAGTATCGCCGGTAGCAAAAAACTGATGGTTCTGCGGTTGAGCAGTAAAGGTGGTGAAGCTGTAAATATCCTTGCCTTCGGCCAGTTCATTTTTCTTCGGTTCGACCAGAACCGTACGGTACTCGTAAACGGAATTTTCCTTCAGGCCGGTCAGGTGGAAATTGTGATTGTCGAGGTCACCGCGGATCTGCCCGCCGAGCAGGTTCCATTTGCGGGTCCATTGCTGCTGTCCCATTTCGCGGTAATCGAGTCCGGCGGGAACGGGGCCCAGCGTGTTGAAGGAGACGGTAACAGCGCCGGGGTTCGGCTGCTGCAGCCAGGGACCATTGATAATTTTGGCTTCCGTCTTTTTAACCCCCTGACGGTACCGAATATATTCAAGACGGAGGGGATTTTCCTCCGGATTAGCTCCCGATAATTGCGGGTCGACCTTGGGCGGAAACACTTCTCCCGCGCTTAATGCCAGCAGCGAAAACACAGATGCCCAAAAAAACAGCAGCTTTGTCATAATGTCATATTCCTTATTCTTTCTATTGAGCCAATTTGATGGGATTTTACAACTCCGGCTGAGCGGTTTTGGCCCGGAATTCCTGATAAATTTTCAGACTCGTGTCGTCCGCTTTGATTGCCCGGACATAATCCGCGATATCCGCGGCAAAGGCTTCACAGATTTCCTTGCCGTGATCCGCCGTGGCATCTTTGCCGTAGCCGCTGTAATGATGCGGATGCCGCGCAAACCACCATGCCGGAACTTTGAGTCCGGCTTTGGTCATTTCCTCGGAACGGGGTTCGGAGATGCTATCTTCGCGCGGCAGGATCATGTCCATTTTGACGCAATGAGGGAAGAGGTACTGAGACACCGCCGTCTCGTAGCCGCCGCCGTGTCCATTGGTGGAATTGGTTTCTTCCGCCAGTTTCTTCAGGGCTGCCGTACCCCGCTGACCGATGTAGAAACATTCCGGATAATAGACCATATAATCGCGGTCCTTTTCACAGAATTTCTGCATGAAATAATTGATCAGGGCTACATTGCCGCCGTGTGAATTCAACAACAGGATTTTCTTGTAGCCGTTGCGGGCGATTTCCGAACAAACTGTTTCCAGGCATGCCACACAAAGATCCAGCGGAAAGGCGATCGTGCCGGGGGCAAATGTACAGTTGCTGAGACTGCCGATATAGTATCCGGGGAATACCATTACCGGTTCCAGTTGCGCCGCCAAATCCGCAAAGTGCCAAGCCTTCATATAATCAATGCCGACCGGCAAATGACTTCCGTGCCGCTCCAGGCATCCCATAGGTAGAATACAAACCCCGCCGCATGTTTCCCGCGCTTCTACAATTTCCCGTGCCGTCATTTCATTCCAGCGCATAAGATTAATCCTTTCTGTTATTTTTCATGTACCGTAATATTATCGACGAGGATATAGTCCCCGACCGAATAGAACATTTTCCCATACTTTGTGTTATGCCACAGCGAAATCGTTATCTTATAAGTCCCGGCGTCCACAGTTTTGAATTTACCGGCATATTGTGTCCAGTCTGTTCCTGTTTCCAGATATGCACTTCCTTTTTTCTGCGGAGGGGTAGTCATGGTAAGGTTGATTTTCTTCTTTTCCTGCGTATTGACATTGAGCATAAAACGCGGGGCAGTCCCGGTCAGATCAAAGGAAATCCCATAGGTGGTATCCGGCTTGAGATTATTCAGGGTGAATTGGAGCTGAGCATGGGCGCTTTCCTGACCGTTTTGATCCGTGCGGATTTGGACGATTTCCAACTTGGCGCATCCATTGCGCCCAGGCTGTTCCTGTATAAAAGTCAATTTTCCCTTTGAGGCCTTGAAGGTTTTTGTCAAAACGACCGCATTGGCTTCAAAATCTCCATTCGGAACCAGATTGTCCGATTCAACCGCCGCCTGTGCCCCCGCCAGCATTCCGAGAAAAAGCATCAATGCAAATTTCTGTATCATTTTACTTTCTTCCCACGATAAAGAAGTTCAAGTTCGCTCATGAGCCCCATGGTCATTCCAGTCGGCTGAATCCATGCTTCCACGCCGTATAAGGTGGCGATATTTCCACCGGGAGTGATAGCGGAAGGCTTCGCTGGAATGGGCATGAAATCCAATTGGCGGAAGCCGTTTGCCATGATCCCTGGAATCACGGCGTCTTCGTGCCCTTCGCATGCGGCGAGTCCAGTCATCAAGGCGGTATGACGCCATCCCAAGCCGGAGACTTCGCTCAGATTCTGGGGGTTGCGTCCCATCCAATATTGGAGGGTTTTCTCTGCCAGAATGTCATACTCCGGATTGCCGGTAATTTGTCCGGCCCGAAGCAAGGTAAAGGCGCAGATCGTACTGGTATAGAGAATGCCTTTGGCGGAACTCACTTTCCCATAAGCTTTGCTCAGCCGGACATGATTGAACACCGGAAACAATTCGGCACGGTCATAACCGGGAATAATCAGGTTTGCGATGTACCGGACAATGGCGTCCTTCAGCTCCGGCATAAGGGCTGAATTTGGATAAAACTCCGCAAATTCCAACAGGACGTTGAAATAATGGATGGTGGCAAAGTATGAGGAATTCATGTCGAACGTCTTGACATCCATGGTATTCACCATGTTTATGATCTTTTTGAGTACTTGTTCCGCCATATCCAGATACTCCCGTTTCCCTGTGAGCTGATGAATGTAGATAGCTGTATAAGCCAGTTTGGAGCCGGTGTGGGTCAAATCGTTGCGGCTCCAATGTTTCTTGGCACCCAGATTATCGTTTTCGTATTTTTCCACCAAACGTCGATAATAACCTTCCATGACCTTTTGGCAGGTGGCGGCGATATCCGGATTGACATTTTTGAGGGCGAGGCCGGTGAGACCAATGGTGTGAAAATTCATCCATTGGGTATGGAGACTGCCTTGGTAGCCGCCGTCTGCGGATTTATCGGCGAACACGAGGCGATCGTCGTCGGTACCGGAAATGCCGTCCGTACAATCTTCCGGTGCGGTTCCGACCCAGTTGTCACTGAGTTTCGTGACATGGACCGTAGGCGTCAGGAAGGTGCCGTCGCCCATGTAACATTTTTCCGCCCAGCGGCTGCAACCCCACCAGAGTTCGTCTGGCAGATCGGCCATATTTCCTTTTCGCAGACGCCAGGAAGGATTCAGCCGGTACTGCATCCGGGCGAGCATGTAAATGCTTTCACCATCGGACACTTGTTTGGAACAATCGCCGGCATCCCTCCAGCCGCCGCTCATATCTCGATGACCGAGAATGTATTTCGGATTCAGTTTGCCGTCCGGCAGATAAAGCAGATCATTCTTCCCTCTGGCCTCGTTGGAGACAATGTAGCCATCATCGAGATAATCCGGCTTCTTTTTCCAGCCCGGTTGAGCAAAGCCCTGACGTTGATAATAATAGGCGTCCAGCATGAAACGCATACCGTCCAGATATACCTTTTCACCGACTTTGAACGGATGGGAGGTCATGCCGTTGGTTCTCAGTTGAAAAGTCCCTTCTTTCAGGAAGGGGGAGAAGTCCGCCACATAGGCTTCCCGCTCATACGGACGCCCTTCCACTTTGACCGCTGTCCCGCGATAAACGCTTTTCCCATTTTCAATTAGTTCAAACGCAGGATTCAAGCCGCCTTTCCGACTCCAGAAAATGGCATCTTTGTACCCCGTCAGGTGATACCCCAACTGACTGATGATGATCTCCTTGTCTTCTTTGCCCAGTAGATCCAGCTCTATTTCCTTAACTTGGAGTACGCCGTTTTCAACCACAATACCGGCGTCGGCGCGGAAAGCCGATTCCGGCAGTTCAAATTCCAATTCTACATCCGTCCAGTTTCCGGTGTTGGGAAACGCAGGACCTTCCAGGGTTTTGACCACTTTTTCAATACCCAGTTTTTTGGCGCTTCGATCCACTCCGGTCAGATGGATTTTGAATCGGTTATTTCCGGAAATGGAGCGGACTTTTCCACGTAACGCATATCGCCGTTTGTTATCCAGGACCGGTTGGGTTTCCTGCCAGAGTTCAAGTTTTTCCGGGGACTTTATTTCCAGTGCGCCATCCGAAACGCGGCATTCTCCCGTGCCGCGTTTGAGCCAGTTTGCCGGTTCGCCGCGCCGATTCAGATATTCAAACTTTGGATTGGGAATCACATTGGTGCTGGAAGCAAAATAATATTTCATTCCTTCCGGCAACGCCTTGAACCGTTTTGCCAGGGTTTTTTCTTCTTCTGCGGCGGCATGGTCATAGAATGTTTTTCCGGACAAGGTCTCCAGTTCCGCGGTCTCGATCCCTTTCCGGCGCAGGGACGCCAGATAGTCCTGCTTCAGTTTTTCCGGTGTGACGCCATTCAGACGAAGTTTAATGAATTTCGCCATTTGGCTGTAAACACCACCTGCCAGCAGGGATTCACTGTATTTTTTCCCCGGTACCGAGCGGCAGATATTGAGACGGATACAGACATCGCCATTTTCAATTTCATTATCCCCGGCAATTTCGGTCAACGGTACACGCAACATAACCGTCCAATAATCCTTGGTGATTTGGGCCGATGCTTCGCCCTCGGAATCCCAGTTTTTACTCCGGAAGCGCAGATCCTGAAGCGTTCCCAGCGGATTGATGATATACTGCTGATAATCCTTCCCTTTGCCTTCCTTGTCAATATAAATTTCCACACAGTCATCTTTAAATACATCGCGGTCGCGGAGTTTGGCTGCGGCCATGATATCAGCTTCCGGTTGAAAACATTTCACCGTAAAAATCAGATTGTGGTCATCGGCTTGTACCCGGGCTTCCGTTTTGTATTTGCTATGCGGCGTTGCTTCGCTATGAAATGTCGTGAATGTAGTCGGAGTTGATATTTCCTGCGCATGGATCACGCAACCGGTTAGCAACAACGCAATTATCATCAAATGCCTCATCATCATTTTCTTGCTCCCTAAGCTATGGTATGCTGAATGTGGCCAAGGCCTTGTTTCCGTTGATATAGTATGCCGTCTTGGCACTGGTAAGAGTTTGATATTCCCATGATAGACATTGCTTGAATCTGTCAAAATCTATCCCTCCCGCACTGCCGTCCAGGAAATTGGCGTTGAGCCGGGTGCCGTGAACAAAATACCAATGCGTTCCGGTATTGGTGATGCACGGAGTTGAGGTTTGTCTGGTGACTGCTGAATTCGCTGAATCTCCATCCTCAAAACAAAGAGATGGCGCATTCACTTTTTTTGTGATAAGAAATTTTGCATCGGCAACAGAAATATAGATGAAATTATAATTTCCGCCGGCGGCGCCATACAATCCTTTTGCACCATACCCATAGTAATAAACATTATTGTTATCAACCGGATGAGCATCCCAAGTACAACGCAGGATCTTTATATTTTTAATATATCCGAGGGATCTGTAATGACTCCATCCTTCTGATTTATTATATGTACTCAGCATGATATATTCATCGTAATCCTGATTGTACAATAGCCTCACCTGCATGATTTGTCTTAAATTTCCCATACATTCAGTTGCCTTGGCCTTCTGCCTGGCTTTGTTCAGCGCCGGCAGCAACATAGCGGCAAGAATTGCGATGATCGCAATCACGACCAAGAGTTCAATAAGTGTGAATTTCGAACGTGGTCTCATTTTTTATCTCCTGTTGTTGTATACTCAATTAGGGTGAAAAGCCCGGTACTCCGGCGAATGACCAAGCTGGTGGGCAATTGTATAATATGTCGACGGTCATCATTTTTCTGCAGAAGTTCCAGCATCAATTCCACGGCTTCCCGCTGTACGCGTTCCCGGTTCCGGCTCACCGAAGTGAGAAACGGCTCGCCAAAGGGTAAGATACCGTATTCCTCCTCCACATTGTCGGTGCTGATCAAATCGAGATCGCGTCCCGGCTCAAGGTGATGGTCCCGCAGAGCGTTGACCAGTCCGAATGACAGGTAGTCGCTGACTGAAATAACCAGCTTGCCTTTGAATTCGCCGATGTGTTTACTGCAGGCCTGATAGGCGACCAGTGGGCCGTTGTCTCCCGGGATCGGCGGCACTTCCAGTTTTCGGATGCTTTTTTCCGGATAACCGGTATTTTTCAGCATTTTTATCCATTGCCCGGCAATATGATCGGCATTGGAATGAGTGCTTTTGAGAAAAATGATCTCGGGATAATTATCTGGGCGGATCGTTCTTAAGACCTCCCGAAAAGCGACCTTGAAATCGGGAAATACCTGATTAGCCAGCAGTTCCAGGCAGGGATAATCGTAACCATATAACACCAGTTGACCGGAAAATTCATTCAGCACCTTCAAGGATTTGGCGTCAACCGTCCCGGCATTAATGATCAGGCCATCCAGACAATGCAACTTCCGCAAGCCAAGTTCAGGCTCGATCAATTCCCGATAACCGATCAATTCCGGCGTATAACCCAACTTCTGCAGATAAGGTGCGCACCGGTCCCAGTTCGGCAAATCGGGAATTCCGGTGACGGAATGGCGGGGATGAACTGTAATCACCCCGATCCGGGGAATTTTGGGCGGGGAATTCTTGACAAACGTTCCGCGCCTTTCCACCCGGTACACGTAATCTTCCTCCACCAACTGGCGAAGCGCGCGGTCCGCCGTCACCGTGGAAATACCGTATCGGTCCGAAAGCTCGCGCACCGTGCTTACCGCGCTGTCCGCCGGCAGCCTGCCGTTCAGGATTTCCTGACGCAAGATCGCGGCAACTTCGCTGCTCTTGTAACGTTTACGCTGCATGACATCTTCCTTTACGGTTTATGTTGATATTATACAACCGGCCATGATTTATGTCAATACGTCGGGAAGCTGCCGGTTTTACAAAAATGACACAAAAACAGCACTTCTGTATCACTTATTATGATACAGCATCTTTTTGAGGCTTTAGGTGTCTTTTAGGTGTGTTGGCGTATTTATTTGGTATATTATGGATGAAATCATTCATTTGTGTATTGATTTATTTCGTGAGTTATCCTATAATTTACAGTGGAAGATAAATTTGGAAACCCGGAGCTTCTGCATGATTCAGACCCAAAAACAGAAATATATTCAGGATTATGTTTTGCGCTTGATTAAAAACGGCATGCGCTGCGGTGATATTCTGCCAAGCATCAAGGATTTATCCATTCGTTTGAACGTCAGTCAGATGACGGTTTCGCGCGCTATGAACGACCTTGAATCAATCGGTGTGTTGCAGAAAATTCACGGGAAAGGGACCTTTGTCGGAGGGCATGAACTGCGGCAGCGGGGGTTGCCGGGATATGTCCAACCGGAGAAACCCGCCGGCAAGGCGGTCATTACATTTTTATCGCCGTTTCACCATTTTTGCGCGGATATGGTTGACTTTACGCGAGGAGTGGAAGACACCATCGACCGTCAGAAATATGTGTTGTTCAACCGTCATGTCTATATCAGCAAAACCCATGAAGAGGAAGAGCTGGCCGATGCCGCGAAAAAATCGGCCGGAATCATCCTGATCTCATCGTATCCGCCTGCCATGCAGCATATTCTGTGCGAACTGGTCAAAAAGAACTATCCGATCGTACTGCTTGATCGTTGGCCGCGGCGGCTGCTTTGCCATTCGGTGTCGATGGATCACGCCGGAGCGGTGGAGCAGGGGATGCGGGAGTTTTACCGGAACGGCCATCGGCGAATCGTCTATCTCGGAACCAATGAATTCGACTATTCTTCAACGGAGGCGCGCATCGATGCATACCGGCGTTTCATGCTGCGTCACGAGCTGGAACCGCTTGTTTTTAAGGAACCGCAAAATCTCATTCAGTATATCCGGAAATTTCCGAAAGAGCCGCCGACCGCCGTGTTTGCCAACAACGATACTTTCGCATATGCGCTGATCGAGGCGCTACGGCTCAAGGGAATACGGGTACCCGAGGATATTTCGGTCATCGGGATCGATCATGCCGTGGTTTCCGGCGATTGTTCTTGCCGGGTTTCCAGCATTGCCCAGCCCCGATACGAGCTTGGAGTCAAGGCGGTGGAACTACTCGAACAACTCCTGGAAGAAAGCCCACCGACCTATATCCGTTATTTCCTGCCCGGGCAACTGCAATTGCACCAGAGTATAAAAAATCTTACCATCGAGGAGAATGGCAAATGAAAACAGATTATGCTAAATTTACGCTTATTGAATTGCTCATTGTCATCGCGATTATCGCGATACTGGCCGCGATGCTGCTGCCGGCTTTGGGCAAAGCGAAAGATAAGGCGCACAGCATCAGTTGCATCAACAATATCAAACAGCTCAGCGGCGGGGTCATGGCGTACGTCAACGACTGGAGCGACTGGCTGCCGCGCAACGGGGGGTATTATGACGCGGAAGCGACCATAGCCTCGCCATCGTATGTCGAACTGATCGCGCCGTATCTGGGAACAAAATACTCCAATACCCTTGAATGGCGGTCGAAAACCAAGGTTATCTGGTGTCCGGCTATGGTTGCGATTGCGGTGCCGGGCTTTACCTATGCGCTTAACTACCGTTCATATGGCATGTCGCTTGCCATCTATTACAACAGTTCCAATACCCAGCACAAAATGGCGGAGATGAAAGGGAGCCCGTCGGCACGGTTGATGTTTGCGGAAACGTGGGGCGCGGGGACGCTGCCGCTGGGCAAATGGCGTTATGGTTATGCTTACGCGCACCGCAGTTATGTTTACGGCAGACACGCCCGTTGGGGGCCGGCGGAGCTCCAGAATGCGGGGATGTGCAATACCGCTTTTCTCGATTGCAGTGTTCGGCCGGTCAAGACCGAACTACTGTCGAATTTCACCAATCACAATTCCATGCCGTGGGATGAGAATCTGGACGGTAAGTAATCGGAGAATCGAAATGAAAAATATTATATTGGTCATGTTATTCACATTTGTTCTTACGGCCGAAGAAATTTCCGTGCCATGGGGCGACGGCTTCGAAAAGGGCGATGTCAAAGACTATTTCCAGCGGAAATTGGTCCATGCCGCCCTGGTCAAAGGAGCTGGTGTAAACGGTTCCAGAGCTCTGGTGATTGATCCGGAAAAAGCGGGTCCGGAAAAGACCATGGTCCGCGCTTTCATGAAACGCATTCCGGTGAAGCATTTCGTCAAATATAAATTCAGTTTCATGGGAAAAATCGAGGGGCCGGATACGTTTGAGAACAATCCGCTGATGGAGTACATATATTTCGATGCGGCCCGCGGCAGCAAAGGCAAGCCGTTGCCCGGCTGGGAATTGTTGTTTACCGATGAAAACGACAAAAAGATTACACGCGGCGCACCGCTTTCCGCAGTGATGGCGCACGGGAGTTGGACGCGTTATGAGGAGATTTTTTATGCGCCGCCGAGAAGCAGAGAACTGCAGATCATATTCCATAATTTTATGAATATGCAAAACAAGATGTTCATTGACGACATGAAGTTGGAGATCATTGATGAGGGCGCGCTGAATATCAATCCGGATTTCCGATATGGGCTTTACAATTACTCCGGATACAGTCCGCGCAACTCGCGGATCGTGGAACTGGAAAAAGGGAAATTCGCCATGGACGCCTCTCCGGAAAACAGTTTTTCGACGACGACGATTCCGGTTCGGCCCAACCAGGAATATCAGCTCACCGCGCATTTGCGGAGTGTCGACAAACGAATCCGCGTAACGGTTGGACTCAGCGATATCAACGGCAAATCCCTCAGCCCGCTCAAGACCAATATTGAGCTTTATCCGCCGAACCGGGAGGAGACGAAATCCATGTCTTTCATTACCCCGGAAAATGCCGCTTATGTTTCCATTCACGGCCGGAACGGTATCATCAAATCACTTAAACTCGAAGAAAAGAAATGAGAATATTTTTGGGAATTATTATCATGACAGCGGCAATTATTCTAAAATCTGAACCAATGGAGAAAAATATGTTCGATGTTCGCAAATATGGCGCGGTGGGCAATGGTAAAACCGATTGCACCGCCATGATTCAACAGGCTATCGACGCCTGTCACAACGAAGGCGGCGGGACGGTGTTGGTCGCCGGAGGTACTTATCTGATCTATACCCTGAATTTCCGTAGCGGCGTCCGGCTGGAAATCGACGTCAACGCGGTTTTGCTCGCCGGAACCGAAGGCGAAAAATATCCGGAAATTACGGAAAGCCGCTATTGGCGTCCCAAATGGGCGCCGCGCAATAACCGGCGGGCAATCATTTACGCCGAGGGCTGCGAAAATATTGCGTTGACCGGGCGCGGCCGGATCGACGGGCAGGGGCATTCTTTTATGGAAGTGGTCGATGAAGAATACCCGTTGCACCGGGTCTGGCAGCGCAAACACGATACGTTGATTCCGGGGCGTTGTCTGTTTTTCGTCGGCTGCCGCAATGTCTTGATCGAAGACATCACGATTTTAAATTCGCCCGGTTGGAATACCTGGTTTCTCGACTGCGAATTCCTTCAAATTCATCGCATGAAAACCGATTGCGACATGCGGTTGCCGAACGTGGACGGTATTCACCTGAGCGCCTGTCGCGACGTTACAGTCAGCGATTGCATTTTGCGTTGCAGCGACGATGCGTTTATTCTGCGCTCACACCAGCCCCCGCTGGCGGTCCCAAAGCCGTGCGAACGGGTCAGTATCAGCAATTGCACTCTGCAGAGCGGCAGTTCGGCGATCCGGCTGGGCTGGACCAATGATTTTGAAGTCCGCGACTGTATTTTTTCCAACCTGGTTATTCGACGCAGTTTTTGCGGGGTTTCGGTGATTCTGCCCCGGAAGCATCTCGAAACTGAATCGGCCATCAAGCCGTTCACCGTCGAAAATATTCGATTCAACAATATCACCATGGAAACGGAAACCGGGCTGTTGTTTATCCGCCTCGATCCCGAGGTTCCGGTGGGCGGGGTTCGTAACCTCTTTTTCAGCAATATCGATGCGGTATGCGGTTCGCCGCCATTTGCCACGTTCCAACCGGAGCATCGGGTGTCGGGAATTTCGTTCGACAACGTCAAAATACGGCTTCGGAATATGAAGCCATACAACAGTTGGCTGGACCGTTTCACCGAATACCGGGAGGCATTTTCGCTCGACCGGGTGGAAAATGTGCAATTCAATAATTTTAACATGGGTAGTGTCAAAAGTAATATGAAAAAATGAAAGAAAATTTTAGGCGGTCGGGGAGTACTCCGTTTGTCGACGGAGTCAAGACGCAAAATCGGCATAAAACCCCGTCCTGCGGACGAGATTTATACGATTTTGGCCGTTGA